>CAKUCX010000078.1 GCA_934643865.1 uncultured Kiritimatiellota bacterium
TCTCATGCCGCGCATTATAGCATATTCCGCAACTACTCCACCACTCCTACACCACCATTGGGGTCAGACCCTCACCCGCTCCCAGTCCAGATTCCACCGAAAGGTCTCCGCCGTCACCTTCTCGCCCTCCTTCGGGATCGTGACGGAAATCAGCTTCCAGGCGCGCCCCGCGCCTTTTGCCGCGACCGCGAGCCGACCGACGAGCTCGTCGCGTGAGAGCCCTCTCTTCGAGGGCTCCGCCTTCTTCCACTTGCACCGTCCGATACGCGCGTCGATCGCGTTCAGCGTCTTCATCGCAATGCGCAGCTTCTTTACGCGCATCGCCGTCTCCTTGAGCGAACGTGCCGTGCTGCGCGTCAGAACGAACGTGTCTCCTGGAACGACCTTCTCCTTTCCGTCGGGGTCCTTCGTCGTCACATCCGCCCTTACCACCTTCACCGCGATGCCGTCCTGCACGGTCTGCCACTCGGTCTTGTCGAGCTTGTCGCCGATGACTCTCAGATGTCCTCGCGGTGCGCCGACAAGATACCTGTAGCCGCTCTCGCGCATCTTCTCTAGCGTCCTCTCCGTCGGCACGCCGCGGTCCATCAGCCAAAGGCTGCCGATCTTCCCGTACTTCTTCTCAAGCCGTTCGATGAACGGCATCTGCGTCTCGCGGTCGTTGGTGTTCCCTGGCATGACCTCGTAGGCGAGCGGAAACCCGTCGGGCGTGAGGACGAGCGCGATCACGACCTGGAGGCAGTCCCCGCGCTTGTCGCGGCTGTAGCCATAGCGCTGGAGATCGCTGTCGAGGGCCTTCGTACCGTCCACCTCGAAGTACGTGCTCGTCAGGTCGAAGAGGATCACGTCGCAGGTCGAGCCGAACAGCCCCGCCCATCGGTCCCGGAGGAAGAAGAACAGACCATCCTTGAACGAGTCCTTGCGCTCGCCGCGCGGCTTCCACCGTTCCGCCAAAGGCCACATGACGCGGTCGAGGCAGTTGTAGAGCGTCGAGCGCCCAGTCAGCGCACCGGGACCGATCAGCTCCTCGATCGCGGTGTTCGCCATCCAGTTCGAGTGCATCTGAAGCTCGCTGCCCGGATCCGTGAACCTGTAGAGGACGATCGCCTTCATGACGGAAAGCCAGTCCGTGCCCTTTCGACTCGGGGGAATCCTTTGCGCCCAGAAGCCGTCGAGCCCGAGCTTATCCCAGAGAACCGTCCCGAGCCAGACCTCGCCCCAGTTGCGCAGGTTCCGGACAGTCAGACGATCCATCCGGATGCGCACGATCTCCCCGTCATCCGTCTTCGGCGCACGGTCTTCGGGAAAGAGCTTCATCTGCCGGGACCTGCCGTCTTCGTCAAGGACCTCGACGGCCTTCTGCCATTCCATGCGCTGGGAGTCGTTGAGTTCGCCGAGATAGAGGGCCTGACGCTGGAAGACGCGCCTCCCGACACGAACGCTCTCGACGAGGCTCCAGTAGTAGTGGGGCTTGCCGTCCTTGAATCTCCTTGTCGCTCGCAAAAACATGCCGGAATTATCTCAAAATCAAGATTCCGGCTCAAGGGGGTAGGTCTTCACTACACGAACTTTCCGGTTTTTCTAAGACAATACCCGGCGAATCTGTCCGCGTTCGCTCCCGTTTTGTCAGTTATTCTTTTGGGGAAAGTTGAAATCGGGTGCGAACGTGGAAAGTCGGGGTAGATCGTCGCAAGCCGATCGCGGATGTACTCCGCCCGCGGCACGTCGGCGAGCGCCTTCGCGACCGGATCATCGTACTCGTCGATCAGGATCACACAGCCCTTGCCGTCGCGGTCCTTGAAGAACGTGAGCGCACGGCTCAGATTGAGGGACGGTGGAACGGAACAGTCATATGCATACCCAGCCGCAGTCAGCGCATCGGCGACCGCACCGGGGAACGTCTCGTCAAATCCCTCGCGGCTCGACGCATCGACCCCTCCCCAGTTGAAGTGGACGACCGTGTGCGGCGCGAAGTCGTAGCCGGTCTTCGCGATCGCGAGGTCGGCGAAGAATTCGCGATGACCGAGAAAGATCGACTTCAAGGTCGTCACACCGAGCGACTTGCCGAAGCGACGCGGACGCGCACAGAAGAAATAACGACGACTTGGGTCCGTGATCAACCGATGGAAATACGCGGTCTTGTCCACGTATATCTGCCCGGCCTTCCGCAGCTCCTCAAAGTTGGCAATGTCTGTCGCTATCGGTCACATGCCCATATTGTGGCATAATTGCGTGTGCCGCGTGTGGACACGGTGCAGGAGGCCTACGTCCCGACCGCAAGTTCGCGCGCCCATGCGGACTTCATCTCCGCGGTTGGAAGCGGAACGTCGCCGAGCGGCCAGTCCCGTCCCAGCGCCTCCGCCTTCGCGCGGCCGAACGGGTGGTAGGGTTCCAGCTCGACGCGCAGGACATTGGCGTGGGAGGCCGCGAGCGCGGCAAGCGCGTGGAAGTGGTCCGGACGGTCGTTGCACCCCGGCACGATCGGCGCGCGCAGGATGACGGGACGCCCCGTCTCCGCCAACCAGTCGAGATTCGCGCGGATGCGCGCCGGGTCGACGCCCGTGAAGACCCGGTGCTTCACCGGATCGGTCTCCTTGCAGTCGTAGAGGAACAGGTCCACGAAATCCGCCGCCTCGGCGAGAACATCCCGCGAGACGTAGCCGCAGGTCTCCACGCACGTGTGGAGCTCCGCCGCCTTCGCGGCCCGCAGCAGCTCCAGCAGAAAGGCGGGCTGTGCGAACGGCTCGCCGCCCGTGAAGGTCACGCCGCCTCCGGAGCGCGCGTAGAACGGACGGTCCCGCTCAACGACGGCCATCACCTCGTCCACCGACATCCGTTGCCCGTAGACCGTGTCACCGGCGCGCTCGGGGTCCGGCCGCTTCGACTCGGGATTGTGGCACCAGAGGCAGTCGAGCGGACACCCCTTGAGGAAGACGCACGTGCGGATGCCCGAACCGTCATCCGTACAGAACCGCTGGATGTTGAAGACGACGCCGTCCGCCATGTCCGTCAAATTCGATGGGCCGTGCGCGCGATGATCTCGCGCTGCAGCTCGGGCGACAGGCGGACGAAGTAGTCGCTGAAGCCGCCGATGCGCACGAGCAGGTCGCGGTGGCGTTCAGGATGCACCCGCGCGTCCTCCAGCACGGCGGCGCTCACCGCCGTCACCTGGAGCTCGAAGCCGCCACGTGCCATGAAGACCTCCACCAGCGCGCGGAAGGCGGTCAACTTCGCTGCGTCGAAGTCCGCGCAGTCCAAACGCAGATTCACCGCCACGCCACCCAGAAAGGCACCGTGGTTCCACTCTGTCGTCGAAAGGAGCGAAGCCGTCGGCCCCTTCACGTCGCGTCCCGAGACGGGATCGCTGCCGCCGTTGAACGCTTCGCCCGCGGGCCGTCCGTCCGGGGTGGCCATGCACGCCTTTCCCATGTCCTCGTGCATCATGAAGGCGAAGGCGCCGGGGATTACCCGTCCACCACGCAGCGTCGGCGTCTTCGGGCAGATCTCCTCCAGCATCGCATAGAAACGGCGGCCGAGGGCGTTCATCTCGGCGTCGTCGTTGCCGAAGTGAGGCCCCTTCTCGACCAGCTCGCGCCGCACGTCCCCCTGCCCGGCGAAATTGGCCTGGAGCACGGCGTAGAAGTCATCCAGCGTCATCCGGCGTTCCCGGAAGACGTACCAGTCGAGGCAGGCGAGCGAATCGATGACGGTCGTCGCGCCGATGAAGTTCGGCAGCACGTGGTTGTAGAGCGCACCGCCCTGGTCAATCCCCTTCCCGCGCGCCAGGCAGTCGTCCACCAATGCCGAGGCAAGCGGCGACTCGCCGCCGTTGCGCGCCCGTTCGAGCTGCAGCAGATTCTGCTCCAACTGCCCCTTTCGCACGACCTCGGCGAGCGCGTCGCGGTAGGCGGCGAAGAGCGCCTCGACATCCGCGAAGTCCCGGCGTCGCGCGAGCAGGTCCATCAGCACCTGGGGGCAGCTGTGGTACGGACTCGTCGCCCAGAATCCGGACCGCCCGCACGGCGTGATCTCGACGCAGGTCGAATGCACGTAGGAATAGGCGTGGGCCCGCGGCAAGCCCACCGCGCACAGCGCCTCCGGGATCGCGACGTCGTTGAACAGCGCAGGATGCGTGCAGCCGTCCGCGAGGAGTTCGAGCGAATAGTCCAACAAGGCGGGATTCATCCCGTCGGACACCGCGAGACCGACGCTCGGATAGGCCATCCGCAGATGTTCAATGCTCTGAAGGAAGAGCCAGGTGAGTTCGTTCTCGACAGGCGTACCGTCTTCGGCATGGCCGCCGACGATGTAGCTAATGGAGGCGAGGGGACGCGTGTAGAACGTGTACTGGATGTTCCAGAGATCGATCAGTTCAAGCGCCTCGGCCTCGGTGAGACGTCCTGCGGCCAAATCCCGCCGATAGAACTCAATCAGATACTGGTCGGGACGTCCGTGCGAGAAGAGGTCGCGCAGGATGTGGCTGTAGAAGTGAATGGCCTGGAGCGCCTCGCGGAAGGTCTCCGCCGGGCGCCGGGGGACCTTCGCGACGAGATCCGCGAGATCGTTCCGTCCCCGCCGACGCGCCTCGGCGGCGTAGCGGTCCGCCAGCGTCAGCACCGCCTCCAGCTGCACCACACATGTGTCGTAGAACTCGTCCGCCTCCGTGAACGTCCGCGTCTCGGCGGGATCCAGCGCGGCGCGGCGCTCCGCGATCTCCGCGAGCAACCCCTCGATGCCGACGGCGAGCAGCTTCGCGTAGTCGAGCGACATGTGGCCCGTACGGCCCAGAACCTGCGGCACGAGCGTGATGTACCGCTCCCGGTACAGTTCGAACGTCGCACGCTCCTCTGCCGACAGCGGTGAGACGTCGGGACGGCCCGCGAACACGTCGTCGTCCAGAACGACGGGAGACGACGCGATCATGTCCGCCTCCGCCTTCGCCCGGCGCAGGAGAAACGTCGGCTCACCGGTCCGTTTCTCGTACGCGCGGTAGAATTCGAGCAGCTGTCGGTCGTCCCAGCCATAGCGGTCGTCCGCATTGCGCTTCGAGCGCTCGAACCACATCGCATGCGTGTCCATCGCGCGGAGGGCCTTCTCGCGCAGCGCCTCCACGCGGGTGGTCCGCGCATGAATTCCCATCGGAACCTTCGTCATCGGCTTCAACATCTCAATCACCTCAACGGACAATAATCATCGTCCCCTGACCGATCAGCGTCTCCATGGGTCCCACGGAGGCGAAGGTGTCCAGCATGCCCATGTATTCGGCCTTCATCCACGCGTCATCGACATGTCCCCGACGAATCCGCAACTCCTCCGCGTAGCCCGCATAGGAACCATAGACATTGTGGAAGAGCTTGAGAGTATCGGCACTCTCCTGGGGTGCACAAAGCGTGAACGTCGCGACGGAAGTCGCCGTGTTCACATCCGGATTTCCGTAGAGATTGGCGGAGGTACCATCGAAGACACTGGCGACATAGCGCCACTTCTCCGTCAGATTCGGGAAGCTGTAGTGGACCTTCGTATCAGTCGTACCGCCATTGACTGAAATCCGGTTGGGAGCTTCCTGCACGGCCAGATACCAGCCATGCGAATCCTTCCAGGTCGTCTTGGTGCTGAAGAGCAGCGGCGAGGCAGTGGCGGCAGGACTCGTCATCCTGAACCAGCCCGAGGCTGTGAACGCGGACCCCAGGAACAGTCCACTGCACGTCGGCGCCTCGAACCAGCCCCCGTTGATCTGACGCACGCGGCTGACGGTCACGCCGTCCACGCCCGCACTGTTCACCGCATCGCCACGCGGTTCGGCATGGAAACCATACGGTCCCGAATCGCGCGCCGTGCCGGACGCCTCGTTGAAATGCCAGACGGCGACATAATCGCGCCAAACCTCGGTGGCGGGACGCGCCGGCGGCGTCTGGCGCGTCGCGCCCCAGCACATCGTCACACCCATGCCTCCTGCAGGATCGAGCGCAGGCACACGCACCCAGACTAGGGACGTGCCCGTCGGAGTCCAGGTGTCGATTTCGTGCGGCAGCAGTTCGCCTTCCGCACTGTAGAAGCGGATATCGGACCCATCTACCGCGCACTGGTCATAGGCAAAGCCAACAATGCGATCTGGCGAAATCGCCACCTCCACTGGCACCCCGGCCACGACCTTCGTTCCACCGATGCCACGGAAGGACACCGGCGCGCAATAGCGGGCCTGCGGTCTCTCGGACGCAGGCATCGGAATCGTCAGCAGCGAGGACGCCGCGCGGATGGGCTCCCCGCCATAGCACGCCGGACCGACGATGAAGGCCCCGGTCCTCGAACCATTGCCGAGCAACCGTCCGGACACGCGATCGTAGAGATATCCGGTCCCGTCCTTCACCACGGGCGCGAGATCGCAGGTCACGGTCTTGCCGATTTCGTTGAACATCGTGAAGGCCCGCAGACGCATCTTCGTGTTGCAGGCTGTGTTCGGTTCGACGGCGTCGGGGGTCGAGGTCTCGTTCATCGTGAAGACGAGTACGGGGCCGACGCCATTATTCCAGTTGCCGTCCCCTCCTGCCGTGATCGTGCCGAACCGGACACCGTTGGTGTAGAGCGATCCGCAGAGTCCATCGGCGCGGATCGTCGTCGGCACGTCCAGCGGGAGATCGATCGCATCGCCCCACACCTCTCCTCCGCCGAAGGTATAGCCCACGCGCTTCTCCTTATTGTAGCGCGTGAAGAAATAGACACCGAGGGTATTGTCTTTCTTTCTTGATCCGAAGGGCACGTTGTAGTCCCCGACGGGATTCGAAAGAATGTCCGCCGTACAGTTGACGACCGCCGTCGTCGTGTGGCGTACGCCGGTATTGATCCACTCCTGTCCCGTCGATTCGAGGTACTCGACGGCGGAATCGTAGTCCGCAGCGGGTTGTGCGGCGAGGAAGAAGCGCAACGCCTTGACATCCGTTCCCCAGTCCGCCGGCAGCGGATAGGTCAGCGTCGTCGTTTCGGGAGAAATCATCCCGACGCGGTCGAAGTGCGCCCATCCGTCGGGGCCGTCGCCGCCGGCGGTTGGGCCGTAGCCCGCATAGAGCACGTTCGGACGCGCCTGGGTCCCCGGATCGAGCGCCAGCTCAAGCGAGACCGCGACTCCGTCGACAAAATTGGTTCCCGTCACGGAAATCCGCGGCGCGGACCCCACCTCCAGGACCTCCGTCGCAGTCGCACTCTGTTCATCGAAGGAGATCGGGGCAGTACTGACCACAAAGGCGCCCTGACCGGAGCTATTGCCCTTCAGCGTACGGGACACGCGGTCGTAGAAGTAGCCGACCCCGTCCTTTACCACGGGCAGCAGATCGCAGAGAACCGTGTCCCCATCCGTCATCGTGAACGTGAAGAGGCGCATCTTCGTGTTGCAGGCCGTGTTCGCCGCACCGCCTTCGTTCAACGTGAAGACGTACATCGGCGTGACACCGCCGCGCGTGTTCTGCGCGTACGTGTAGTCCAAGGTATGGACGGGCGTATTCACACCCCAGAGGGACCAGGAGAGACGCTGTCCCTCGACGGCAAAGGTATAGGTTTTGCCGATGGGCAACGTGGAGGTTTCACCAAAAAACTCGTTGACCACCGTGTCGCCACGCGCAAAACCGGGCTTATCCTCCTTACCGTACCGAGTAAAGACACAGAGGCATCCGGCATAGTTCGTGGATCGCGTACCTCGCGCCCCAAACGGCACACTGTAGTCCCCCGCCGCGGGCGTGAGCAAAGTGAGTATGGCTTCGACGCGCGTATCCCGGGTATGCGTGCAGGCCGTATTCACGTACTCCTGTCCCGTCGAATCGAGGTGGGTGACGACGTTGTCATAGGGGAGGTCCGTTGGCACGAGGTAGAACCGAATGGCCTGGACGGAGGTCTCCCACCCGGCCGGCATCGTATACGAGTACGAAGCCGTCTCCGGCGGAACGAGGGCGATCTCCGCGCGGTTGTCCCAGTCCGTCGGCCGGACTCCGCCAACGGTCCGTCCCCAGACGGCGAAGAGACGGTTCGTCTCGTTCTCACCGGCTGCGCCGAACATCAGCTCGACGGACTGGATCACTCCGTCATGTCCCGTGTTCCGCGTCGCGATTGAAATCGACCGCGCCTGTGCCGTACCGCCCGTCAGAGCCGCCAGCGCCATTGCCATCAGCATTCGTTTCATGTCCACATCTCCCCTTTCAAGACTTTTCACTTCAGGACGAGCCACTGCGGCACGGACAGGAGTCCGCACGCGCGGGGCGACGTCGCGCCCCAGTACTTGGTTCCCGGCGGATTGGCCGCGCCGAAGAGCGGCGCGAGCGACGTATGCACGACAATGCGCAGCTCGCACGTTTTTCCGCGCAGATCCGCGGGAATCTCCCAGCTGAAGTCGTCCCAGCCCACGGCCCCAAGGTCGCGTCCGTCGAGAAAGACGCGCGTGAAGTGTCCGCCCGTCTCAAGCAGAAGCCGCACGGCCTCGCCCTGCGGCACGGTCACGGTCTTCGTCCAGGTTGTCGATCCGCAGAACCCGCCGAAGCCCAGCGCGTCGAGCGAGGCGGGCTTCACCTGCTGCGGCGCGGCCATCGGCTCGATCAGAAACGCCGCCGGCAGGAACCAGTTCGGATCGCGCAGATCCCCCGGCAGACGGAACTCGTGGTCGCCGGCCGTGAGATCAAACGTTTCGGACGTGCGATAGAGTCCGTTGAACGACGGGCGCAGGGCATTACAGGGCGACGCGACGGGAATGGTCCGCCCATCAACCGTGACGGTCGTTCCGCGGGTCGCGAGGCGCGCCCCCTTCAGAGGATTCTTCAGCGACAGCCGGCAGATGCCGTTCGTGTCGAACGGCAGGCGGCGCGTGGGCGCCGCGCTCAACGTCAGCATCCAGTCACCGTCGAGGGCGACAGGCGTTCCGACGGTGGGAGCCGGGGGAACCTTCCCCAGACGCACATACGCATGCGTGCCGTCCTCATAGTTACGGACAAGGACATCCGGCACGGGACGCCCCTCCGCATCGCGCAGGATGAAGCGCTTCGGCAGACGCGCCTGCGCCCACGCGAGGGCGGCCCCAGGTGTGTCAAACCGCGTCCCGGTACGTTCTTCGCAAAAGGCCTTGCCTTCGAACGCGAAAACCAGTGACGCGGCCGTCGCATCCTCCTCGCGGATCAATTCGACGCCCGTCTGGGCGCACTCGAACGCGCGCAGAAAGCCGTTGACGTCCGGACGCGGCACCGCGCCGGCGGCGGCCTGTACGCACAGCTTGCGGGGAAAGCGCAGCGCCACGTCGAAGACCGCCCGCTTGGCCGCCGTGGCGCTCGCCTCGTCCGCCGCAGCCAGGAAGGTCGGAAACTCGGCGAACCAGGGCTGCTGGTCGCCCACGCCGACGGTGAAGCCGTGCATCTCGTCCATCCACGAGGCATCCATCGCGCTCATCACCGTGAAATAGCGCGTCACGCCATGCAGGGCGCAAATGCGGAGCATTTTCAGAAACTTCGCGGGCGTCGCATTCGCGGGACCGAGCGCGAAGAGCTCGGCCATGCCGCCACGACCGTTCCGGCGGATTGCGTATTGAACCGTATGTAGCGTCAACCACTCGATTGATCCAGGATCCGTCCGCGTCGAGATTTCGTCCATCCCCGGGAACGACAATGTCGCCAGGGATGCAAGTGGATCGCCGTTGAGGGCCACGCTTCCGTCGGGACTGTTTTCGCCAATCATGTGCCCCGTCGCCAGGATGCCGAGCGCGTCCGTCTTCGCGCGAATGCGATCGAAGAACGATGTCTTGAAACGCCGGGCGTAGAGTTCGTTGTAGCGCGTCCAGACCTCGACGCCCTTCGTCTTCCGTCCCGCGGCGAACCAGGCCTCGACATCCCGCTTGAAGTCCCCGCCGCCGGTCAGAGCGGCATAGTCCTCCAGAAGCCCGTCATACCAGCGGGCCGCGTACAGGGTCCCCTTCGGCAGCCACTTTCCCAGAACAGGGTGGAACGGCTCGTCCGTGAAGATGCCGCGCACGGTACCATCCGCAAACCACGGGGCGAGTTCCTTCGCGTAGACATCGTGCGTCATCCGCGTGAAGAGGTCGACGGCGCGCGGTTCCAGCAGGTTCGGCCAGCCCTTCCTGAATCCGCCCGTGCACATGGAGGACGTGCTGATGGGCGAGAGCACCTTGCGCCAGCTCGTGTTCGTGCCCTCCTTGACGAGGGTCAGCTGCCACTCGCGGAAGGCTTCGTCCGTCGCGGGGACGCGTCCAAGGCAGGACCCGCTCGGCCAATTGTGCTCGTCGTAGAGCCACATCTTCATCCTGCGCCTCTGCGCACCTGCGGCGAACGTCCGCGCCGCGTCGAAGAACTCCTTCCCGAGGTACTCGTAGCCGAGTCCGCTTGTCGGGTAGAGCATGAACGAATTCACGCCCCCCGCCGCGAGCGCATCCAGCTTGTGTTCGATGTCGGCGGTCGTAGGGCGTCCCGTGAACGCGACGAACATCGTGACGCTCCGCTCGCCGGCCACGGGTTTCGCGGGCGGAAACGACGCGGATCGAGGCGGCTCATCCAGCGTCCGCCGGAAGATCTCGCCAACCTTGCGGAAGGCGGAGACGCGCGACGTGTCGGGGGGACCATCGGGACGCCAGGTCGGACAAATCCAGCCGCCCTCCTCGAATTCGTTCCAGGCGAACGAGAGGATGTGCCCCGTCGGACAGGACTTTCGGTTGGTCTTCACCCAGTCCGCGAACGATGCCGCCTCCTTCAACCACTCGCTCTCCGTGGCGGGGCGCATGTAGCGGTCCTTCGCGTATCCGCACCACGGCACGGGATGCTCCAGCCGCGGTCGGGGATCCCAGCCGAGCGTGAACGTGGGGATGACGTCCATGCCCGTCGCCACGCGCTGCGCATTGCTTTTCCGCCCGCGGGCCGCGGTCTCAGCGAAGATGTCTACGCCGTGCGCTCCGTCCACGTAGGCACTGATTGCCTGCACGCCCTCGTCGCCGTCCGACGGGAACTTCCTGCCCGCCAACACGACCGCATAGGGGTCCCCCGCGCCGACCGCGCAGCAGGCCTTTCGGATGCGCGGCAGCAGTCCTTTGCCCTTGCCGCCGAAGAGATAGAGGAGCGGGCGCCCCTGGGCGGTCTGGTACCAAGGTTCCTTCATCGCGCGGGCGAGCGACTCAACCTCGGCGTCCGCCAGGGGGTGGAGGGTGACGAGAATCGCGCACATCTTCAGCTTGTCCCGCAGTTTGCTCTTCGCGTGGAGCTGCCGGGCGGTGGCGAGTTCCCAGACGTGCGGATCGCAGACGTTCTCGCGACGGACCTCGACGGGCGTGAAGTCCTTGCCGTCCTCGGGCTTCAGTTCGCCGTACCAGCAATAGGCGAAGTAGTCGATGCCGGCGTCGATGGCGTACTGCATCTCGCGCTCGTACTCCTCGACCGAACGCCAGTGATAGTCGATTTGGTCGGGGCCCTTCACGTCCGCGTAGAACGGCGTGCAGTGCCGGAAGTGCGCAGGACTCAACGAGGTCGTCGCATAGTGGCCGAACCACGTGCTCGACGGCAGCGAGCAGTCCCAGTTCACCACGCCCACGACCGTGCGGGGACACTCCCCCCACGCGGCGGCCAGACCCGACAACACGGCACATGCGAATGTGATAATTTTCATGCCGGGCATTATAGCAAAGACGACCGTTCCGCCGTTTTGCATTTTGCGTATCATTTATCAACCTTTCACGCAGATTCTATGCTAGACTAGCGGCATGGCCCGAAAGATTCCATCCGTCGTGATCTTCACCGATTTCATCCCCCAGGACCTGCGGGAGATGTTTCTGGGCGTTACGCGTTTCGTGCAAGAGCATGGACGCTGGAACGTGTACAACGTCGAGAACAAGCGCTGGCCGTGGTCCAACCGTCTCCGGTCCTGGGAGGACTGGCGACCGGACGGCATCATCGCCGCCTCCGTCCACACCGTCGAAGAGGCGCGGCGCATCCGCGCCCTGGGCGTGCCGACCGTCGTGCTGCTCCAGCCGCCCGAGATGCGCCAGTCCGACTATCCGCTCGCGCCGATGTCCTGCTGCGTCTGGAACTCGCGGGCCATCGGCGAAATGGCGGCCCGCTACTTCGTCGAGCGGCGCTATCGTCATTTCGCCTTCGTCGACGCACCGTGGGCGGACAGCTACTGGTCGCAGGAACGCGAGGAGGGATTCCACAAGGAACTTCTGCGAACCGCGCACGCGACGGCGACCTATGCGCGCTACGGCGCCTGCACGAAGCGCGAGCAGGCGGACTGGATGGCGGAGCGCCCCCGGCTCGCCCGGTGGCTACGGGGACTTCCCAAGCCTTGCGCGGTCTTCGCGCCCAACGACCGCCGGGGGAAGCAGATTCTCGATGCCTGCCGACTGGAGCGGATTCCCGTGCCGGGCGAGATCGCCGTTCTCGGGGTGGACGACGACGCGTGGATCTGCGAATCGTCGATTCCCGCGCTCTCCAGCATCCGCTGCGCGCCGGAGCAGGCAGGGTATGCGGTCGCCGCGCATCTGGATGCGCTCATGCGCGGCGAGTCCCTCGCGCGGAGCGAGTTCTCCGTCGAGCCCCTGGAGGTCGTCACGCGCCAGTCGACGGACTGGACGGCCGTTCAGGACGATGTCGTCGCGCACATTCTGCACCTCATCCAGGAACGCGCCGCGGAACATCAGCTCTCCATCGACAGTCTGGCGCGTGCGAGCGGCGTCGCGAGACGGACGCTCGAGGTCCGGTTCCGGAATGCAACAGGCAAGTCCATTCGGGAGGAGATCGAACATGTCCGCCTCTCGCGCGTCAAGACACTCCTCAAGGAGAATCGCCTCTCCCTCGCGGAAATCGCACGGCAGACCGGGTTCGCTTCGTTGACCCATCTCGAGCGGATTTTCAGAAGCAGAAACGGCGTGACGCTCTCCGCGTCACGCCGCATCATCCTGGGGCGAGAGGCCCCGTAGCGGGTCATCTCACTTGATGTCCAGGCGCTTCTCGATGTCCTCGATCGTGCCGCCCTTCGTCTCGGGCATGAAGAAGATCGCCCAGAGCAGCTGGACGAGCATCATGAAGGCGAAGAAGCCAAACGCCCAGGTGCCGGCCTTCTCCGCCACGACGGGGAACGCCCAGCTGATGACCGTGCACATGAACCAGTGGGTGAAGCAGCCGAGGGCCTGTCCCTTCGCGCGCACCACGTTCGGGAACACCTCGAAGCAGCCGAGGGCCTGTCCCTTCGCGCGCACCACGTTCGGGAACACCTCGGAGATGTAGACCCAGATCACGGCGCCGGAGGAGATCGCGAAGAACGCGATGAAGCCCAGGATGCCCGAGACGGCGATCGCCGCGTTCGGCTGGGGCAGCGAGAGCTGCCAGGCGACGATCGCGTGCATCACGATCATCAGCGACGCGCCGCCGATGATGAGCGCGCGGCGACCGAACTTGTCGATGAAGAGGAACGCCAGCATCGTGAACGTGAGGTTGACGACGCCCACGCCGATCGTGCCCGCGAGGGCCGCGAGCTCGCTCCCCTCCCCGGGGATCGAGAAGGGTCAGTCCCTTGGGGGATCGAGAAGGGGATCGAGAAGGGTCAGTCCCTAATGGTGGAGTAAGGGGGATCGAGAAGGGTCAGTCCCTAATGGTGGAGTAAGAGTGGTGGAGTAGCTCACGAGACCAACCTTCTTCCCTTGGCCGCAAGGCGATACTTCCGCTGCGGCGAATGAAGGTTTTCGGTATCGACGGCGGCAATGTACCCGGCTTTTGCAAGCGGCGTCAGGTAGCGCGCCGTGAAGAAGTTGACGCTGGAGATGCCCAGTGCCGCGCGCAGCTCCACCGGTCGCCTCGGTCCGTCGGCGAGGAGCCTGAGCAGGTCGAAGGCGACCTTGTTACTGCCCTTCTCCAAGAGATGCGGAACGCGTGCGGGAAGCGACTGGGCGAATCGATCAAACTCCCTTTGCCGCACCTTCTGGGACTTCTCCTCGTCGACGGAGAGTCCCTTCTTCGCGGGACCGGCGAGCTTCTCGTCCTCGAGTTCCTTCAGGACGAGGTGAATCGACTTCTCGTGCATCTCATGGATCTGTTCCCAAGTCACGGGCGCGAATGTGTAGATGAAGCGATAGCCGCTGATGCAACGCCCATCGCCCTTGCATGCCGCGGCGAAACTGCACCATTCGTACCGGTCCGGCCACTTGACCATCTTCGCCTTTACGGGATTGCGGTCGATGTAGGCCGCAACATTCATCAGCTCGCACTTCTCGTCCGGCATGTACTCGCGCACGCGGAAGCGAGACTCCCACATCGTTCCC
>CAKUCX010000079.1 GCA_934643865.1 uncultured Kiritimatiellota bacterium
CCGGCGGCCCGCGTACACGTGTCGTCCCCGATGTCGTCCCCGTGGGCGCGGCGCGCCGGGGACGTCGCGCCCTACCAGGGGTGCCATGGCGCGTCTCCGCACGCTCCGTGTTGACCGGCCGGAGGACGCGCGGCCTTCGCGCGCCGAGCCCGCTCGGACGTCCCGCGCCGAGGGCAGTGGAGCCTTGCGTCCTGTCGCGGATTCGCGCGGCCAGCTCAAAGGCGATACCTTCACGGAGGCGGGGATGATCTTCGCGTTCCACCCAAAGGAAATCGAAGGGGAGCAGACGGATGCCCAACGGCTCAAGCGGCAAGAACTTCGCAAGACCCGTGGCGACGTCCACAGGATGCTTCCGGGCGCTTTTTCAAACCAGTAAGCACAAAACGGAAAGAACTCGCATCCGTGGATTGAGGACATGGATGGTGGGCTATAGTAGATTCGAACTACTGACCTCTTCCATGTCAAGGAAGCGCTCTAACCAACTGAGCTAATAGCCCTCAAAAAGAACGAGGGAAAGTTTATCAAATGCGGCCGCGCCGGTCAACGGGAAATCAAAGAACTTCGCATAAAAATGACGCCCCGCGCCGTACCGGCGCGAGGGCGTCCATGCCCTGCGGAAGCCGCCGCCGAGGCGGCACACCGCGCAGGGTCTACTTCACGAGGTGCAGCTCGATGTCGAGGTTGCGGCAGAGGTCCTTCAACTCGTCGACGTGATCGCCGTACATGAGCGCGTAGTGGTGTTCCCAGCCATTCGTGATGACCTCCTCGCGCAGGGCATCGCAGCCGGCGTCGAACTTGATCTTGAGCGGCGTGCCGCGCACGAACATGTCCGTATCCAGGCCCTCGCCCGTCGCCACGAGCATGCGGAAGCCGTCACCGTCGCGCTTCTCGCCGAGGCGCGCGAGCGTCACGCGGCCGGGCTTGAGCGGGAACTCGCCCGTACAGCCCTTCACGCCGCCGCCCTCGACCGTCGCCGAGCAGTGGAGCTCGGGCTGGTAGCCGGGCTTGCAGAGGCCGCAGGGGGCCGCGCCGCAGTGCCACGCGACGCCGTAGTCGCCCTCCATCACGATCATGTCGCAGAAGAACGGCAGGTCGTTCGAGAGGATCTGGCCGATGCGCATCATCACGGCGCCGTACACGTCGCCCTCGCAGGCGGTGAGGTAGCCGTGGTTCGTGAGGTGGCCGAGCGTGGAGCAGACGGCGATGCCGTAGAACTCGTTGAGGATGACCTCGGGCCAGCAGCGCATCGCGAAGGTGTCGACGAAGAACTTGTCCTTCATCTTCATCACGGCGGCGATGAGGCGGGCGCTCTTCTCCTTCTGGTCGCCGCGCGGGCCGTCCGTCGGATGCGTCTTCGTGTCCGCGTCGATGATCGCCATCGCCTTGGCGACCTCCTCGGGCGTGAGGTGCTGCGCACACGTGAAGAGCTCGTGCTCGGTGATGATCTTCACTTCGGGGCCGAGGCAGCGGCGCAGCAGCATCTCGCTCACGCAGCTCGTATAGAAGCCCGGCACGCGACCGCCGATGAGGCCGACGCGCATCTCGCGGAGAGCCTTCATCGCCTTCGCCGTGTTGACCACCTTCGTGATCTTCTCCGCCGCGTCCGGCGTGCCCGGTTCGGCGTGGACGTGGAAGTAGGGGATGTGGAGGCGGTACATGTGGTGCGCGTTCATGTTCGCCGCGCAGAAGCTGTTGTTCTGGAGGCGACCGCCCTTCGGGTCGGGCTCCTTCATGCTCCACAGGACGACCGGCACGTTCAGGCGCTGGGCGAACATCGGGGGCACGACGCCGAGCGAGAAGGTCATGAAGTGCGTGATGAGCAGGTCCGGGCGGTCCTTCTCGAACTGCTCCAGCAGCTCGATCGCCTCGCCTTCGAGCGTGAGCATGTGGTCGGGTCCGATCACCTCGACGTCCGGCAGGGACTTGAGGAACGTGAGCGCGTTCTCCCGCGCCGCCTCAAGCGTGTCGTTCGTCCAGTTGACCTTGGAAAGCGGCATATAGCCGATCTTGAACGTCTTCGCCATGACTTTTTCCCTTCTTGTTTTTCTGTTCCACAACACCGTGAATCGCCCGCGCGCCTACCCCTCGGTCGGGAGGCCCCAGGCGTCGAGCTTCGCCTGGATCCAGTCGAAGGAGGCCTTCACCGTCTCGCGGGACGGCCCCTTCAAGACAGGCCCGCAGGCCAGGCGGATCTCCTTCGTCGGATCGACCGTGCCGAAGTCCTTGAGCCACCCCTTCCCGTTCGGCCGCGTGGGCATCACGTCCGTCTTCACCGCGATCGGCACGACGGGCACGCCCGCCTTCTCCGCGAGCTTCGTGCCGATCGAACTCCAGCCCTTGCGCGCGAAGACCGGCTGGCGCCGCCCCTGCGCGAAGATGAGCACCGACGAGCCCTGCGCGATCCGCTCCCCGCCCACGTTGAAGATCGTCATCAGATCCTCGCGCGGGTTCGTGCGCCCGATCGGGATGAGCCCCATGTGCGCCGCCGCCTTTTCCAGGAAGGGCAGATGCGCGAGCGACGCCTTGACGACGGTGCTGAACGGACCGTACCCGAGCAGCACGAACGGCAGCAGGATCGTCTCCAGCGTGCTCATGTGGTTCGCAAGATAGACGACCGGGCCCTTGTAGTCCCGGCGGTTGTTCCATCCCTCCGCGATGAGCGGCACGCCGTAGCGCTCGGCCTTCCGCGCCGAGCGGAAGCAGAAGTGCGCCCACATATCCGTCGTGAGCCGCCCCAGCGCCTCGTAGACCGCGCACAGGGGGAACACGCTGAACGTACTCCAGCAAAGGCCAAACGTGGTGAGCGCGCCCGGCGCGCGCGGCGTCGGCGCCATCCGCCCGGGCGGCGTCGCGTACGCCCCCGTGCGCAGCAGCTCCTCGCGAAACATCTCCAGCGTCGTCGCCTTCATCCACGTCTCCCTGCGCGCCTATTCCTGCTCCGGCGCGTCGCCCGCCGCCTGCGTCGCTTCCTGCCGCTGGCGTTCCTGCTCCTTCTGCTCGCGCTGGCGGCGCAGCTCCTCCTGGATCTGCAGAAGCTGCTCGCGCTGCTGCTCGCGCTCGGCGGCCGCCTTCTCGCGGTCGGCTTCCGCCTTCTCGCGCTCGGCCCGGGCCTGTTCGGCGGCGGCGGCCTGCCGCCTCTCCTCCTCCGCGCGCTCCGCCTCCTTGAGGGCCCGCCGGGCGCGCAGGTTCGCAATCGATGAGCCGCCCGCTGCCGGACGGTCGGCGCGCGGATGGCCGGTGCGCGCGAGGAGGGTGACCGGCGACGGCGCGCCCTTCTTGTCATTCTTGGCGACGTCCGCCGAGCCTTCTCCCAGCCCCAGCGTCGCCTCCACGCCGTCCTTCTCCAACGTCACCTTCATCTCGCGCGCGTCGGCGGCCTTCACCGTCCAGCCGTCGCGCGTCTCGCCGACCTTGAGATAGTAGACGCCCGTCGGCTGCTTCGACGCATCCGTGAACCCGACGGCGATCTTCCCGGACGGCGTCACGTTCAGCGCCGAGACGCGCACGGCGGCAATGATCTTCTGCTCTTCCTGCGCCTTCGCCGCCTCCTGCGCCGCAGGATCGGATGCGTCGCCCGCACCGCCGCCCCGCGCGCCCGGCGTGTCGGGGTCGAAGTTCGCCGGCTCGGGGCCGAACGGCTTCCGCTCGATGATCGTCCGATAACGCGCAAAGCGGTCTTCCTGCCCCGGCTGCGCCTCGTCTCCTTCGTCGGCGGCCTTCGCCTCCTCCACGGCGTTCGTCGCCGTCGGCGCGACCGCGTTCGTTTCCGCCGCCCAAAGAAATCCGGGCAGCAGGAGCAGCGCGAGCGCGCACCCTGTCCGATAAAAAAGCATGTCCTTAGTTTACCACATTTTCGGGCCGGGGGAACGTGCCGTGGACGTGCGCGCGTCCTCAGCGATCGCAGTCCCTGCACGGTGCTTCGGCGGACGCCGCGTGCGTGCGGACGCGGATGTACAGCGGCGCGTGGGGCGGAAGCTCGACGTCATACGCGCCCTTGAACGCGCCCAGGCCGCGCCGCCGCCACACGTCGCGGACCGTCACCTCGTCCGCAAGGCCCAGACGCCTGAAGCCCACCTTCACGCGGCGCCTGAACGGGCGGAGGTTGACCACGCACACCGCCTTCGAGCCGTCGCGGAGTTCCTTGACGAAGGCCCATTCGTCGTCCGCGTCGATCACGAGCCGGGCGGGCGGATGCGCCACGTCCTGGTTGATGTCGATGACCTCCGGGTTGACGAGGAGGCGCGTCGTGAACGCATCGAGGGCGTTCATGCGGCATCCCAGGATGAGCGGCGCGTTGAGGATCGACCACATCGAGACATGCGCGTACTGCTCGTTCGGCGTCAGCAGCGTATCGTGCTCGCCCAGGACGCCCGTGTGGAGGCGGCCCACCACCAGCATGTCGGGATCGGCCCAGTAGCCGGGATGCGAGGACTGGCAGCGCGCGGCCGTCGAGCGCGCGGCATTGAGGACGCAGCCCCAGCCGTCCTTCAGGTCCCCCCATGTGCGGTACAGGTTCGCGCCGTTCTCCTCGCCCAGGCGCGCGCCCCCGCCGCTGAAGGAGTAGACCATGTCGCGCGGCTGCTGAAGCAGTTCGCGGTAGAGGATCCGGAAGGGCTTGATGCGGTCCTCGTCCGTCGGCGCGCGGCCGGCCAGCTCCTTCTGGAAGATCTCGGTGTAGGAGCACCAGTCGTACTTGACGTAGTCGACGCCCCACGCGCTCCACGTGGCCGCATCCTGCGCCTCATGCCCGTAGCTGCCCTCGTAGCGCGCGCACGTCCGGGGTCCGGGCGAGGAGTAGATGCCGAACTTGAGGCCGAGGGCGTGCAGATGGTCCGCCAGCGCCTTCATGTCGGGGAAATGGCCGTTCGGACGGATCGTGCCGTCGTCGTTGCGCGTCTTCCCCCTGCGCTTGGGATCGTTCCGCGCGCTTTCGGCCGAGACGTGCGCGCCGTACTGCCAGCCGTCGTCGAGATTGACATACGTCCAGCCCGTGTCGGCCAGACCCTTCTCGACGAACGCCCGCGCCGTGTCGCGCACGATCCCGTCCGTGATTTCGCACCGCCAGGCGTTCCACGCGCTCCATCCCATCGGCGGCGTCAGGCACAGCTTGTCGCCGACGGAAATGACGAGCGTGCGCCGGGCCTGCCCATGCGCGTTCTTCGCCACGAACGGGATCCGGTAGTCGCCCCGCGCCTCCAGTACACCCGTCAGGAGGCGGCGCTTCGCGTCGAAGGCAAGCCCTTTCGGCAGGGGGCCGTCGACGGAAAGCGCCATCGGGCCCGCGCCGACGACGGCGATGCGGTGGAGAATGGGGCTGCGCGGCCGCACGCCGTACTGCCACGCGCCGGTGAAGTGCGGCGCGGGCGCCGCGTCGGGCGTCAGGATGCCGAACTGCGGCGTCTCGGCGCCTGAGACATCTTCCTGCACCCGCGCGTCCGGCGCCCCCGCGAATCGGACGTTCTGCCAAAGGGCCAGCAGCTGCGGCGTGCCCAGCCAATAGCCGCCATCCACGCTCTCAAGGACGATCAGCTTCGCCCCCGCGACGTTCGCCTCGATCGCCCGCGTGCCGTCGCCCGGCTTGACGAGCCCCGTGTCGGCGACGAGGCGGCCGTCGGCGTAGACGCGAAAGCCCATGAGCGTCTCCCTCAGATGCGCGCCCTCGTACTTGCGCTTGAGCGTGTAGATGGCGGGGTCGAATCCAACGGTCGCCGAGAACCGCGTGACCGCGCCGTCCGTGCGGAAGAAGCGCGCCGCCGGCGCCTGCATCCTCAGAGTCGTCCCCTCAACCGTCGCGGCGCCCAGCGCCAGCGCGAGCAGCGCGCCCGCCCCCACAGCCATGAAACGCACCATGTCCATCCTCCCGTCCCTTCTCTTTTCCCTTTTCCGCAGACGCCCCGCGCCGTCACGAATCGTAGAAGACGGCGCCCGTGTCCGCCACGAGGCGTTCGACGGCCGGATAGGCGAACGCGGGCGCCGCCTCCAGGCGCGAAACGAATTGCGCCGCCTCCCACTTCGCCATCGCGAGATCGTGCAGGCGGAAGTTTCCGCAGCTGACGGCCGTCGCGCCGGGCACCTCCCGCTCGCCGTCCCGCAGATGGCGGAACGCCGCGAGCATGAGCGGAAGAAGATCCTCCTTCGGCCGCGGCGCGCCCTTCATGATGAGATAGCACCCCGTCAGGCAGCCCATCGGCCCCCAGTAGACGACCTGGTCTCTCCACTGCGGGTCGTTGCGCAGATACGTCGCCACCACGTGCTCGATCGTGTGCATCGCGTTAGGGTGGATCGCAGGCTCCGTGTTCGGGAACTTCATGCGGATGTCGTAGGTCGTCACCGTTTCGCCCCCCACGG
Source organism: uncultured Kiritimatiellota bacterium (assembly GCA_934643865.1). Lineage (GTDB taxonomy): Bacteria > Verrucomicrobiota > Kiritimatiellia > RFP12 > UBA1067 > RUG572. The sequence goes on from CAKUCX010000079.1 coordinate 6,349, forward strand.
CGTCCGTCCGCGAGACGTAGATGCCGGGCGTGATGCGCGTATGGTCGACCTGAAAGGAAGGAATGAGATCCATGTCCGGAAAAGCCTTTCTAGTTCTCGTTCGAGTGGAGGCCGCCCGCGCCGGCCTTGAAGACGATGTTGCCGTGGTCCGTGTCCGGCACGAGGCAGGCGCAGTTCCAGATGCACCCCCCGCAGTGGACGCACTTCTCGCGGTCGAACTTCGGCACGCCGCCCGGCTCATCGGAGGGCATGAGCGCCTGGGCCGAACAGATCTCGATGCAGGTGTGCTTCGTGCAGGACCGGCAAAGCGCGGGATCCTCGAAGGTGACGTGGTCCGCGAAGCCGGGGGCGGCCTGGACCTTGCCGCCAAGCAGCAGCGCGTCCTGGTGCTGCATCAGCAATTCGCCGTCGTAGGGGATCGCCGGCCAGCCGCAGGCGTCCATCACCGCGTCGTGAAGCGGCTTGCGCGCCTTCTCGGCGGCCTCCACGCCCGCGCGGAGCTTCGCGCGGTCGCAGCGGCGGCCCTTCAGGGCCGTTTCGAGATCGGGGATGCGCGCCGCCGGCGGGACGGACCTGAAGGGGAGCGCGAGGCCGAGCATCCCGCGCAGCCCCTCGCCGAGCATGCCCCAGAAGAAGCCCTTGTTGAAGCCGTTGCGCGCGCCCGTCGCCTTCTTCAGGCGGCGGTCGAGGGCGGAGGCGCGGCGGTCGGCGACGTAGGTCGCCTCCAGGTTCGCCCGCGTGAAGGCCTTCCCCTCCTTGAGCAGCTTCAGGACGGCGTGCGCGAGCTGCACGCCGCTCTCCCACGCCTCGTCGACGCCGGCGTTCGCGAGGACATCCGTCGTCCCCGACCCCTCGCCAATGCGGGCGTAGCCGTCGCCGCAGAGGAAGGGCTCGCCCTCCTGTCCGCTTTCCTGAAGCGACTTCGCGCCCCAGCTGAGGAGCTTGCCGCCCTTGATGTGCCGCCAGACGTAGGGGTGCTGCATCCAGTGCTGGAGGTAGCGGTAGGTCGTCCGAACGGGCGTATCCTGCCACGGCGCGACGAAGATGCCGAGCGAGGCCGTGCGGTTCGGATAGACGTAGAGGAAGCCGAAGATCTCCGGCTCGGGGAAGCCGAGCGTGTGGATGACCGTGCCGGGCTTCAGCTCGCACGTCTCCGGCAGCTGCACGACGGCCTTCATCCCGACGCCCCAGTCGTAGCGGTGATGCCCCTTCGGAAGCCCGAACTTCGCGTCGAGCGCGCGCCCGACGGCACCCACGGGGCCGTCCGCCACGACGGTCAGCGCGGCCTTGACGTCCATGCCCGGCATGAACGCGCCCTCCATCGGCGTCCCGTCCTTCTCCACGCCCTGGTCCGCAAGGCGCACGCCCACCACGGCGTCGCCCGCGAAGAGCGGTTCGGCGACGGGCGTGCCCGGCATGACCATGAGGCCCGCCTCCATCACCTTCTGGGAGGCCCACGTCATGAAGGATCCCATCGACAGCACGAGGCCGCCGCGCTTGTCCATGAACGGCGGCGTGAACGGCAGCTCGCGCGCGTGCCATTTCCCGCCGCGCATGAAGAGGCCGCCCAACTTGAAACCGAAATCGCAGAGGCGCGTGAGGGGCGTACGCTTCGACGCGCCCAGATGGTCGAAGAGGTAGGCCGTCTGCTCCTCGCCGACGGCGGCGCAGTTCGGGATCTCCTGCGTCAGGTCGACGCCGGGGAAGGAGCGGCGGATCGCGGCGGCCTTCGTGACGATGCCGGAGACGCCGAAGCCGGGGTCGTCGGCGCGCTCGTAGCACATGACCTGGAGGGGACAGCCCGGCATCACCTTCGACTCGTAGAGCGGCGTGCCGTCCTCCTTCGTCTGCGCGAGCGCGGGGCCGAGCGTCGTGAGGAACCCGGCGGCGGCGGGACCAAACCCCGTCACCACGATATCCGCCTGCATCTCCTGTCTCTCCGTCATGAAATCCGTCCCTTCTCCAATGTGAGCGTGCGGTCGCACCGCGCGGCCGCGTCCTGCGAATGCGTGACCATCACGCACGCAAACGGCGCGTCGTTGACCTCGAAAAGCAGCTTGAGGATCTCGGCGCCCGTGAGCGCGTCGAGGTTGCCCGTCGGCTCATCCGCGAAGACGATCTCGGGACGGCACATCAGCGCCCGCGCGAGCGCGACGCGCTGCTGCTCGCCGCCCGAGAGTTCGGCGGGCAGATGGCCGAGGCGGTGCGAGAGGCCGACGCGCTCCAGCAGCGCGCAGGCCCGTGCCCGCGCGCGCGGCACGCGCCCCGTCATCGTCGGCAGCATCACGTTCTCCACGACGTCAAGCTCGGGCATGAGGTGGAACCCCTGGAAGACGAACCCCATGCGCGTCGCCCGCAGCCGCGTGCGGCGGCGCGCGGCGCCGAACCCGGCGAAGAGCGAGACCCCGCCGAGCTGCACGTCGCCCGCCGTCGGGACGTCGAGTCCGCCCAGCAGGTTGAGGAGCGTCGACTTGCCCGCGCCCGAGCGCCCGACGACCGCCACGTGTTCGCCCGCCTCCACCGCAAAGGAGACCCCATCCAGCACCCGGATGGGCTTCTGCCCCGGCAGGCGGTATTCCTTCACGAGGTTCTGGACATTCAGCAGCATGCGGCCTCCCTCACGAAACAAACCTCACGACCCCAACGCCTCGACGGGGTTCTTCGACGCCGCCAGGAACGCGGGGACAAGGGCCGCGAGCAGACCGAAGACATAGACGATCACGACGACCCACACGACGTCCGACGCGACGAGGCGGTAGGGAATCGCATCGAGTCCGTAGACCGCCTTCGGAAAGACCTGCACGCCGAAGTGCGCGAGTTGGTCCACGATGTTCTGCAGGTTCCGCAGGATCGCGTACGCAAGCCCGAGCCCGACCAGGACCCCGGCCGTCACCTGCACGAGGCCGTGGACCACGAACGCGCCCATGATCTTCCCGCGCGGGAAGCCGAGTGCCTTGAGGAGGCCGATCTCCGGCGTCTTCTGCACGGTCAGGACGAGGAGCGTGTTCATCACGCAGAAGAGCGCGACGACCGTCACGAGCATGAGGAGGAGCGCGGTCATGTTCTTCTCGACGGCGAGCGCGTTGAAGAGTTCGCGGTCCGCCTCGCGCCACGTGACGACGCGGCACGACGGCGCGCGTGCGCGGATCTGTCCGCAGAGGGCGTCGAAGACGGGCGCGTTCCCCGGGGCCGCCGTCTTCACGTGGATCGCGAAGACGCCGTGTTCCAGTCCCATCAGGTCCCGCGCGTTCGCGAGCGAGCAGACGCAGAAGCCCGCGTCGTAGTCGCGCTGGCCGGAGGAGAAGATACCCGTCACGCGCCACTTGAGCGGCAGGAAGATCTCGTCGCGCGCGGCGAGCGTCTTCGGCGAGTAGACCGTCACGTCGTCGCCCACCCACACGCCGAGCGAACGGGCGAGGTCGACGCCGAGGATGATCGAATCACCCTCCAGGTCGTAGACGCCGGCGCGCGGCGCGCCGATCTTGTAGGCGTCGCGGAAGCGGTCGGGGTCGACGCCCAGCACGATCGGGGCCGAGACGCGCCCCCGGAAGGAGAGCATGATGCGCGTGTCGATCTCGGGCGAGACGGACACGACGCCGGGGAGCGCGGCAAGGTCCCGCGCAAGCCGGTCCTCATCCTGGACGACCTGCCCCCCGCCGTAGGGCGTGAGCGAGACGTGGGGCTTGAAGTCGAGGATCTTCTCCTCCCAGAGGTCGCCGAAGCCCGTCATGACCGCGCGCACGATGATGACGACGGCGACACCGAGGAGGACGCCCAAAACCGAAACGCACGTGATCACGGAGGTCACGCTGCGCTTCGGCTTGAGGTACTTGAGGGCGAGGAAGAGGCTAAAGGGCATGATGTCCCGGCACGGCGCGCGGTCAGATGTCGATCGTGACGCCGATTTCGCCGCTCTTGTCCTTCGAGAGCGTCTCGACGTCGGCCTCGACCTCCGTCGCCTTGAGCTGCGTCGTCGGGAGGTAGCGGTAGTACACCATCAGCTGCAGAGCCGCGAGGCAGGTGCCCATCACGTCGTAGTTGTAGTGGTCCTTGTTCTCCCAGCGGCCGATCGGGCGGTCCTTGCCCGCCGGGTCCTTGATCGTGACGGGCTTCCCGGCCTTGTCTGTGACCGTGATGACCGCCTTCGGGTAAAGCGCCTTCATCTCCGTGTTCCACTTCTTCCAGAGCGTGAAGTTCGCCGGCGTCGCGTCCTTGCACATGCCCGCCTGGTACTTGCACTGCGCCGCATAGTAGCAGTAGTACTGCGCGTTCTCCGGCTTGCCCGGTGCGTAGGCGTAGACCTTGTCGAGCGACGGCTGCCAGTCGCGCATCACATTGAGGGCGTTCGCGACCTCCTTCTCCTTGGCGTAGCCGAGAAGCTGCATCGCAAGGCAGCCGACGCCCGCAAGACCGCCCGAGCCGCCCTTGTGGTTCGTCGTCGCGCGGTAGACGAAGCCGGCCTTCTCGGAGTAGTTGCGCTTCTTGAGGCAGTTGACCGCCTTCTTGATGCACTCCTCCATGCCGGGCAGGTGGATGCCCGCCATCTTGCCGGCCTTGATGGCCTGCATGGCCCAGCCGCCGAACGAAATGTCGTCCGGGCCGTCCTTCGTGACGCGCGCCATGTTGTAGTTCCAGCCGCCCGTCGCGGTCTGGCCGCTGATGATGCGCCCGAGCGTCTTCTCGGCGGCCTCGCGCGCGTTCGGGTTCTTCGTCATGCCGTACGCCTCGCAGAGGGCGTAGGTGCCGATCAGGAAGCCGTACTCCGAACCGCCCGCACCGGACATCCGGATGTAGGGCGTGTTGCCGTTCGGGTCCTTCGCCAATTTCCCGTTCTTGTCCTTGACGACGTAGACGCTGTTGATCAGGTAGTCGAGGGCCTTCTGGACGGTGGGGCCGAACTCCTTCGAGGCGGGCGTCTCGCCGTGGGCGAGGTAGGTCAGGATCGCGAAGCCCGCGCCCGCCGCCTTGTCCATGCCCTTCTTCAGGCCGAACTCAGGCTTCGTGCCCCAGGAGCCGTCCGGCGACTGCGTCGCCTTCAGCCAGCGGAGCGCCTTCATCACGGCGGCCTCGGTGGCGGCGTCGCCGTAGGACGCGCCGCCGCGCGTGTAGGTGCCGCGCACGCCCGCGCCGCGCGAGGTGCCCATCACCGACTTCATCGTGACGGGGCTCTTGATGCTGAGCATCGCGTCGACGGAGGCCACCTTCACGGACTGCGGCTCGGCCGTCGGCGCGGGGGCCGCCTCCTGCGCCACGTCCGTCGGGCTCATCGAAGGGGCGTCGACGGTGATGTCGAGGTTCTCCATCTCCGGCGGCGGCTCGACCTCTTCCGGCGTCTCGATCTCCTCCAGCGCGTCGTCCTGCTGGTCGGCCTGGACGATCTCGACCTTCAGCTCCCGCTTCCCGGCACCGGAAACCGCCGTCACCACGAACAGCGTCGCGACGACCAGAATCGGAAGCAGAATCGCCAGCAGGGGCGCGGCCTGGCGCTGCAGTTCGACGACGGCCTCCTTGTACTCCGGCGAGCTGCGCGGACGCCCCAGGCCGACGAACATCTTGACGAGACGCCGGAAGTAGCCGTCGTCCTCGAACTTGGCCATTTCCTCCTTAAGCTGCTCCCTGATCTCTTCCTCGTCGATCGTTTCCATCGCGGACGATCCTCCTTCCACGGGTTACATGCTGAAAATCGACAGATTGTACATGCCGTACTTGTTGCAGGTGTCAAGCGCGTCCACCAGGAACTTGTGCGGCGAATCCATCGTGCAGCGCACGAGCACCGTCGACTTCTTCGAGGTCGCGGCGAGCTGCTTGATGTTGCGGTCAAGCTCCTTGAGCGAGACGCCGCGGCTGTTGAACACGAAGCCGCCGGGTCCGATGTCGATCTTGATCTGGTTGTCGTTCTCCTCTGCCGTCGCCGAGGACGACGTGTTCGGCGCCGGGCGGTTCGCGTTCAGCTTGGAGAAGATGTCCTCCTGCTTGATCGTCACGACGAAGAAGATGATCAGCTCGAAGACGACGTCGATCATCGGCGTCATGTCCAGCTGCGGGTTGTCCTGTTCCTTGCGTGCCATGGTCGGAACCTCACTTTCTCTCGGTCTTGCGGTCGTAGACCGCCACGAACGAGAGCTTCCAGATGCCGTTCATCGTGCAGGCGTTCATCACCTCCGCCACGGACCTGTGCCGCGCACGGTAGTCCGCGCGGATGAGGACGGGGAACTCCCCGTACCTGCGCATGCGCTCCTTGACGCGGCGGCCGAGCTCGGCGGGCGTGATCGTCACGTCGCACATCGAGATGCGCCCGTTCCGGGCGACATCGACGATCAGGTGCGTGGGGGGCAGCTCGTCCGGCGTCAGCTCGATGCCGTGCTTGCCGTCCTCCAGCCTCACCGTCTCGTCCTTCGCCGTCGCCTGCGTGAGCGTCACGACGAAGAAGATGATCAGCTCGAACACGACGTCGATCATCGGCGTCATGTCCAGCTGCGGGTTTTCTTGACTCTTTCGTGCCATGTCCGACGGTCCTTTCAGGTCCTGTGGGGACGCATGCGAACCGGTGGTTTAGGCCTGCTGCGCGTTCTCGTCCACGACTTCGACGTTGCGGAGGCCCTTCAGAAGCTCCATCGTGAGCGCCGTCATGCGCATGATGAGGCGGGTCGCCTTGTTGCGCAGCGAGTAGTAGATCGTGATGGAGGGGATGGAGACGCACAGGCCGGCGGCCGTCGTCCAGAGGGCCTGTCCGATGGAGTTCGCGAGCATCGAGGCGTCGCCCGCGCCGCCCTGCGCGAGGGCCTCGAACGTCAGGATCATGCCCTGCACCGTACCGAGCAGGCCGAGGGACGGGCCGAGGTTCGAGCAGACGGAAATCCACGTCAGGCGCTGCGTCAGGCGCTCGGTCTCCAGGTCGGCCGCGCCGTTGACCGCCTCCTGGATGACGTCGTAGCCGTCCTCGACGTGCTGGAACGCCGTGCTGAGGATGTTCGACATCGCGCTCGGCTCGTTCTCGCACACCTTGAGGGCCTTCATCACGTCGCCCTCCGCCATCGCGCTCTGCACGTTCGTGATGAGCGAGGTCGGCATGAGCTTCTGGGGCTTGATCAAGACGAAGCAGTCCACCGCGAAGTAAATGGCCATCGCGCCGTCGGCGAAGAGGGCGAACCAGAGAATCGCGCCGACGACGCCCGAACCGAAGACGATGTCGAAGAATCCGCCGCCGGACTTCTGCTGCTGGCCCGGGTCGACGGCCTTGCCGTCCGCGCCGACGAGATCGCCGCCGCCCTGCTGCTGCTGCTGCGCCGGCGCCGCGCCCTGCGCCAACGCCACGCCCGCCGTGACGGGAGCGACCACCAGGCCGAGCATCATCACCGCGGCCATCACCGACTTCTGCATCTTCTTCATGTTCATGTGTTTGTTCCTTTTTGCAAGTTGAGAGTGAACGGAAAGCCAAAGGGGGGGGG
>CAKUCX010000080.1 GCA_934643865.1 uncultured Kiritimatiellota bacterium
CGCGAAGCCCGCGCCGTCGCCGAGCGCGACGCCCCCCGCCGAGCGGCCGCGTCCGGGCGCCGCCGCGTTCGTGGAGGCGATCGCCCCCGAGCTGCGCCGCTACGCGATGTACCGCCGCATGGCGACGGTGCCCGAGACGCGCGCGGAGGCCAACAAGGCCGTCCTGAAGGCGATCAACGACGCGCGGATGCTCGACCCCGACATGCGCCTCTACGACCTGGACGGCACCGCGCACCTGCCGGGCCGCGCGCGCCTCGCGCCCGCCGCGCGCGCGACGCTGCGCGCCGGCAAGGTGTTCCTCGCGCTGGAACTCGCGCGCGCGGACTGCCCGGCGCTCATGGAGCGGTACGCCCGCGAGAAGATCGCCGCGACCGCGCCGCTGTCGCGCGCGCGCCCCCTCTCGCTCGACGACGTGGTGGCCCTCCTGGGGCGCGCGGCGAAGAAGGACCTTTCCCCGCTCTTCCGCGAACTCGGCATGGTGGTCGATCCGGGGAAGAGCGCATTCGGACAAGGAGAGGAGACGGAATGAAGAACGACTGCGTGTTCTGCGCGCTCGCCGCCGGCGAGATCCCGAGCTTCAAGGTCTACGAGGACGACCTCGTGCTCGCGTACCTGGACATCAACCCCTTCGCCGAGGGGCATACGCTCGTCATCCCCAAGGCCCACACGACGGGGCTTCTCGACACGCCCGCCGAGACGCTGAAGGAGGTCGTCGTGCGCGTCCAGAAGGTCGCCGCCCGCCTCAAGGCGGCGCTCCCCTGCGACGGGTTCAACATCCTCCAGAACAACGGCGCGGCGGCGGGACAGACCGTCCCCCACGTCCACTTCCACATCGTGCCGCGCTTCGGCGCGGCGGCGGACGAGATCTCGTTCGCGAACCACCCCGGCGACCGGGACGCGCTTGCGGCGCTCGCCGCGCGCCTCCGCTTCGAGTAGCCCATGGACGTTCCCGAGATCAGCTACGAGACCGAGGACTTCTCGGACATCCTCAAGAAGGACGCGCGCTACGACAGCCGCGCTTACGACTTCGTTCTGCGCGTCATCGCCGAGGCGAGCGCCGAGGCGAAGGGGCACGTCTCCGGGCAGGAGCTGCTGGACGTCTTCCGCGACCTCGCGCTCGACGCCTACGGGCCGCTCGCCTACACCGTCCTGACGGCGTGGGGGCTCACCTGCTGCGAGGACGTGGGCGCGGTCGTCTTCAACCTCTACAACGCCCGCCGCATCGGCAAGACGGAGCAGGACTCGCCGGCCGACTTCATCGGCGGCTTCGACTTTCGCGAGGAGTTCCTCGGGCCGTTCCGCGCGCCTTGACGGGGAGACGCCCATGCGCTTCGCCCTCTCCACCAACTGGAACAGCGACCGCCTTTCGGACGGCGCGGCCCTCGCCGACGAGGCCATGGCCCTGGGGTTCGACGCGCTGGAGCTCGGCTTCCGCCTGCAGCCGGAGCAGCTGCCGGGCATCCGCCGGCGCCTCGGCGAGATGCCCGTCGACTCGCTCCACGCCTACTGCCCCGTCCCCATCGGCGCGCCGAGCGGGCATCCCGAGCTTCACCAGCTCGCCGACGAGGACGAGACGGAGCGCGCGCTCGCGCGCCTCCTCATGAAGAAGACGCTCGCCTGCGCGGCGGATCTCGGCGCGAAGGCGGTCGTCACGCATGCGGGCTATGTTGATCTCGACGGCCTTTTCGTGAACTGTTCCTCGGATGTGCTGAGGCGGCTCCTGAAGGGGCCGGACGGCAAGGCGGACACCGCGCGCCCCGCCTACCGCGCCCATCTCGTGAAGGCGCTCCGGCGGCGGGCGCGGCGCGGGCGGAAGCTCCTCGACGTCTTCTCGCGCGAACTCGACCGGCTCATCCCCGACCTGGAGAAGGCCCGCGTCACGCTCGCCCTGGAGAACCTGCCGCGCCTGGAGGGCTTCCCGAACGCGGACGAGGGCGAGGCGCTGATGAAGCGCTTCGCGGGCGCGCCCGTGCGGCTTTGGTTCGACACGGGGCACGCGCGCGTGCGGGAATGCCACCTCTGGAGCGCGTCTGCAACGGAGATCGCCACGCGCCTGGCCCCCCACATCTGCGGCATGCACCTGAACGACGTGAAGGACTTCCACGACGACCACCGCCAGCCCGGCTGGGGCGGCGTCGACTTCGCGGCGCTGAAGCCGCTTGCCGCGCGCGACGTCCTGCGCGTCTTCGAGCCGCACGCCCCCGTTTCGTTCGACGAACTGAAGATGTCTCTTGCGCGGATTAAACAACTGTGGTTAAGTGATTAAGTAGTTAAGTAGTTAAGTAGTTAAGTGGTTAAGTGGTTAAGTGGTTAAGTTGTTGAGTGGTTAAGTGGTTGAATGGTTGAGTCGTTAAACGGGCGTTCCCCTGTCAGTCGATCCCTTCGTGTCCCCCTTTGAAATTGTCGAGACTTTAACTTAACTACTTAACTACTTAACCACTTAATTTAACCACTTAACTACTTAACCACTTAACTACTTAACGTGACAAAGAATTGTCAACATCAGTCCATGAAAAAAGTTGCCATCTTGATTCCCGCGTATGAGCCGGACGCCACGCTCGTGCGGCTCGTCGAGGCGCTGCGCCCGCTGGGCGCGCACCTCGTCGTCGTCGACGACGGGTCGGTGCGGCCCGAGGCGCGCGCGGCGTTCGCGGCGGTGCGGGAACGGGTGGACGCCCTTCTCGTGCATGGGGTCAACCGCGGGAAGGGGGCCGCGCTGCGCACGGGCTTCGCGTGGATCCGCGACCATCTGCCGGAGGCGGAGGTGGTCGTGACGGCCGACGCGGACGGCCAGCACACGCCGGCGGACATCCGCCGCGTCGCGGAGGCGGCGCTTGCCCATCCGCAGGGGCTCGTGCTGGGCGTGCGGCAGTTCTCGGGGCACGTCCCGCTCAGGAGCCGCTTCGGCAACGCCTGGGCGCGCTTCTTCTTCTGGCTCCTGACGGGCCTCTCCCTCCGCGACACGCAGACGGGCCTGCGCGCCGTCCCGCGCGCCCTGCTCGCGCGCGTGCTTGCGCTTCCGGGCGAGCGCTACGACTACGAGACGCGGATGCTCGTCGACGCGCGGCGCCATGCGGCGAAGCCGCTGCAGGTCGCCATCGAGACCGTCTACCTCGACGGCAACCGCTCGTCGCATTTCCGCCCGCTGCGCGACACGCTCCTGACGCAGCGCGCGCTCTGGGCCGCGCGCGCCGAGCGGCGCGGCGGCGGGGCGGAGCGCGGGAGGGGACATGCGCATTGACATCATCACCGCCTTCCCGGAGATGTTCCGGGGCTTTCTGGGGGAGAGCATGATCTTCCGCGCCGCGAAGGCGGGGAAGGTCGCCATCCGCACGGTCGATGTGCGCGACTTCGCGCGCGACCAGCGGCGGACGATCGACGACAAGCCCTATTCGGGCGGACCCGGCATGCTGATGAAGCCGGAGGTCTGGTACGACGCCGTCGAGACGTGCCTCGCCCTGGCGGCGGAGACGTCGCCCGGCGGCCCGCCGCCGCGCGTCGTCCTGACGACGCCTGCCGGCACGCCCTATTCGCAGCGGATGGCGGAGGACTTTGCGGCCTCGCCACACCTCGTCTTCCTCTGCGGGCACTACGAGGGCATCGACGCGCGCGTGCGGCGGCTCGTCACGGACGAGGTCTCGATGGGCGACTTCGTGCTGACGGGGGGCGAGATTCCCGTCGCCGCGATGGTCGACGCCGCCGTGCGCCTCATCCCGGGCGTCTTGGGCGGCGGGGCCGCCGCGACGGCGGACGAGTCCTTCGGCGCGGGAGGCCTCCTTGAGGCGCCGCAGTACACGCGCCCGCCCGTCTACCGCGGCATGGCCGTCCCCGACGTGCTGCTCGGCGGCGACCATGCGAAGGTCGCCCGCTGGCGCACGAACCAGGCGTTCGACCTGACCAGCCGCCGCCGGCCCGACCTCCTCGGCGCGGGCGGACGCGGCGAGCGGCCTTAGCGCGCGCGCGCCGCGAACGAAGCGTGGTACTCCTGGAGCGTGCGCACGCCCGTGCCGCCGAACGCCTCGTCCTCGGCAAGGCCGCGCACGGCGGCGCAGAAGCCGCCCAGCGTCGTCGTGAGCGGCACGCCCGCCGCCACCGCGTCCGACCGGAGGCGCGCGTTGTCCTCCGTCGCCTCGCGGCCCGTCTCCGTCGTGCAGACGACCCACTTCACCGCGCCCGCGCGCAGGAGGTCGAGCGCGTTCGGACGCCCGCGCGAAATGCGGAAGACCGCCTTGGACGGGATGCCCGCCTCCCAGAGCCGCGTCGAGGTGCCGCGCGTCGCGTAGACGCCGTAGCCGAGGCGCACGAGCGCGCGCGCGACCTCGACGCCCCGGCCCTTGTCCTCGTCGCGCAGGGAGACGAAGACGTCGCCTGTCTTCGGCAGCGGGCTTCCCGCCGCGATCTGGCTCTTGAAGTAGGCGATTTCGGGATCGTCGTCAATCGCCATCACCTCGCCCGTCGACTTCATCTCCGGCGTGAGCGCGACCTCCGCGCCGGGGAACTTCACGAACGGGAAGACGGCCTCCTTCACCGCCGCGTAGGGCGGCACGACCTCCTGCGTGAAGCCGATCTCGGAGAGCTTCTCGCCGACCATGCACCGCGCGGCGATGTCGGCGAGCGGCACGCCGATCGCCTTCGAGACGAACGGCACCGTCCGCGACGCGCGCGGGTTCACCTCGATCATCCAGACCTCGCCGTCCTTCACCGCGAGCTGGAGGTTCATGAGCCCGACGATGCGGAGGCGCTTCGCGAACGCGCGCGCGTCGCGCTTCACCTCGGCGATTGTCGCGGGGCTGAGCGCGCGCGGCGGCGTGATGGCCGCCGCGTCGCCGGAATGGCAGCCCGCCGCCTCGATGTGCTCCAGGATCGCGCCGACGACGCAGTCCTCGCCGTCCGCGACGCAGTCGACGTCCAGCTCGATTGCGTGTTCGAGGAACTTATCGACGAGGATGGGCTTGCCTTCGGACGCGGCCACCGCCGCGCCCACGTACTTGTCCAGCTCCTCTTGCGTCGCGACAATGGCCATGCCGCGCCCGCCGAGGACGAAGCTCGGCCGCACGAGGACGGGATAGCCGATCTCCGCCGCGATGCGGCGCGCGTCCGCGACGGAATGCGCGATGCCGCTCGCCGGCTGCTTCACGCCGACCTCCGCGACGAGCTGCTTGAAGAAGTCGCGGTCCTCCGCGCGGTCGATGTCGTCGGGCGACGTGCCGACGATGCGCGCGCCCGCCGCCTTCAGGCGCTGGGCGAGATTGAGCGGGGTCTGCCCCCCGTACTGGACGATCACGCCGTCGCACCGCTCGCGGTCGTAGATCTCCATCACGTCCTCGAACGTGAGCGGCTCGAAGTAGAGCTTGTCGGACGTGTCGTAGTCGGTGGAGACGGTCTCGGGATTGGAGTTCACCATCACGACCTCGTAGCCGCGCGCCCTGAGCGCATACGCCGCGTGGCAGCAGCACCAGTCGAACTCGATGCCCTGGCCGATGCGGTTCGGCCCGCCGCCCAGGACCATGATCTTGCGCCTTTCGGACTTTCCGGTGCGTCCGGCCCCCCCGGACGCCCCGGGGGCGTAGTACGAGTAGTAGTACGGCGTCTTGGCCTTGAACTCGCCCGCGCACGTGTCGACCTCGCCGAACGACGGGCGGATGCCCGCCGCCGCGCGCGCCGCGCGCACCGCCGCCTCGTCGCAGCGGGCCGCCGCCGCGATCTCCCGGTCGCTGAAGCCGAAGACCTTGGCCTGCCGGAGAAGCTGCACGGCGTCTTCGCCGTCTTTGGCAGGATTGGCAACCTTCTCCACTCCTGTCAATCCTGTCAGAAAACCCGCCCGGTCGGCGAGGTGTTTCCTAAACGCCTCGATCTCCGCCAGTTCGCGCCTGAACCACGGGTCGTATGCCGCCTCGTCGTGGTACTTGAGAGGCGCCTCCAGGGAGCGGACGGCCTTGAGGTACGCCTGCTTGAACGTGCGGCCGATCGCCATCACCTCGCCGACGGCCTTCATCTGCGTGCCGAGCGCCGTCGAGGCGCCGGGGAACTTCTCGAAGGCGAAGCGCGGGATCTTGACGACCACGTAGTCCAGGGCCGGCTCGAAGCAGGCGAGCGTCTCGCCCGTGACGTCGTTCGGGATCTCGTCGAGCGTGTAGCCGACGGCGAGGAGCGCGGCGATCTTCGCGATCGGGAAGCCCGTCGCCTTCGAGGCGAGCGCGGACGAGCGCGAGACGCGCGGATTCATCTCGATGATGATGCGCCGCCCCGTCTTCGGGTCGACGGCCCACTGCACGTTCGAGCCGCCCGTGGCGATGCCGATCTTGCGGAGGACGGCAATCGAGTCGTCGCGCATCGCCTGGTACTCGCGGTCGCTCAGCGTCTGGATCGGCGCGACGGTGATCGAGTCGCCCGTGTGGACGCCCATCGGGTCGAGGTTCTCGATGGAGCAGACGATGACGGCGTTGCCGGCCCTGTCGGCCATCACCTCCATCTCGAACTCCTTCCAGCCGATGAGCGACTCCTCGATCAGGACCTCCGTGTTGAGGGACGCCTCAAGCCCGCGCGTCACGATCTCGCGGAACGCCTCCTCGTCGTGCGCGATGCCGCCGCCCGTGCCGCCGAGCGTGAAGCCGGGGCGGATGATGAGCGGCCATGTGCCGATCGCCTCGGCGACGGCGCGCGCCTCGTCGAGCGAGTGGGCACTGCCCGACTTCGGCAGGTCGAGCCCGAGCTCGCGCATCGCCGCCTTGAAGAGCTGGCGGTCTTCCGCGCGCGCGATCGCCTGCGCCGACGCGCCGAGGAGTGCGACGCGGTAGCGGCGCAGGATGCCCGCCTTGTCGAGCTCCATCGCGAGGTTGAGGGCCGTCTGCCCGCCGAGCGTCGGCAGAACGGCGTCCGGCCGCTCGCGGCGGATGATCTCGTGGAGCGCATCGACCGTCAGCGGCTCGATGTATGTCCGGTCGGCGCGGTCGGGATCGGTCATGACCGTCGCCGGGTTGGAGTTGACGAGGACGATCTCGTAGCCCTCCTTCTTCAGCGCCTTCACGGCCTGCACGCCCGAATAGTCGAACTCGCAGCCCTGCCCGATGACAATCGGCCCCGCGCCGATGACGAGGATCTTGTGAATGTCGGTTCTTTTCATGGCAAAGGACTTTTGGTAAAGCCATCCATTAGCCTTGCAGGTGGTTTCTGGGCGATTTCATTTCGCTTTCAATGGGCGGCGTTTCAGCGCCGCCGCGACGAGTCCGCCGAAAAGCGGGTGCGGCGCGGTGGGGCGGCTCTTGAACTCGGGATGGAACTGGCAGGCGATGAAGAAGGGATGGATCGTCTGCGGCAGCTCGACGATCTCGACGAGCGTGCCGTCCGGCGACGTGCCGGACACCTTCAGCCCCGCCGCCTCCAGCGCCTTGCGGCCCTCCGAGTCGTAGTTGAGCTCGTAGCGGTGGCGGTGGCGTTCGGAGATCGTGAAGTCCTCCTTCCCCTTCTCGCCGGTGGCGGGCGCGTAGAGCCTCGCCGCGAGCGTGCCCTTCTTGACGACGCACGGGTACGCGCCGAGGCGCATCGTGCCGCCCTTCTGCGTGACGCCCTTCTGCGTCTCCATGAGGTCGATGACGGGATGCGCCGTCTTCGGATCGAACTCCGTCGAGTTCGCGTCCGACCAGCCGACGACATCGCGCGCGTACTCGATCGCCGTACACTGCATGCCGAGGCAGATGCCGAGGAACGGGATCTTGTGTTCGCGCGCATACTTGATCGCGAGGCACTTGCCCGGTACGCCGCGGCTGCCAAAGCCGCCCGGCACGAGGATGCCGTCCACGCCCTTGAGGAGCGACGGATCCTTCTCCAGCTCCTCCGCCTCGATGCACTTTACGTGGACCTTGCAGTCATGCGCCATGCCCGCATGGTGCAGGGCCTCGTGGACCGACTTGTAGGCGTCGCGGATCGCGATGTACTTGCCGACGAGCGCGATCGTGCAGCTCTTCTTCGGCTGTGTCGCCTTCTTCACGAGCGTATCCCACACCGTGTGCTTGATCGGCCAGATGTCGAGGTGCAGCTGCTTCAGCACTTCTTCGTCCAGCCCCTGCTTGCGGAGTTCGCGCGGGATCGCGTAGACGGAGTCCGTCACGTCCCTCTCCTCGATGACGCGCTCGGGACGCACGTTGCAGAAGAGCGCAAGCTTGGCAAGGTGTTCCTGCGGAATCGGCATCTCCGTGCGGCACACGAGGATGTCGGGGATGATGCCGATCGCGCGGAGCTGCCCGACGGAATGCTGCGAGGGCTTCGTCTTCAGCTCGCCCGCCGCCTTCAGGTAGGGGACGAGCGTGAGGTGGACGAAGCACGTGTTGTCACAGCCCTGCTCGAAGCGGAACTGCCGCGCCGCCTCCAGGAACGGCAGGCTCTCGATGTCGCCCGAGACGCCGCCGATCTCGCAGAGAACGATGTCGCAGTCATGCTCGCCGGCGGACGTGATGGCGTCCTTGATCTCGTTCGTGATGTGCGGCACGACCTGCACCGTGCCGCCCAGGTAGCCGCCCGCGCGCTCGCGCGCAAGGACGGCCGAGTAGATGCGCCCCGACGTGTAGTTCGACGCCTTGGTACACGTCACGCCCGCGAAGCGCTCGTAGTGGCCGAGGTCGAGGTCCGTCTCCGCCCCGTCGTCCGTCACGAACACCTCGCCGTGCTGGTAGGGGCTCATCGTGCCGGGATCGACGTTCAGGTACGGGTCGAGCTTCTGCATGAAGACCTTGTAGCCGCGCGATTTGAGGAGGAGCGCGAGCGAGGCCGAGGTGATCCCCTTGCCGAGGGAGCTGACCACGCCGCCCGTGATGAAGACGTACTTGACGTGTTTTTTCATCTGGAAACCATTTCCCTGAACGTGTCGAAGAGGCATGCGCTGTCGTGCGGGCCGGGGCAGCTTTCGGGATGGTACTGCACCGAGAAGGCGGGCAGCGTCCTGTGGCGGATGCCCTCGACGGAGCCGTCGTTGAGGTTGACGTGCGTGATCTCCAGGCAGGCGGGCAGCGTATCGGGCAGCACCGCGAAGTTGTGGTTCTGGTTCGTGATCGCCACCTTCCCCGTCGCGAGGTCCTTCACGGGGTGGTTGCAGCCATGGTGCCCGAACGCGAGCCGCCCCGTCTCCGCCCCGCACGCCCGCGCAAGGAGCTGGTGGCCGAGGCAGATGCCCATGAGGGGTACGTGGCCGAGGTATGCGCGGATGTTCTCGGCCGCGTAGGTGACGGCGGCGGGGTCGGCCGGGCCGTTCGAGAGGAAGACGCCGTCGGGCTTCATCGCCCACACCTCCGCCGCCGGCGTCCTGGCGGGGACGACCGTCACGCGCGCGAACGCCGCCAGACGCCGCAGGATGTTCGCCTTCACGCCAAAGTCGTAGCAGACGACGTGGGGGCGGTTTTCCCCGCACGGCGCGCACGCATATGGCGCGGAACACGTCACCTTCGCGGCGTAGTCCTGCCCGTCCAGTCCCTCCCAGGCGCGCGCGCGCGCCACCGCCTCCGCCTCGGACAGCGTCCCCGAGACGTGCAGGAACGCCTTCTGGCTGCCGTGTTCGCGAAGATGGACTGTGAGCGCGCGCACGTCGACGCCGTAGACGCCCGGCACGCCGTTCGCCGCGAGGTAGGCGTCGAGCGGCTGCGTCGCGCGGAAATTCGACGGCTCCGTGAGGTCGTTCACGACGAGCCCATGCAGGAAAAGACCCCGAGATTCGACATCTTCGGGGTTTGTTCCGTAGTTTCCGACTTCGGCGGTGGTGAGCGCGACGATCTGCCCCGCGTAGGAGGGGTCCGTCAGGATCTCCTGATAGCCGCTCATGCCGGTGTTGAAGACGACTTCGCCGACCCGGTCGACGCGCGCGCCGAAGGCCACGCCGTGGAACACGGCCCCGTCCGCAAGCGCGAGGAACGCCGCCCGTTCCCGCTCCGCCTTCCATTTCGCCTCGTAGTCGTTCTTCATCGCCGCACTCCTTGGAGGGTGTCGTGAGCAAATGCCGTGCCAAGGCCGTCGGGCGGCTTTCCCGCTTCGCGGATGGCGCGCCACCGACAATCTGTGTAACGGCGGGCCGCAGCGCATTACACGTTCTGTAATGCCCCGCGCCGGAAATCGGCGGAACGCCGATGACGCGCCGACGGGTTCGTGGTCTGCGGCGCAGGGGCCCGGCAAGAGCGGGGCGACATCCCGCCCCGGGGACGAATGTGCTATACTGTGCCCATGGAAACGCTTGCGGCCGGCTATCAGCATTTCGCGGACGGGATGCCGTTTGCGGAGATCGCCTTGCGGCATCCGGCCGTGAAGGAGGTCTACTTCCCGTGGATCGGCGAACCGTCGGGGCGGCCGAAGCTCGGCTACGAGGAGGAGGACGACCCCGCCGAGCTTGCGGCCGCGCTGCGGCGCGACCTCACGCGCCTCCGGGCGGCGGGCGTGAAGCTCGACCTGCTGCTGAACGCGGCCTGCTATGGCGAAGAGGCGATGAGCGCCGCGCTGGAGCGCCGCATCCTGGACATCCTCGCGCGCCTCGACGGCTGGGGCTGCCTGCCCGAAATCGCGACGACGGCTTCGCCGTTCGTCGCACGGACGCTCAAGAAGGCGTTCCCCGCGATTGAGGTGCGCGCGTCCGTCAACATGCGCCTCACGACGCTGCAGGCGTTCTCGTACCTCGCGCCGCTCTTCGACTCCTACTGCCTCGGGCGCGACGTGCAGCGGAACCTGGAGACGGTGGCGCGCTTTTCGGCCTGGTGCCGCGCGCACGGCAAGAAGCTGTGCCTCCTCGCGAACTCCGGGTGCCTCCGCAACTGCCCGTGGCAGGCGTTCCACGACAACCTCGTCGCCCATTCGGACGCGGCGGCGAAGACCGCGAACGTCAAGGGGTGGAGCCCGCATCTGTGCTGGACGCTCTACCGCGAGGCGGCCAATTTCCCGGAGATCCTGAAGGCCACGTGGATCCGCCCGGAGGACCTCGCGCGCTACGCGGGCCTCGTCGACGTCGTCAAGCTCGCGACGCGCCAGCACGCGAACCCCGACATGGTGATCGGCGCGTACGCGCGCGGCCGCTTCGACGGCAACCTCCTCGACCTCTTCGAGCCGGGCTTCTCGCCCGCCTTCTATCCGACCTTCATCGACAACGCGGCCTTCCCGTCCGACTGGTTCGAGAGGACGTCCGCCTGCGCGCGCGAGTGTGTGGGCTGCGGCTTCTGCGAGGCGGTCTACGGGCGCGTCGCGAAGAGCCTGCACTGACCCCGCCCAACACGAAAGGAAGACGCATGACCTCGATTCTGCTCGCGGCGGCCTTGTCCGCCATCGACCCCGTCACGACGCGCTGGACGTTCGGTGCGCACGAATCGTCCATGATGTACCGGCGCGTGGGCGGCCGCTGCACGGGCGGCATCGAAGGCGGCGCGCAGTGGCTCGTGCCGTGGCTCGACTGGTTCGACGCCCATGCGCCCGAGAAGATGGAGGAGCTGGGCCTCAACTTCCTCCACGCGCGCTTCTACAAGGGCATGGGCTGGGACGTCGAGAAGCAGGACCTCCCGAAGGTGAAGGCGTTCGTCGCCAACTGCCACCGGCACGGCGTGAAGGCCCTCGGCTACGTCCAGTTCGCGACGCTCTACCCCGAGGCGATGCGCCGCGAGGTCCCCGACGTCGACGACTGGGCGAGCCTCGACGTGAAGGGCGAGCCGAACACCTACTACGGGCCGAACTACTTCCGCACGATGCCGTGCATCGCCTGCCGCCCGTGGGAGGAGTACACGAAGCGCATGTGTACGATCGCGCTCGTCGAGGCCGGCTTCGACGGCATCATGTTCGACAACGTCTTCGAGAAGCCCTGCTATTGCGCGCGCTGCGTGGCGTCGTTCCGCGCGTACCTGCGCCGGACGGTGAAGGACCCCGCCGCCCGCTTCGGCTATGCGGCGCTCGACGACATGATGCTGCCGCGCATCGCCGAGGGCGCGCTCGGCGCGCTTGAGCTGAAGGACCCCGTCGTCCAGGCGTGGTTCGACTGGCGGTGCGAGAAGATGAACGGCGTTCTGCGGCGCCTGCGCGACCACATCAAGCGCGTCAAGCCCGACGCGATCGTCTCCGGCAACCCCTCGCCCTACCGCATGCGCGGCATGCAGATCTCCCGCGGGCAGGACATGGTCGAGGTCGCGCGCTTCTTCGACTTCATCGTCATGCAGACGGGCTGCGCGCCCCTGGCGCGCCCTAACGGCGAGATCGTCACCCGCCTGCGCGAGCTGAAGTTCGCGCAGGACTACGGCCCGCGCATCGTCGCCCTGTGCGACGCGGACGCGAAGGACGCCGGCGGCGGCGCGCGCGGCTTCCTCCTGCCGATGGTCGAGGACCTCGTCTTCGGCGGCATCCCGACCGACCGCACGGTTCTCGCCCCCGCGCGCGAGCCGGGCTTCATCGACCGCAGGCGCTTCGCCTTCCGCAAGCCGCTCCACGAGAAGTTCAACGCCTTCGCGCGCGCGCGCCGCGCCGAGCTGACGGCGCCGAGCGTGCGCGGCGTGCGCCTCTTCTACCCGTCGCGCGAGGTGCTTCTCTCGGAGAAGGTGCAACAGGGCCTTCTCGCGGCGGAGGAGATCCTCATCCGGAACCGCGTGCCGTTCGGCTATCTCGTCGCGACGCCGCAGGAGACGCCGCCGATCCCGGCCGGGGCGGACATCCTCGTCCTTCCCGGCCTCGCCGCGCTTTCCGACGCGCAGGTCGCCGCGCTCGCCGCCTACGCGCAGGCGGGCGGGCGGCTCGTCGTGACGGGCGAGGCGGGCCGCTACGACGGCTTCAACGCGGAGCGCTTCGCCGACCCGCTCGTTTCGCTCAAGAAGCTGCCGAACGTCGTCTGGCGCGAGACGGCGGACTTCTCGGGCACGGCCAAGTACGCGTGGACCAGCCACATCCCCGCGCCTGCGGACGGGGGCGCGGCCCTCATGGCCGACCTCGCGAAGGCGGGCTACCGTGCGCCCGTTGTGCTGGAGGGCCTGCCGCCCTGCGTGGCCGCAGAGTATCGCGCGCTGCCGGACGGCCGCCTTGCAGTCCACCTCGTCAACTACGACATCCACCGTCCCGTCGCCTCGGGGCGCGTCGCGCTGCCGCGTGGCTGGACGGCCGACGTTGAGACGCCGTTCGAGGGCGACGCGGCGCGCCGCGCCGTCCCGGCGGACGGCGCCCTGCCGCCGTTCGGCCTCTATGCGCTCCTCGTCGCGGGGCCTGCCCGGACGGACGCGTCGGCGCGGTGAGGCCCGCCGCGTCGCCGCCCCACCATGGGGTGCGGACAGGACGCGGGGCATGGGCGTTGCATGGCGCGGTGCATGGTAGGGGCCGACGTCCTCGGCGGCCCGCGTCCCCGATGGCGTCCCCGATGGCGTCCCCGTGGGCGCGGCGCGCCGGGGACGTCGCGCCCTACCATGGGTGCGGACAGGACGCGGGGGTGCGGACGTGGCGCGGGGGTGCGGACGGGACGTGGGATGCGGACGTGGCGCGGGGGTGCGGACGTGGCGCGGGGGTGCGGACGTGGCGCGGGGCATGGGCGTTGCATGGCGCGGT
>CAKUCX010000081.1 GCA_934643865.1 uncultured Kiritimatiellota bacterium
CGGCAGCGCGGCGAGCGTCGGCCGGGGCCGGCGCGGCACCGCAGCGGACGCGGCGGGGGGGGCGGACGCCCGCCGCGCCTCCGCCCGCTCGAACGCGGCGAAGTCGGGGTCCACCCCGGCTTCGAGGAGGGCCAGGACGCCGCCCGTCATGGCGTCGCCTCCCCAAAGGCCGCGTTGAGCGCGTCGGGAACCTCCATCCACTCCGTCACGTAGGGCTCCTGCGGGCCGACCGGCAGGCCGAGGCTCCCCGTCACCGTGTTCCCGCTCTTCGCCTTCAGGCGGATGTCCCAGTTGAAGCGGCTGCCGTTCCCCGTGAAGATGAGCGCCTCGTCGCGGCAGACGAGCGAGCCGTTGAGGCTGAACGTCGCGCCGCTGCGGCCAGGCGTCCCGAAGATGCCGTGGTTGTTGTAGAGGACGGCGTCGATCTGCACGACGCCCGCCGTGTCCTTGAGCGAGCGCATGATCTGGTCGTCGCAGACCGTCTCGTAGTAGCGCCGGTCGTAGGCGACGTAGTTCTCGGCCGCCGTGTCGCGCACCGGGCGCATGCCCAGGTAGCGTCCCCAGTAGTCGTAGACGGGCTCGTTGTGCCAGGTGTCCAGCTCGACGAGGCGCGTGCGGATCTTGCCGAACTGGCCGGAGGCCGCGTCGTACCCGCCCGGCGCCGCGGCGGCCTGGTCGCCCGGAAGCCCCGGCACCCACTCGACGGCCGTGTAGTCGCCCCGGAACGTCGCGGGGTAGCCGATGTTCGCGTCGCTCGGGTCGCAGGCGTACTGGTGGACGACGGAGGAGCGCCCGTCCGTGCGGATGTAGTCCCACATCCGGTTCATCCACGCATCCGTCGTGCTGTCGCCGACGACGATGTTCCCCTTCGCGACGAGTCCGAGCATGTCCTTCTTCGCGTTGCCCGCCTCGACCGCCGCGTCGTCGCCGTCCGGGTGCGACCACTGCGGCGCGTCGACGTACCTGACGTCGCCGATGATGTGGATGTTGCGCCCCGCGTAGATCGTCCCCTGCCCCTTCACGTAGCCCTTGATGACGACGTCGGAGTCGACGACGACGGGCCCGTCGATGACGATCGGGTTCGCCTGCGTGCCGACGAGAACGAGCGCGCCCTTGTCGGCGCCCGCCGCGTCGCCCGAGGGGCCGGCCCCCGCGTGGTGCGCGCGCACGGTGCCGCCGGCGACCGTCTTCTCCGCCCCCGCCGCGTCGGTGTACGTGTAGCCGGGATAGGAGAGGGTCCCGCCGGCCCCGGCCTTGTGTGCGCGCGCGTACTCGACGTAGGCGTCGAGGTCCGAGACGAACGGCATCGGCAGGGAGTCCGCACCCTCGTTGACGATCGGCTTGCCCTCCTGCGCGCCGACCGTGCCCGTCCCCGGCACGGGGATCGGCCGCCAGCGCCCGTCGGCGTCGTACTCGCCGGGATAGTAGGTGGGCCGGCGGATCGTGCCGCCCTGCAGCGGTGCGTCGTAGGCGCCGGGCGTGTCGTAGTCGGCGATGTCCGGGCGCGCGCGGCGGCCGGCGGACGAGCGGTAGGACGCGAGGTCCCTGATCTTGGGGCTGGACGAGAGCGTGATCCGCCCGATCACGTTCAGCTCGTCGTTCGCCGCCGCCCAGACGCGCCCGTTGACCGTCGAGCCCGAGAGGCTCACGTTGCCGTTCGCCCGCATGTCGCCGTTGATCGTGATGGAGCTGCCGTTCATCCAGCCGTAGTTGTTGACGAAGTAGGCGTAGTCGAAGACGGGGCTCTGGCCCGTGCCGAACACGACGCGCTCCTGGATCGTCGCCGTCACCTCCAGCCCGTCCGGGTAGGCGAAGGCGGCCGTCGCCACGACCGGCACGATCGCGAGGCTGCTGTTGTGTGCGTGCTCGACGTAGCGGCCGATCGCCACACGGACCCGGCAGCCGTTGACGCCGTCCGCCGGGTCTGTGAGCGTGATGGCCTTCTCGGCCGGTGCGCCGATCGTCCGCCGGTCGGCCGAGACGGTGTCGAACCAGTTGTAGACCTCGGCCTGGCGCGGGTCGATCTTGACCGTCGCCGCGCCGCTGCCGCCGGCGTAGGCGGAGAACCCGGCCTGGATCTCGACCTTCGCCTGCTCCAGCGCGCTCTGCGCGGCGAGGCGGCAGCGCGTGCGCGCGAGGTGGATGCGCGTCTGGCGCGCGGCGTTCGAGACGAAGCCGCCGACGGCCGCGACGACGATCGCGACGACCGCCATCATCACGATCGTGACGGGCAGGGCGAACCCGCGACGGGACGGGGCGGCCGTCATTCGCCCCCTCCTTCCGAGAAGATGCGCAGCGCGTCGGCGGGCTGCTCGACGCCGAAGACGGGCAGCACGAGCCGCGCGCGCCGCACCTCGTCCCCGGACGCCCGCTCGACGGTCAGCGCGTAGAGCGACGGCGCGCCGCGCACGGTCTGCGGGTCGTCGTCGACCG
Organism: uncultured Kiritimatiellota bacterium; assembly: GCA_934643865.1. Classification (GTDB taxonomy): domain Bacteria; phylum Verrucomicrobiota; class Kiritimatiellia; order RFP12; family UBA1067; genus RUG572. The sequence continues at coordinate 2,434 of CAKUCX010000081.1, forward strand.
CCGCGCGCGTCCACTGCTGCTGGGCGCGCGCCTGCGGCGCGCCGCTCTCCGTCTGGACGCCGGTCGCCGTGAAGGCGACCGCGTCGCCGCCCGGCAGCCGCGTGTCCTTCGCGGAGAGGAGCCCGCCCCAGTGGACGCTGCCGCCTTCCGCGACCGCGTTGAAGAGCGCCCGCTCGCGCTCCGCGCGCAGCGCGAGCGAGAGCGCCGCATCGTCGTAGGCCTGGCGCACGAGCCGCCGGATGCCGACGAAGAGCGTCGCGAGCGAGACGGAGAGGACGGCCGTGACGACCGTCGCGAGCATCATCTCGATGAGCGTGAAGCCGCGCCGCCTCATTACCACGGGACCCTCCTGAGGCTGGAGCGGTAGACGAAGTTCGTTAGCGCCTTGCGGGGCGCCGCCCCCCACTCGACGGCGGCGGTGATCCCCTTGAGGGACGGGAAGCCGGGCACGGGGGAGACCCAGAGCTTGAGTTGGGCCGGATGCGCGGCATGGTAGAGGTCGGGGGCCGCCGCCTCGGAGAGCGCGCGCTCGGAGGTGGCCAGGGCGAGCGAGCGGTCGTCCATGTTGAACGCCGTCCAGAGCGCGTCCCACGCGACGGCGTCGGCCGAAAGCATCTCGGCGTTCTCGCGGGCGACGCGCGTCGTCACGCCAATGCCCTCAAGGAGCGCCACCGCGAGGAGGCAGAGGAGCGCCCCCGCCAGCGTGCATTCGAGAAGTGTGAAGCCGTCGCGCATGGTGTCGGGGCCTTCAGGCCTTCGTGTCCGCCGGATGAAGCCTCTCGACCGCGGCCTCGACGGCCGAGGGATCGGCGAGGTAGAAGCGCACCTTCATCCCCAGCGCCTCGCCGACCCGGCGCCGCAGGTCGGCGTCGTGCGGCGAGAGCAGGGCGACGAGCGCCTGGTCGCCGAGGCGCGCGAACGGGACGACGCCGCGCCCGGCGACGAGCGCGTCGGGGAGGCGCGCGGACAGCGCGGCATCCGGCGCGAAAGCGTCGAGCGGCACCGGCGCGAGGCCGTACGTGTCCGCAAGGCGCGCGAGCGCCGCCTCGCCGTCCCCGGGGCGGTCCTTCGCCAGCGTCGCCAGGGCCGAGACGAGGTAGGGGCGCTCGGCGGGCGCGAGCGCGCGCAGCTGCTCGGCGACGGCCGCCTCGCCCAGTTCCTCCGCGAGCGCCGCCTCGCACGCGACGGCGGCGGCGAACGCGGCGCCGTCCGCCGGCTTCGGCGTCTCCGGGGAGAGGTCGGGCTTCGGCGCGGACGCCGCGCGCACCTTGAGGGCCATCGCCTTCGCCTCCGGCCGCGTACACGCCTCCAGGCGCGGCAGGAGGGCCGCCGCGCCCTCCAGGTCGCCCTCCTTCAGGAGGACGCGCGCGAGCGCGGCGAGCGCGTGTTCGGCCTTTTCGGCCTCGCCGAGCTGCGGGTAGACGACGGCGAGGAACTCCAGGGTGGTCCGGTCGTCCGGCATCACCTTGAGCATTTCCTCGAAGTAGGCGACGCCCTCCTTCAGGCGCGCGTCGAATTTCAGCGTCTCGTCGCTCATGCCCCCTCCCAGTCGAACTTCGGCGGCGACTTCTCGCGCCATTCCTTCAGCGCGATCATGGTCCCGGCCCGCTCGTTCCCGGCGAGATACGCCTCGTTGGCGTATTCGCGCTTCTCCTTCATCTGCGCGAGCAGCGACTTGATCTCCAGCGCGGCGTCGTAGCACATGTCGAGGACGCCCTTCTTCGTCTCCGCGTCGACGCCGTCCATCTTCAGCAGCTCGACCGCGCTCAGGAGGACGGTCGCCGGCTGGCCGAGCGCGTGACAGAACCCCGCGAGGGACTCCATCACGACGCGGGAGCGCTCGGCCCGGATTTCGGCCAGGGCCAGCCGCTTCGAGATGTCAGCCTGTTCGTCCATGACGCCTCCTTTCCCTCGCTAATGCGCCAGCGAGCCCATGTTGAAGATCGGCAGGAACATCGCGATCACGACGGTGCCGATGATGCCGCCGAGGAAGACCATGAGGAACGGCTCCATCAGCGCCGTCAGCGTCGAGAGCAGCGTCTCGACCTCCTCGTCGTAGGCGTCCGCGACGGAGTTGAGCATGTCCTCGACGCGCCCCGACTTCTCGCCCGCCGCGATCATGCGGATGAGAATGAGCGGCATGTAGGGCTTGCCCGTGAGGGCCGTGTTGAGCTGGTTGCCCTGCTCGACCTCCTGGCGCGCCAGCGTGACGGACTTCTCGAGGACGCGGTTGCCGAGCGCGCGCGCGACGACGTCGAGCGACTTCAGGATCGGCACGCCCGCGCCGAGCATCTGCGCGAGGAGCCGCGCGAAGCGCCCGACGGACGACTTCAGGTTCAGCTGCCCGAAGACGGGCATCTTCAGCATGAACTCGTCGAAGGCGTAGTGGCCGCGCTCCGTCCGCTTCCACTTGAGGAAAAGCCAGACGGCCGCGACGAGCGCGGGGACGATCACATACCACCACGCCTTCGTGAAGTCGGAGATGTCGACGAGCGCCTGGGTGAGGGCGGGCAGCTTCTTCCCCGAGCCCGCGAACATCTCCGCGAAGGTCGGCACGACGAACTGGATGAGGCCCCAGCAGAGGACCAGCGCGATCGACAGGATGACGGTCGGATACGTCATCGCGCTCTTCACCTTGCGGTGCAGGCGCGCGGCGCCCTGCAGGATGTCCGCCAGGCGCTTCAGGATCGGCGCGAACTGGCCGGACTGCTCGCCCGCGAGCGCCATGTTGACGTACATCTCGTCGAAGACGACCGGAAAGCGCGCCAGCCCCTTCGAGAGCGGTTCGCCGCCCTCGATCGTCTCCAGCAGCTCGCGGAGGATCTTCCTGAACGCGGGGTTCTCGCACTGCTCCTCCAGGGTCTGCATCGTCGTGAGGATCGACATGCCCGCGCCGTTCATCGCCGCGAGCTGCTTCGTGAACGGCACAAGCTCCTTCTGCCGGATGCGCTTGGCCCCCTTGATCTTGATTTCCTTTTCTTCCGCCATTTCCTCCACCTACCCCCTCAAACCTAAAACCTACTCCCTAAAACCTAAAACCTAAAACCTGAAACCTCAAACCTCAAACCTACTCCCCTCCCGTCACGGCGAAGGCGGCCGCCAGCGACGTGAGCCCCGCGCGCACCTTCATCATGCCCGCGTCCTTCAGCGTCACCATCCCCTCTTCCAGCGCCGCCGCGCGCAGCTGCTCGGCGTTGCCGCCCTTCTCGACGATGTGCCGGATCCTCGGCGAGATCGGCAGCACCTCCATCACCGCGCCGCGCCCCTTGTAGCCCGTGCCGTGGCATTTCGGGCACCCGCCGGGGCCGAAGACCTCCACGCCCTCGAACGGCGCGGGATCGACCTTGTTCGCCTCCAGGAGCGCGCGATCGACCGCGACCGGCTTGCGGCAGTACGGGCAGAGCCGCCGGTAGAGGCGCTGCGCCTGGGCGAGGATGAGCGAGCTTGCGAGCATGAACGGCTGGATGCCCATGTCGAAGAGGCGCGCGACGACGCCGCACGCGTCGTTCGTGTGCAGCGTCGAGAGGACGAGGTGGCCGGTCAGGGCCGCCTTCACGGCGATGTCGGCCGTCTCGCCGTCGCGGATCTCGCCGACGAGCACGATGTCCGGGTCCTGGCGCAGGACAGAGCGGAGGATGCCCGCGAACGTGAGGCCCTGCGCGACGTTGACGTGGCACTGGTTGACGCCCGCAAGCTCGTATTCGACGGGGTCCTCGGCCGTGACGATGTTGACGTCGCCCCGGTTGAGGTCCTGCAGGCACGAGTAGAGCGTCGTCGTCTTGCCCGAGCCCGTCGGGCCCGTGACGAGGATGATGCCGTGCGGCTGGTCGATCGCGTACTTCATCGCCTTGTAGGCGTACTCGTCGAGGCCGAGCGACGAGAGGCCCGGCGCGAGGTTCGCCTTGTCGAGGATGCGCATGACGACCTTCTCGCCGTGGACGGTCGGCAGGATCGACACGCGCACGTCGACCTCCTTCTTGAGCGCGCGGATCTTGAAGCGGCCGTCCTGCGGCTGGCGGCGCTCGGCGATGTCGAGGTTCGACATGATCTTGATGCGCGAGACGACGGCGTTGTGCAGGGCCTTCGGCGGCGCGGGGCGCTCGACGAGCGCGCCGTCGATGCGGTAGCGCAGGCGCGAGGTCTTCTCCATCGCCTCGAAGTGGATGTCGGACGCCTTCGTCTTCAGCGCCTCGATCATCATCGAGTTCACCATGCGGATGACGGGGGCCTCGCCCGCCGCGTCCAGCGAGGCGTCGAACTCGTCCGCCTTGCCCGTGTCGACGGCGGAGACCTCGACGTCCGTCTCCTGCCCGCGCATGACGTTCTCAAGCGCGAGCGCGGGGTTCGCCGCGTCTTCCTTCGCCTTGACGCGCGCGAGCGCCTCGGCGACCTCGTTGTCGTCCGCGACGACGCTCCAGATGTTGCCGCCCGCGACGCGCGCGACCTCCTCGCGGGACGGCAGGTCGAACGGGTCGGCGAAGGCGACCGTGAGGCGGCCGGCGACCTTCACGAGCGGCAGGGCCTTCGCCTTCGACCAGAACTCGACGCCCCGGCCGCACAGGAGCGCCTCGTCGGGCATGAAGCCCGGCGGCAGCGCCAGCGGCGGCATCGAGAAGTAGTCCGCAGCCGCCAGAACGCGCTGGACCGGGTCGGCGATCGCCTTGATCTCCGCAATCGACCGCCGGCCGAGCTTCTTGAGTACGTGGAGTGCCATTTCTTGTTGTAAAAGCAGATGCCGTGCCAAGGAAGGCGGGCCGCCGACAAAAAAAGAAGGGCGGCCACCCGCCCTTCTTCGCTTCAGGCGCCGTTGCCGCGCGTCGCTGAAACGGCCTGGCCGAAATCAGTTGCCGGTCCTCTCGCTGCCATCCTCGTTGTGGGCCCCACACGTGACCGTGATGCCGCCGTCGGTGCCCAAGGCGATCGTATAGTCATTGCCCGTCTTCGGGCACTTCGGCATCTTCTTGAGGAAGCCCTTCCCATCCGCCGGGGCGAGCTGATCGGCCGACGGAGCCGCGCCGGGGTGCTTGATCAGATAGGATTCCGCCGCCGTCTTGATCGAACTCATGTTCGACACGCAGGCGTTGCCCTGCGATTCGTTGCGGTAGGCAATGAAGTTCGGAATCGCAATGGCCGCCAAGATGGCGATGATTGCGACCACGATCATGATTTCGACGAGGGTAAAGCCCCTCTTCAGCTGCATCTTCATTCTTGCTTCCTTTCGTTTCAGTTTTTGTGCCGCAATCGGCACAATGCCGGTCGCTACAAAGCACATAAGCAAATTCCGTGCCAATCCAGGAGACGAGAGGGCGCGTGGGCGCTACGTCCATAAAGCCTCTGTGTTCTTTGCGTTCTTTGCGGCAAAGAACCGCTCCTCAAGCCTCGCAGCCGCCGTCCGCCGCGCGAAATTCTCATTTCCGCAAAAGCGTTTTTGCAGAAATGCGAATTCAGCGTTCTTCCGAAAGCTTGCGGTAGAGCGTCGAGAGGTTGACCTTCAGCGTCTCGGCCGCCTTCTCCTTGTCGCCGCCGGAGGCGTTCAGGATCTGGCCGATGTACTCCTTCTCCTTCTGCTTGAGGAACGTCTTGAGCGAGGCGTTCGCCGCGACGCCCGCGCCAAGCGCCTCGGCGGACGGCTGATGCTCGACGATGCGCGCGGGCAGCTCGTGCGGCGTGATTTCGCCGCCCTGCCAGAAGGTGAGCGCGTGCTTGACGCAGTTCTCCAGCTCGCGCACGTTCCCCGGCCAGTCGTAGGCCAGCAGGACGTTCGCCGCCGCCGCGCCGACGACGGGCGCGGGCCGCCCCGTGCCGACTTCCGCCGCGATGAAGTGCCGCGCGAGCGGCAGGATGTCCTCCGGGCGCTTCCGAAGCGGCGGAATGTCGATCGTGATGACGGCGAAGCGGTAGAAGAGGTCACTGCGGAACGCGCCCTTCACGACCGCCTCCTCCAGGTTCGCGTTGGACGCGGCGATCACGCGCACGTCCACGGGGATGCTCTTCGTGCCGCCCACGCGGCGGATCTCGCGCTCCTGCAGGACGCGCAGGAGCTTGCCCTGCAGGATCAGCGGCATGGACGAGATCTCGTCCAGGAAGAGCGTCCCGCCGTTCGCCGTCTCGAAGAGGCCCTCCTTGTCGGCGATGGCCCCGGTAAACGCGCCCTTCACGTGGCCGAACATCTCGCTTTCGAGCAGGTTCTCGGGGATGGCCGCGCAGTTGACCGCGACCCAGGGCCGCCCCGCGCGCGTCGAGGACTTGTGGATCGCGCGCGCGATGACCTCCTTGCCCGTGCCCGACTCGCCGTTGATCAGCACCGTCGCCGCCGTCGGCGCGACCTTCGCGATCGTCTCGCAGACCTCGTTCATCGCCGGCGAGGAGGCGATGAAGTTCTCGAAGCGGTAGCGCAGCGGCGCGGACGACGCCGACGCCGCGACGGACGCGCGCGTGCGGATCTTCTCCTCCGCCCGCTTGAGGCACGCGAGCATCTCGTCGACCTTGAACGGCTTGGTGAGATAGTCGAAGATGCCGCTCTTCATCGCCTCGATGGCCGTCTCGACGCTCGCGAAGGCCGTCAGCAGGATGACGGGGATCGCCTCGTCGAGGGCCTTGATCTCCTTAAAGAGCGTCAGCCCGTCCATGGGCTGCATGCGCAGGTCGGTGACGACGACGTCCGCGCCGCCCGCGCGAACGACCTCCAGGGCCGCGGCGCCGTCGCGCGCCGCCTCGACCTCGTAGCCGTTCGCCTTCAGGAGGCTCTTCATCAGAAGGAGAATCCGGGGTTCGTCGTCAACAATCAGAATCTTCGTCATGATGGGCGCCATTATATCATATTTCTGGCCTCACATGGCGGGTGTTTGAAGAGACGGCGCCTCACCGGCACGCCACACTTGGCACGAAATCTGCTACATTGTCCTTTTGAGTATGGAGATCCAGCTGACCAAAACGAAGACGATCACAATCGGCGGCGGCACGCGGAGAAGGCACAGGGGCGTCGATGTCGTCGGCGTCGACCTGTTCACGGGCGACGCGCGCGGCTGCCCGGCCGTCCGCCTGACGGAGCGCAAGGGCGCGCTGCACGTCGCCGCCGCCGGGTTCGTTCCGCCACCGGCCAACGCCCTGCCCGGCTCGTGGGAGGCCGCCGCCAAGAGCTGCACCTGGTCGCTTCCCGCCGCGTTCCAGGCGCCGCACGCCGCGCTGGCCGTCACCTCGCCCGACATGTTCCTCGCCCAGACGACGCACGACGCCTTCCGCGCCGACTTCTCCGCCGGCATGCATCACGTCGAGGACGCCGTCGCGAAGCCTCGACGCCTCGGCGTCCGCCGCGAGGCGAAGCCCGCCCCCGCCGCCGCCGCCACCCCTGCCGCCGACGCGCCGACGCCCGCGCCGGGCGTGCCCGTCTCGAACGGTGGCACGCGCTTCGTCATGAAGCCCCTTGCAACCGAGGGCGACTTCGTCCTGGAGGCGGGCCTCCCCGAATACCAGATCCTCTGGCTCTCGCGCCTCCTGCCCGAAGGCCGCCGCCCGACGGCGGTCTCCGTCCAGCTGCGCCCCTCCGCCCTCGCCGCAAGCCTGCTGCGCCAGCCGGCGTTCATCGCGGCGGGCGGATCCGCGCTCGCGCTCTTCGTCAACGAGGAGACGGCGAACATCGTCGGCTACCGGCGCGGCGATATCGCGCTCTGGCGCACGTGCCGCGGCGCGCCGGGCGCGCGGGCGATCCGCGACGCGCTCAAGAAGGGCCTCGGGCTCGACGACGCGATGGTGGCGGACGTCCTCGACGACACGCTCATCGACCCGCGCCCCGTCCTCGGGCCCCTTCTCGCGCCCGTCTTCGACGAGCTGGCCGTCTCGCGCGACTACCTCGCGGGCAAGCTCGGCGTCGACGTGAAGAGCGCCTTCCTGATGGGCGTGGGCGCCGGCGCGGCGTACTGGCGCGCGCTCGCGGAGGAGCGCGCGCGCCTCGAACTCGTCGCGCCGCCCGCGTTCGACGGGCTCGCACGCGACGACCGGCTCGCGGCCGACGCCGCCCTCGCGGGCCCTGCGGCGAACGCCTTCCTCGGCGCGCTCGGCGCCGCGCTCGCCTACCTGGAAGAGGAGGCGGACGCATGAAGAGCCCCGTCTGCCACCTCAACCTCCTCATGGCGAGCGAGCGCGTCACGTCCTCGCCCGTGCGCTTCCGCGTCATGCTGCCCGTCCTCGCCGCGCTCGCCTGCCTCGGCATGGCCGTCTGGTGGGCGATCCTCGGCGGCCAGCTCATGCTCGCGCAGGCGAAGGCCGGCCAGCTCAAGGGCGAGATGGCGGCGCGCGACGCCGCGCACAAGGACGTCCTCGCCCAGATGGCGCGCGTGCGCGAGCTTGAGGCCGCGCGCGCGCAGCTCGACCGCTACCGCGCGTCCATCCGCCGGCGCGGCGGCCTCCTCACGGCCCTTGCCGAGGCGATGCCGCTCAAGGTCCAGCTCGTGAAGCTTGAGATCCCCGCGCCCGCGCCGCCTCCCGTCTTCCTGCCGCCCGCCGTCGCCGCCGCCCTGAAGACGGGCCCGAAGAAGCCCGACCTCTCGCTCTACGGCCCGACGGGCTACGTCGAGCGCGCGTCGCTCGTCCTCACCGGACGCGCGACCAAGGACGCCCCCATCGTCGCGCTCATGGACTCCCTGGCCTCCGAAGCCTTCACGAACGACGTCGTCATCGCGGCGTCTCCGGCGAGCGCGGCGGAGCAGAGCCCGAAGATCCGCTCGTTCCGGCAGGACGCCGCGCGCACGCCCGGCGGCGCGCGCCTCATGGCGTTCGAGGTCGAGTACCGCCTCACGGGAAGGAGGTTCGACCGGTGAACCTGCAGAACATGGCCCCGAACGTCCAGCGCGCGCTGCTGCTGACGCTCGTCTTCGGCGCGTTCGCCGCCGGCATCTACCTCTTCGCCATCGAGTCGACGGAGACGGCGCTCGTGAAGGCACGCCGCGCCCTGCAGGAGGAGACCGCGCGCCACCAGACGCTGACGGCGAACCTCGCGCGCGCCGACGAGGTCCGCGACGCCCTGAAGACGGCCGAGGACGCGCTCGCCGCCTACCGCCCCGCGCTCATCGAGCCGCTCCTCGAATCGACGGCGATGCGCGCGAAGGCGCTCGTGGACGGCCTGGCCGCCGGCTGCGGGCTCGTCGGCATGGAGTACGAGGCCCTGCCGCCCATCGACCTGCCGATCACCGCGCCGGGGCCGGCGCGGCGCTTCGCCCGCTGCCCGATCCGCATCGCCTGCAGCGGAACCTACCAGGCGGCCGTCACCTTCCTGCGCTGCATTGAGCGGGAGTTCCCGCTCGTCGCCCTCGGGGGCCTGACCGTCACGGCGCGGGCGACCCCGGACGCCCAGCAGATCGTCTTCGTCCTCGAATGGCCGATGGAGAAGAAGAAGGGGGCGACGGCGAAATGAGCGCGCTTCCCCTCCTCCTCGCGGCGACGATTCCGCTCCGCAACCCCTTCTGGCCCGTCGGCTACCACGGCAGCCGCGAGGCGATCTCGGACGCGCCGCGCGTCAAGGCCGTCGTCGCCGCACCCGCGCACGAGGACGACACGCGCACGAGCGCGGCGGCGGCAGCAGCCGCGCGGCCGGCCGCCGACGCACCGTCGGCCGACCGCCGCTGGGCCAAGGCCCGCAAGACTCTCAAGATCGGCGGCGTCCTCCGGGTCTCCGGCGCGGACGCGCGGCAGGCCGTGGCGATCAACGGCAAGATCTACGCCGACGGCGACCTCGTCTCCGTCAACCACGACGGCTGCCGCTTCACCTGGCGCGTACAAGGCGTCACCGACAACAAGACCCTCCGCCTCGTCCGCGTCCGGCTGCGCGAATGCGACGACGAACCAAAAGGAACGACAGGAAAATGAACAAGACAACCGCCCTTCTCGCCCTCCTGGCCGCGCTCGGCGCCGGCGCCGTTCCCGACGCGCCGCCGGCCGCCGCCACGAACGCGCCCGCCGTGCCCCTTCTGGCCGCGCTCGGCGACGTTCCCGACGCGCCACCGCCCGCCGCCACCAACG
>CAKUCX010000082.1 GCA_934643865.1 uncultured Kiritimatiellota bacterium
CACGCGCGCCGCGCCGCCGGGCACGAGCGCGACGGGCACGCCGCCCGCCGCCGTGCGCGTGGCGTCGTGCGACGAGGGGGCCGTCGCGTTGGCGCTTGAAGCGAGGCGGACCGGGGCGAGGCGCGCGCTCGCCTGCGGAATCGGCTTGCGGCTCCACCGCCGCATGAGGTAGTTGCCCCACGTCCCCAGGCGGTCGTCCGCGCTCTGCGGATAGGCGGGCGGTTCACCCCAGCCGTCCGCGCCCGCGAGCGCGATCGCCGCCGGCGAGTAGCCTTCGCTCGAAAGCCCGCGCGCGTTCGAGAGCCACCACCGGTCCACGTACATCGCGATGCCGTTGCCGACGAGGCCCGTCTGACCGAGGGGATCGTCGTTGTACGCCGTCATGACGCGCCAGCTCTTCATCCCGCGCGCCTGCCAGAGCGGCAGCTCGTCCCAGTCGAGCGTCGACCAGTGGACGAGCTGGACGGACTTCGGCAGCCGGTCCGCGACGAGCGCCCCCTTCATCTCGTTGAAGCCGTTGTGCTGCGAGGCGTACATGTCGGAGCACATCAGCATCGCCCAGCCCCGCGCGCGGCACCAGTCGTTGACGCGCACGACGTGTTCGAGCAGCAGCTCGTTGCGCGGAACCCCCTCGCAGCGCGGACACGCCCGCCCGTCCTTGTCCCTCTCGCGCCAGCGCACCTCGTCGCCGCCCGTGTAGAAGAAGCCGGACGCGCCGCCGGGATTGTGCGCGCAGATCCCCGCCACCTCGGCCATGCGGGCGAAAAGGACCTCGTAGGTCTTCGGGTTGCGGACGCACAGGGACTGGTGGTCGCCGTTCTCGCTCAGGTCCATGTGGCGGCCGCCGTGCAGGAGGCTGTGCCACTGGTGGCCCGGCGACATCACGAAGGGCACGGCCTTCACCGCCACGCCGTTGAGGCGGTCGAGCATGTTCGTCAGGTCGGCCGGCTGCCAGGAGCCGGGGCGGAAGCCCGATTCGGGATCGCAGGCGAAGCGGTAGCGGCCGACGGGATCGAGCGCGACGAGATTCATCCGCGCCGGATAGACGAAGCGCTCGAAGAGGTCGTCGAGAACGGACGGCGTGACGGCCTCGCCGTCGTCCGCCGCCGCCGGTAGCTGGAGGTAAAAGAGACGGTTCGCGAGGCGCGGCCAGTCGACGACCGTGACGGCGCGCGCCGTCGCCGGGCCGGCGTCCCCCGTGGCGAGGTGAAGCGTGTCCATCAGCGTCCGCGCGCCGTTCATCAGCCCCGCCGCGTCCGCCGCGACGAGGTCGATGCCGTCCGCGCGCACGGCGAAGGCGTAGCCGTCGGCCCGCACGCGGTCGAAGTTGCGCACGAGGGCGAGGCGCGCGCGCGCGGCCTCGCCCGCCTGCGTGTCGGCGCGCGCGAAGACGATCGGCAACCCGTTCGTCGCCGCGAAGGGATTGCCCCAGAAGCGAGCCGCGCGCGCGACGAACCATCGGACGGCCATGTCGGCCCCCGCCCCAAAGCCCTGCGGCGCGGCGAAGCCCGCGAGCGGGAAGGTCGCCGCGCCGGGACGGAAGACGCGCGGCTCGGGGAAGAGCCGGAAGTCGTCCACCCCGACCTCGGGCGCGGGCGCGGGACGCCGCGCGTCGTCGAGGACGAGCGCGACGGCCTTCAGCGTGACGTCGCCGCTGCCGCCGGACACGCCGATGTCGAAGGTGTGCAGGCCCTTCGCGTCGAACGGGCCCTTTGCGCGCGCGAAGCCGCCGGGGCGCACGCGCACGACGTGGTCGCACCCGTCCGCGCGGAAGCCGATGACGTTGCTGTAGGAGCCGAGGGCGGTCATGCTGCGCATCAGCGGCAGAGAGCCGAGCGCGCGCGCCGAGAGCGTCAGCTGCACGTGCGTCAGGAAGCCGTCCGCGCAGGCGACGGCGTTGGAGACGCTCGCGTCAAGGGCCTTGCCGAGCGCGAAGCGCCCCACGGAGTTCGTCCAGACGAGGCGCAGCCCGCCCGTTTCGGCGTCGAAGGCCGCGCCGCCCGACTTGTCGCCGCCCCACGTGGCGAAGCCGGCGCCCGCGCAGGCCGCCGCCGCATCGAATGCGTGGACGTGTACGACCTTTTCCGCCGCGACCGCCCCGACAAGCGGAAAGACGGCCAGGCAGACAAGCGAAAGGCGCGGCCTCATCGGAGATTTCACCGAATAACCATGATCAGGCCGCGCGGCTGGATCATCAGCCACAGGCCCTTCTTCCCGCTCCGCTCCGTCAGGATCATCGCGTGCGCGAAGCGTTTTTCCTGTCCGATCGGCGACAGGATCGTGACATCCGAGGCGGCGAACGAGCCCTCGACCGCGCCGCAGTCAGCCAAATGGATCGTGCCGCTTGAATTCGCCGCAAGCGCTCGCGCGTCGATCTCCAGCTTCGCGCCCGGCGCGATCACGAGCCGATCAACCTTGAGCGTTCCCGCCTTGCGCGCGTCAAGCTCGAAGGCAAGGACGCCCTCGACGTTGTTGGAAAGGACGAGCGTCGTCGTCGTCACGTTGCCGTCGGGACCGATCTCCAGGCGGCCGCGTCCGTCCGCGCCGACGACGATGCCCAGCTCGTTTGTCGCCGCCAGCGTGCCGCCGCGCGCAAAGAGGCGGCCCGTCGCCGCGCGACTTCCGGCGGGGCTCAGACGACCTTCGTAATAACTCGCCTGCACGTCCGCCTTCCGGCAGCCGCCCACGTAGAACGGACGGCCCGTGGCGAACGTGCCGTTCGAGAGGACGTATTCGCCCGTACCGGACCCGTAGCCGAGAACGACCGCGCCCGCGCTCTGCGTCACGTCCACCGTTCCGCCCGTCTGGAGGCCGACGCCCGTGGCGTTGCCGACACCGAAGCCGAGCGGCGACTTGTTGTTGACCTGCACGAGCCCGTCCTCCAGCTTCAGTTCGCCGCGCACCGCCAACGGATCCGTCGCCTGTGTCGAGACGCCGAAGCCGACACCCGACCAATAGTCAGTCGGATTCGGAATTTTCTCGGAGGTCGTGGAAACATAGACTTGCCCGCCCGCAACCGTGACGCGCCCCGTGACCACCGCGTCTGCGCCCGTCACGCCCGCGACGATCACGCCGCGCCTGCAGGAGCCATCCTCCGAGCCGCCGAGACGCCCGCTCTGAAGCACGACGTCCGCCACGCCGGCCTGGCGGCCGACATAAAAGGCATACGGGCAGAGTTTTCCGTTGACAAGCAAGGCGCTCGCGTCGCCGGGGCCCCTGTCTTCGACCGTCAGGCGGAACGTCCCCTTTTGGCGGTCGCCAAAGACGATGTGGCCCGCCTTTGCCGGCGCAAACGCCTGACGCCCGACGGTCATCTCCAGCGTTCCCTCGCTGTCGCCCGTCGAGAAGCATGCGTCCTGGTTTTCGTCCTTGGAGACCTGAATCGCGGCGCCGGCCGTCGTGTCGACCGTCACCGAGCCCGTGCCGAGAAGGCCCTTGGACGCGCGCAGGTCGAGCGTGGCCGCGCCCGTGAGCGCGAGGCTTCCCCCTTCCAGATGGAGGGCGTAGTCCTTTGCGCCCAGCTCATGCGCCGCCGTCACCGTGCCGCCGTCGATATCCAGCGCACCTTCAGGGCCAATGACAAACCGTTCGACGTTCGCCGCAGCTTCGATCGGGAGCGTCCCCTTCACGGACACCGTTCCCGCGTCCAGCTCCACCGTGCCGACTGCGGTCGCCGTCTCGCCAGCCGGCACCTCGACCGTCCCCGCGGCGTTCACGATGGCGGCGCAGTCCACCGTCGGCACGCCCTTCGTCCAGTTCGCGGCGTCCGTCCAGGCGGCGCCGCCCGCACCCTTCCACGAGGTTTCAACGAGTTCGAAGAACCCGTCCTTATCCACTTTCATCGGCATGAACAATCCGCGCGGAGAGGCGAAGCCCAGCCAATCCGGCTTGGAGCCGTCCGACATCTTGACGCGGGAACCTTCCCCAAGGCAGAGTACGAGCTTCGCGCCCTCGGCCACCGTCGTCGAATCCTTCGGAATCACCACGTCAATGCCCGGCTTGAGGAGAAGCTTGGCCGTTCCCGAAAACGCGAGCGCGAACGGCAGCGTCTGAGATTCGGCGATCAAGAGCGTTCCGCCGTCCTCGATCGTCACGGGCGAGGCGAGGTCCGCGCCCGTGGCGGGGGCAAACGTCGCGCCGTCTTTGATCGTCACGGGCGCGGCGAGGCTTGCCGCCGCCGCAAGGACGAGCGTGCCGGCCGAGACGGTCGCACCGCCCGTAAAGGTGTTCTTTGCCGTCAACGTCCACGCGCCGGCGCCCGTCTTCGCGAGCGCGAGCGTCGAGTCGTCCGCCGCGTCCGTGAGGACGCCCGCCCACGTCGCCGCTACAGCCGTGCTGTTCGCGAGCGTCAGGACGGCCTTGCCGCCCGTGCCCGAGACGTCCACGGGGCTCGTCACCGTCAGCGCGCCCGCGCCGCCCTGCTCGACCGTCGCCGACGGCGCGACGGTCGCCGTGTTCACATAGCTCAACTCAACCGACTTGTTGGTGATTGCAAGCGCCCTATCGAACGCAAGGTCTTCCGTTCCCGTGTAGAGCAGGCGTCCCGCGTTGCCAATGCGGATGGTGCCCGGGCCCATCTGCCCGGAGTTGGTGAAGGCCAGCGTCGCGTTGGCCTCGTCGACGCTGAGAAGGTCGATGCCGCCCTCGAACGCATTGTCCGTGCGCGTAAACGAAAGCGTGCCCGCGCCGCGATGGAAGTAGAAGCTCTCCTGCGGACTCTTCTGCGTGACGGCATTCGAGCCGAAGAACCCGTCCACCTTGCAGGCGAAGACCAGTTCCGCCCCCGCGTCGATGTTCGCGCCGGCGGGAACGAAGCCCTTGCCAAACGTTTCCGGCTTCGACTTCTGGTTCATTCCATGAAGCCCCACGACGCCGTCGCCCGTGAACGTGAGGCGCGTTCCCGCGTCCCGCACGCGGACGACAGGCATCTTCTTCTTGCCCGTCGTCACTTCCGTCCCCTGGCCCAGTTCCAGCGTCTTTTCGACAACGACGACCGTCGCCTTGCGCCCGCCGCCGACCTGGATGCCGCGCACGAGCTGGTCCGTCTTGGGGTCTGCCGTCGTTCCGACGAGGAGGAGACGCTGAGCCCCTTCCGGGTAGAGGTTCAGCGCCACACTCGTTCTCTTTTTCGACCAGGAGTCGATCCGAATGTCGCCCGTACCGCCCAAGCCAATGAACCGGCACCACGTGCCGCCGATTCCCGATGACGGCGCGTTCGGACTCGTGTTGCCGAAATTGGAAAGGACAAGCTCGCCCTCCGACTCATTGACGAACCGCGCCTCGTCGGGCGTGTCGTAGGTATCCGGCTTCGATTCCTTCATCCCCGGATACCACAGAAACCCGTAGACGCCCGCCACCGTCGGCGCGGCCGCGCCCTTCTCGACCGTGAAGCGCCCGCCCTCGTGCGCGAGGCCGAGGTACTGGCCCGCCGTGCCGAACGTGTACTTCGGCGCGCCCGCCTTCACGACGAGGTTCGAGACGAAGAAGAGCCCGTCGAGGTTGATCGTCGTCGGCTTACCTTCCTCGACCGCGCCGAACGACGCGGTCGCGTTCAGGTTCGTGAAGGTCTGCCAGTCCTTCGTGGTGAACCGCACGCCCGGCGCGTCCGTCGCGACGGCGCCGCCCACCGTCCAGTTCGCGGCGTTCGTCCAGTAGGCGTCCTGCGCGCCCGTCCAGACGTATTCCGCCGGCGCGGCGGAGACCGCTGCCGCAACCGACAATGCAAGACCGACGACGACACAGCGGCCGATGCGGGATTCTTGAACGTTCATCTCGTGTGACCTTCTTGCATGGACAAACAATGCGTCGTTATGCCTTCAGCTCCCATCCCGGTTCGTACTGCGGCATCCAGAGCTTCGCCGCCGGGCCGTTCGGGTCCTTCAGCTTGCCGGTCGCCGGATCGATGTGGATGGCCTCGCCAATCTGCAGCGAGACGTTGCCGAGTTCGGTGAGCAGGTTCGACTTGAGCGAGGCGTCAATCGGCTGGGCCGTGTCGAGGTCGCCCGCGAGCGCGCAGTCCGTGAAGCGCTGCACGTGCCAGATGTCGCAGGCCCGGATCGGGTCGGAGAGGCGCTTGTCGCCCTCCTGGTCGCCGCTGTCCGCCGCCGCCCACTCCCGGATGACCTTCTTGCCCGTGCGGTCGTAGATTGCCGACTCGCCCAGCGGCCCGAAGAACGCCACGCCGTCGTCGCAGTAGACGAGGCAGCCCGTCCACTTGCCCATGAACGGCATCGCCCCCGTGTGCGAGCAGCCCTCCCACGTGAGGTACTTCTTCCCGGGGAACTGCACCGTCAGCATGTGCGTGTCGTCCCACTCCCAGTCCTCGCCTTCGCAGAAGAGGTGGCCGCCGCCCGCGTAGACGCGCTCCGGCCACTCCGCGCCGAGCGCCCAGCGCGCGATGTCGACGAAATGGAGGCCGTTGTTCGGCAGGTCGCCCGTGCCGTAGCCACGGAAGAAGCGCCAGTTGTAGTGGACGATCTGGGAGCGGTAGGCGCGGCGCGGCGCACAGCACTGCCAGAGGTCCCAGCCGTCCGCGCCCATCCAGGCGGGAATCGGCGCGGGCTTCACGCCCCGGATTGCCGGACGGTCCGAGAGGCACCACGCCTTCGCCCAGTGCGGCTGGCCGATCTTGCCGGAACGGATGTAGGCGACGGCCTGCTGCGTCGCGTAGGAGCTGCGGCGCTGCGTGCCGAGCTGGAAGACCGCCCCCGTCTTCCTCTGCACGGCCGCGAGGATCTCGGCCTCGCCGGCGGAGATGCCGATCGGCTTTTCGAGGTAGAGGGCCTTGCCGGCCTTCATCGCCTCGGCGCCGATGTAGCAGTGGGAATGGTCGGGCGTCGCGACAAGCACGGCGTCCACGTCGTCGCGGCGCACCGCCGCGCGGAAGTCCTTCACCTTCGCCGGCGCGACGCCCGTCTTCGCCTTGAGTTCGGCGGCCGCGTCGTCGAGCGCCGTCGCGTCGACGTCGCAGAGGACCGTCACGACGCAGTTCGGCAGCTCCGCGAAGCGGCTCATCACCTGGAAGCCGCGCCCGCGGAAGCCCTTCGGGTCGACGACGAAGCCGTTGCCGCGGTTCGCCGTGCGCGCGCACCCAACCACGCAGAGCCGCAGCTTCTTCGACGGGACCGCCGCGCCGAAGAGCGTATGGACCGAGGCCAGAGCGAACGCCCCGCCGCCGGTCTTGATGAAATGCCTCCTGTTAAGCGCCATTGCCGTTGCCATGGTCTTGTTCCTTTCGTGATGATGCCTGTTTTGCGTGATGCCCTCTGCCAAGCCGTCACTTCCGCGCGGCGGCCAGAGCTTCCGCGAGCGTGACGGGCGCGCCGCCGCGCTTCGCGGACATCTCCGCCGCCTCCATGAGCGCGAAGATCTCCAGCGTCTCCTCCGGCGGGAACGGCACGACGCCCGTGCGGAAGAACGTCACGATCTCCCGCAGCAGCGGCTCGTAGCCGGCGTAGCCGTCGGAGACGACGACCGGGTTCTTCCTGTCCTTCGGCTTCTCGGGCAGGATGTACCCCGAATACGTCCAGCCGTCGCGCAGGAGGTGGAGCTGCCCCATCCGGCCGTTCGGGTAGGCGATGTTCACGACGTCGTCCGTCGCGCTGCGGAAGCAGCTCACCTTCTCCGCGCCCGTGCCCATCACCGTCACGTACGGCTCGAAGCCGTGGATGCCGTACCAGCTGTAGTAGTTGTGCGTGCCCTGCTCCTCCTCGGGCGAGGGTGCCGTCAGCGCGATCGTGCGGATCGGCCCGTACGCGCCCGCGCGCGCGGCCTGGACGGCCTTTCCGTAGCGCAGGGCGGACGACGAGAAGTACTTCGCGCCGAGCCGCCGGCCGAGGTCGTAGATCCGCACCGCGTCGCGCAGGTTGTGCGCGAGCGGCTTGTCGATGAAGCAGGGCTTGCCGGAGGCGAACACCTTCTCGGCCTGCCAGAGATGCTCGCGCCCGTCGTTCGTCTCCAGGCAGATGCAGTCGGCGGACGCGATCAGCGCGTCGATCGTCGGGACGATCTCGACGCCCATCTCCTTCATCTGCGCGATGTACTTCGGATAGCGGTTCGTCGCGGAGGCGATGTCCTTCGACCCCCACTGGTAGGCGTGCGTGACGCGGAAGCCCGCGACGGCGGGGTCTTTCGTCACGTTCATGATCTTCGTGAACGCGATCGCATGGCTCGTGTCGAGCCCGATGATGCCGACCTTGGTCTCCGCCCGCGCGATGACCGCCGCGCCGCAGACGATGATGGACAAGACGATGCGCTTCATGCCGTTTTTCCTTATCTGAAATGGTAGACCTGAAATGGTAGCCAGTGTACCATATTCCGGCATCGGGCGGGGGCACCGTCCTTTTGCAGAGCCCGGTCGCGCGGGAGCGCGACCCTCCCGATGACGCACTTATTTTCCTTCCAGCACGGCGACGAAGCCGCCGGACGGGGACATCGGGATCTCCAGGCGGTCGCCCCGGCGAACCTGCCGCGTCTCGCGCACGTAGCCGCGCGGCTTGTCCGTGGAGGCCGCGTCGTCGCGCCAGAGCGTCAGCGCGAACGCGCGCCCCTCGGGCAGGAAGTCACACGCGAAGGAGGCCGTGCGGGCGGCATCGCCCGCCATGCCCGCGAGATACCACGTCCCGCCCCGGCGGCGGGCCAGCACGAGGTGACGCGCCACGGCGGCGTCGAGGACGCGCGTGTCGTCGTAGGTCCACGGCAGCGCCTTGACGAATTCCATGATCGAGGCGTCCTTCTCCAGTGCCGCGCGCACGTTCCCGCGCATGATGGCCGTGGGGCCGGGATAGCAGAGGAAGAGCGCGACCTTGTGGGCCTTCGTGCTCATCGCCTTGCCGTCGTGAAAGAGCTGGGGCGTGAAGTCGAACGGGCCGCAGAGGCAGCGCGTGAACGGCAGCGCCACGTCCTGCCGCACGGGGTGGTTGCCCTCCTCGCCGCCGCCGCCCTCGGTGATCATCACGTTCGGGTAGGTGCGCTCGAAGCCGTCGGGGATCTGCGCGTCGTGGATGTCGAGCCACAGGCGGTGCTTCGCCGCCGTGGCGGCGAGCGTGCGCATGTACTCCGTCGCGCGCTGGGAGCCGTAGGAGACGAAGCCCGGCTTCAGCGCGGCGACGCCCCACGCGGCGTAGGTGGCGAAGAGGCGGTCGAGGTCGTGCGCCTCCAGCACCGCGCCGTGGATGTAGAGTCCCAGGCCCATGTCCATCTTCTTCAGCTCGGCGACGATCTTCGGGATGTCGAGCGCGACGCCGCGCCGCTGGCTGCGGAAGGGCCACTGCGGATGGTAGGGCACGGTGCCCTTCGCGACGGCGTAGGGGTCGGCGCGGGTGTTCGCCTCCCAGGTGGCGTCGTGCGCGGCCTCGGGGTTCTTCGCGCGGAACGCCGCGCGGTCCGCGTCGCTCCAGGGGTATTCGGTGCCGTACCAGCCCCAGTCGATCTGGAAGTAGCGCGCGCCGAACCGCTTCGCGTCGCGCGCGGCGGCGATCACGTCGTCCGTGACGAGTTCGCAGTTCCCTTGGTCCGAGACGGAGAGGCCCGGCTTGATCCAGGAGGTGTCGGCGAGCGCGCAGGGGTCGTTCAGGTTCTCGATGAAGTACGCCGTCTCGATCAGCTTCCCCGCGTCGGCGGCGAGCTGCACCGCGCGCCACGGCGAGACGACCTCCCCGCGCCCCTCCTTCGTCCCCAGCGCGAACACGGGCCGCACCGCGCCGCCGGACGTCCGCAGGTAGCTGCGCGGATAGTCGCGCACGTTCGCCTCCAGAATGCTCGCGGCCCCCACGCCGGGGATCTCGACCGTGAACGGCATCCGCCAGGCTTCCCGGTCCTCCAGCGCCTTCAGGTCGTAGGGCTCCGCCGGGAACGTGCTTTCGGTTCCCGGGATGCACCACGCCTTCGCCCCCTCGGCGAAGCGCCAGCACGTGTACTCGCCCTTGATCTCGCCCGAGCCGTAGACGTTCAGCACGATCTTCGCGCGGACGGCGAAGCCCTCGTCGTAGCACCGCAACTCCAGCGTCTCATCGGCCTGCACCGCCCCCGGACGCTTCAGGCGCACCGTCTGCTCCACGTAGTTCTCGGGATACTCCGCCTTGAAGCCCCAGACGGGCTTCCAGGCCCCCTTCACCGTGCGCGTCGCGGTGTCCAGCACCTCCAGCTTCGCACGGTTGAACCCCAGCTCGCTTTCGAACACGCGGCGTCCGTCGTAGGAGACGACGGCCACGGGCACGCCCTCGCGCAGGGCGAAGTCGCACGCGACGCGCCCGTTCGGGGAGGTGAACACGGCCGCCGGCAGCGCGCCGGCGGTCAAGAGGACCAACGTCAACAGGCTTTGCTTCATGGCCGCATTATAGGACATTTCCGGCCGCCCCGTCAACCGTTCCGGCCGGACGCGACGGTGCGCGTTCCTCCCATTTCGGATCCACATGAACCCTGGCCGACACAAGAGGGTCTTCTTCGCCTCCGCACGCCGCGTCAACCGGACGGAGGCGAGGAGACGCGCCCGTCCGGGGCGGCTAGCGGACGATCAGCATCGTGCCGACGGCCGTGCGAACCGAGAGAACCCCGTTGTCGACCTTGACCTGCGCCCCCCTGTGGCCGGCCACGCGCCATGTCGCGTGCGCGATGTCGAAGGAGGCGGCCGCGCAGACGGGCGTCCAAGTCGGCAGCGGGTACGGCGCCTCGCGAACTTCGATGTTCACTTCCCCGGCCGCGACCAGCCTGTCCACGCGCCCCGTCACCGCCCTGGACACACGCAGCGTGCCCCCGTCCGCAAACACAAGCGTGCCCTTCACCGTGCCGGCAAGTTCAAACGCCACCCCCGTGCCGACGGTGTAGGGCGCCGTGTCGGTCGACGGCAGAAGGAGCGCGGCCCCCGCCGCCACAAACACGTTCGTCGCGCCGAGGCCGGCGCCCGGCGTCGGCGCCGTCGCATAGGCGTCCTCGTCGTAGAGGCGGATGCCGTACTTCGCGGCAAGCGACCGCGAGACGGACACCATCTGGTCGTAGGTGAGGCCCTTCTCCGTGCCGTACCAGGCGAATTCGGCGAGGTCGCCCGTGAAGAAGCCCGTCGTCCCGTAGAGGCGGCCGAAGTTGAGGTTCATGTCCGCGTTCTTGTTGAGTTCGGGGTTGGGCCCGCCGACGACGGCGTTCAGCACCCCGTCCACCATCAGCAGGCGCTGCGCCTGTCCGTTGTGGCGACCGTCGCTGTCGCAGCAGAACACCACGACGTGCGGCAGCCCGTCGTCGAGGCGGAGCGGACGGCGGTCGTCCACCAGCATGCCCGCCGTGTTGGCCGTGAGCTGGCCGTTCGTGACGATGTTCACCGAGAAGCCGTTGTTGGACATGCCCGCGTCGTTCTCGCAGGAGACGAGCCCCAGGCCGTCGTCGCGGCTTCCGTGCCCAAGCCCGCTCTTCGTCGCCCGAAACACGAATGCGCAGCTCCAGTTGTTCCAGTCCGGCCGCGTCATCTGCGAAAACGGCAGGGCGAGCGCCGTCTGGTCCGCGCCCGTGAAGCGCACGCCCGCATGCGCGCCGAACGCCCGGGCGGCAAAGGCCGGGGCCTG
>CAKUCX010000083.1 GCA_934643865.1 uncultured Kiritimatiellota bacterium
CACCCATGCACACGCACCATGGCACCCATGGTAGGGCGCGACGTCCCCGGCGCGCCGCGCCCACGGGGACGACATCGTGGACGCGGGCCGCCGTGCCGCCGTCCCCCGCAACGCCGTTTCCGATTTCGCCGCCATACCTTTCCCCTCCTTGCCGCCGCACAGTCTAGCAGAAGGGGCCGGCGGGACGAAATGAGATTTCACTGCGTAATAATCTCGAAGGCAATAATCTTAAAGATGCCGAGATTGCGGGTTCGGCAGGGCAAGCAGTGACGCAATGGGCAGGACGAAATGAGATTTCAGCGCGTAATAATCTCGATTGAAAGCCGCATCTTGCTTGAAAGCCGCGTCGCACCGCGCGCGGCGTGATGCGTCCGGCAAGTGCAGCCCTCCCCAGGACTTTTTTGGAAGCCTCAGGCGCGGCGAGAAGAAGGGAAAATCGGGATAAGGGTAGTGCGGGCAGAAGGCCGTTCACGCCTGCGCGCGCAGGTCGCGGATGGCGGCGTCGACATTCGCGAAGAGCGTCGGGAGCTTTGCCACCGGCACCGTCGAGAACGCGAGGCGGATAAGCCCCGAGAGGACGATCGTGCCGGTGGAGTACGCCTCGATCAGCCGGCGGCGCACGCGCTCGGCGTCCACGCCGATCGGCTTCACGCACATGAAGTAGCCACTGTTGAACGGCATCGCCTCGAAGGTCTCCGCCCAGGCGGGATGCTTCCGGAGGAGCGCGCGAATCGTCGCGTAGCGCTTCTTGAGGACGGCGTACTTCTCGCGCTTCTGCCGCGCGTAGTCCTTGTCCGACAGCGCCGCGAGCGCGATGTTCTGCCCGATCGAGGTGACGTTCGAGACGCAGCTGCGCACGTTGCCGGCGGCCTTCGCCTCCAACGCCTTGAGCTGCTCGGGCGTCGCGCCCTTGAACGCGAAGGAGATGAAGCCCACGCGCAGACCCCACACATAGTCCTCCTTCGTGCAGCCGTCCAGCTTGACGGCGAGCACGTTCGGGTCGAGCGTGGCGAACGCGGCGAAGAGCGACTCGCCGTGGACGCCCTTCTCGTAGACGAGCCCGAAGTAGGCGTCGTCGAGGATGACGACGATCCGCTTGCCGGCCTCGGCGGCGGCCTTGACGGCCGCGACGATCTTCGGCGCGTCCTCCAGCGTCGGCGTGTAGCCCGTGGGGTTGTTCGGGAAGTTCAGGACGAGGACCTTCTTCCCGCCGGGGCCGAGGAGGGCCGTGCGGAGGGCGTCCGCGTCGAACGCGCCCTTGCGGAACGTGTTGAACGTCTCGATCTTCGCGCCGCACGCCTCCTCGAAGATGAGCGAGTAGTTGTCCCAGTAGAGGTCGGGGATCACCACCTTGTCGCCACGGCCGGCGAAGAGCTCGGCGGCGATACGCAGACCGTGCGTAAGCGCGTTCGTGACGACGGGGCTTGAGTAGGCGATGCCCTTCAGCGAGGGGTTCTTCTTGACCTGCAGCTTCTTCCAGGCCGCGCGCAGGGCGGGGAGGCCGAAGCTCCCCGCGTAGAGGAACGCCGTGCGGGCCAGGTTCACCCGGTCGGCGAAGCAGTCCATCACGAGCGGCGCGCCGTCCTCCTCGAACGCCATGCCGATCGTCGCGTTGATGCCGCACGCCCGGGCCTCGGCGCCCTGGCCGAGGATGCCGCCGTAGGGGAAGTAGAGGCGCCGGCCGGCGGGCGAGAGCAGATCCGCGACGGGGCCGAGCGTCCTGTTGAGCTGTTGTGCCAATGCGTTCATAGAAGTCGGTTCAAGGGTTGTTCGTAGCGCGCATCCCGAAAGACGGGAATCGGCGGAATAGTATAGCAAAAACGCGCCCCCTGCGACGCGCGCATTCGCTCAACGCCCGGGCTGCCACATCCGGGCCTTGGCGGCGAGGCGCGCGGGCAGGGCGGAACGGGTCGGCTGGCCCATCACGTAGAGTTCCTTCCCGCGCAGCTTCGACGCGCCGTACTGCGCGAGGAACGATTCGACGGCGGACGCCGAGGCGAAGAAGACGCCGTCGAACGGCGGCAGCTTCGCATCCGGCGCGCAGAAAACGTTGTCGTAGAGGACGACGTCGTCCACTTGCGCCCCCGCACGCCGCAGGGCCCGCGCAACCGCCGGCCCCGCCTTCGCGCTCCGCAGGCGCAGCACCCGCTTCCCCGCGAGATCCCGTTTCCGGATTTCGGCGATGAGGCCGTCTGCCGAGAAGTCGTGCGCGGGCATCACGTCGCTCGCAATGCCGAAGGTCCGCAGTTCGGCGTCCGTCCCCGCGCCGCACGTGTAGAAGGCCGGCAGACGGCGGCGGTCGCACGCGCAGGACGCGAAGAAGAGGCGCACGGCGGACGGCGAGGTGAGGACGAGCGCGTCGTAGGCGGCGGGATCGACCGCGAGCGGACGCGGCACGAGGCGGATGAGCGGCCAGCGGATCGGGCGGCCGCCCCGGTCCTCGACCGCCACGGCAACCTTCTCCTGAAGCGCCTCCGAACACGTCACGAGCATGCGCCGGCCGCCCCACTCGCCAAGCTGTGGCCAACGGTGCGTCGCCGCCGCCCCGACGAGAAAGAGCCCCGGACGCGCCTCGTCGGCAAGGTTCCGTACCGTGCCGAGCGTCATCGTCCGCACCTCTTCGCCCGGGCCGCCCGCGTCGAGGACGAGCGCGCACGGCGTCTCGCGCGGCCAGCCCTCACGGATGAGCGCCCGTGCCTCGTCCTCCAGGACGCGCATCGCCATGAAGAGGACGCGCGTCGGGAGATCGCATTCCCCACATGGTGGCTCCGCGACAGGGTGAGGCGTCGCCGCCGTCCCAGCGCGGCGGGGCGTGTAGACGGTGAAGCCGGTGGATTCGCCGCGCCGGGTGAGCAGCAGCCCCGTCCCCGTCGTTCCGGCGGTGAGCGCGCTCACGCCCGGGCGCACGAGGAAGGGAATCCCCAGTGCCGTCAGGGCGTCCGTCTCCTCCGCGAGGCGTCCGAAGAGGCCCGCGTCACCGCCCTTCAGCCTGACGACGCGCCGCCCCTTCCGCGCCTCGTCGCAGATGAGGCGCGTGATGTCGGGCTGCTTCATCGAATGCGCGCCGCAGCGCTTGCCGACGGGAATCACGTGCTGTGCGGACGGCGACGGGGAGATCAATTCCTTTCCCAGGAGGTCGTCGAAGAGAACCGTGTCGGCACTGGCGAGGTCGCGACGGCCGGCGACCGTGCAGAGCCCCGCATCGCCGACGCCCGCCGAGACGAACCGCACGGCCTTCACGAACGTCCGGCGCATCGCCTGGAAGCGCGCGTCGCCCGCGCGGAAGACGACGGCGAGATATCCCTGCGCCTCGGGCGGCGTCAACTCGGCAAGCGGAATCGGAACGAGCGTCACGCCCTGCGGACCGTCGGGGTAGAGGCGGTTCAGTCCCGCCAGCGCCATCAGCACCGCGTCGAACGTTCCCGCAACGAGCTGGCCGAGGCGCGCGTCGATCGCGCCGCGAATCGGGCACAGCGTCGCCTTGGGGAACGCCGCCGCCGCGTAGGCGCGCCGCCGCTCGCTTGAAATGCCGATCGTGAAGCGCCGTTTCCGCCGTGCCTGTTCAAGCGTCAGACCCGCGCGCAGAACCCAGCCGTCGCGCGGGTCCTCGCGGTTGGGGAGCCAGAACCAGTCGAGGTCGTCTGCCACGCGCGCGGGCAGGTCCTTCGCGGAGTGGATGGCGCAGTCGAGGCGTCCGTCCCGCACGGCCGCGTCGAGGTCGCGCGTGAAGAAGTCGGGCGCACTCTTCTCGATCGGCGTCGTGAGGTCGCGGTCGCCCGGCGTCTCCACGGCGACGACGCGGTAGGCCGTGCCGGGGAAGGTCTGCGCGAGGAACGCGACGGCGCGCGCGGTCTGGACGCGCGAAAGGCGGCTGCCGCGCGCGCCGACGGTGAACGTCGTGGGGGGCCTACGCGCCATGATGCGACGCTCCCTTCTCCGTTGTGAAGAAGCCGAAGGCGGCCTTGAGGCGCAGGGCCTCGTCGGCGGCGGAGAGGCAGAAGACCGTGTACGTCTCGCCGCCCGGCGGCACGTCGAGGACGAGATGGCAGGGTTCAGCGCGGACGACCTGCGGCACGTCCGCGAGGTAGGCGCGTCCGAACGGGGTCTCCGGACGGCGGAGCGGCATGTAGGTCGGCAGGATCGTCCGCGCGCCGGGGTAGAGCGTGCGGTCGGCGAGACGGCCCGCCGTGTCGTCCGTGACGTGCTGCTGGTCGAGGACGCACGCCGTCCAGACGCGCGCGCGCAGCGCCTTCACGAGCTGCGGGAACATCGCATGGTGTCCGTGGTGGTTCATCTTCGCGACGTCCACCGGCCCCACCGCCTCGGCGAGCAGATCCTCGCTCTGCATCTTCGTGCCGTCCGGCAGCGTCACGCGGTCGGAGAAGTCGCCCGCCGTGAAGAAGCGGAACGGACCGTATGAGACGACGAAGCCACAGCTCATCCCGTTCTCGTTGAGTTCCTTCGCGCCGCCCTTCACGCGGTCGGCGTAGAGGTCGCACACCGTGCCGTCCCGCCGCACGAAGCGGCCGTTCGCGCAGAGGTTGAACACCTCGAAGCCGGGCCGCGCCCGCGCGGCGTCGAGCTGGCGGAACTGGTCGCGCGCGCCGAGGCGGAAGCGCTCGACGACCGTTCCCTGTGCGACGAGGTGCGCGTAGACGGCGCGGATGTTGCGGGGCGTGCCGTCGCGCGCGGTCTTCAGGACGTCCAGCGGATCGTCGAAGGTCGGCCAGGCGCGGTCGACGAGGCGTCCGAACCGCAGGAAGCGCGCGGCGTCGGCGAGGCCGCAGAGCCAGTAGTCGCCCGTCGGCGCGGCGATGCGCGCGCCGTGGTAGCGTGCGCCGCCGCCGTGGTCCTCGTGGTAGTGCGAGAGGAGGAAGGTGTCGACGTCGCGTCCCTTCGGATTGACGCGCTGGACGTAGCGGGCCACCCATTCGCCCGCGCGGCGCGAGAGATCCGGCAGAAGCGGCACTTCGGCGGGCGTGTTGTGGAAACGCATCGAGTCGCCGCAGTCGACGAGGAGCGACGTGCCGTCGGGGAAGAGGTGGAGCATCGACTCGCCACGCCCCGTGTAGATGAAGTGGACCTGGTAGTGCCCGGGCTGCCAGGCGGCGGCCCCCGTCCAGCCGCCGCGCGCCGCGCGCCCCGTCGCGGAAACGGGCGCGGACGAGAACCCCGTCACCTTCACGGCGCCGGAGGCGTAGACCTCGATGAGCGCATAGGCGTTGTGGGCGAGACCGCTGCCGATCACGCTCGCCTTCTGCGTGTAGTAGCCGATGCCGTTGATTTCGCGGAACGCCCCCTCGTGGTAGTGCCCCTGGACGACGCACGTCACCTTCCCGGAGGCTTCGAGAACCGCCCGCACCTCCGCCGCGTTGCGGATGCACGTCTCGTCCTCCGCGTCGAGCTGCTGGTGGACGATCGGCACGCAGGGGCCCGGCGCGGCGGCGAGCGTGGCACGGAGAAATTCGACCTGCTCGGATGGCAGAAACGCCTCCTTCCAATTGAAGTTCCCGCGCGCGTAGGGCGTGCCGTCGGGGCGGTAGCAGGCGTCGAGGACGATGAACGTCACGCCGCCGCGCGTGAACGCATACCATCCCCGCGCGCGGTCCTGCCCGGCGTTCGCGACATGGGCGAGGAATTCCTCCTTCGTGAGGTTGTCGTGGTCGTGATTGCCGAGGACGTGGTAGCGCGGGCCCTTGAACGCGGCAAGCGCCGCCTCCATCGCGTCCAGATAGGCAAGCGATTCGGCGGGCGCACGCCCGAGATCCTTGAAGTCGCCGCCTTCGACGACGAAGTCGGCCCCGAGGCCGTTCATCGCCTCCGCGAACGCGCGCAGCTTGGCAAGCCCTTCGGCGTAGCGGCGCGGATCGCCGGGCCGGTCGATATGCGCCGCATAGTGGCAATCGGTGACGTAGCCGAAGCGCACGACGGGCTTTTCATCCTTGGCGACGGCGCCGACGGCGCAAAGCGTCACCGCCGCGCCCGCGCCGCCGATGAACGCGCGCCGGGTGATCGGAGAACGGGGAGAGGACATGGGCGAATCGAAATGGACCATTGGAGCACCTGATGCGAATGGCATGACAACCTCGAAAAACGGCGACAGTATACCCCATCGTCTGCCAGACCGTCAATGTCGCCTGCCCCGTTCCCATTCCACGTCACCCTTGTCCCGATTCTTCGGGGGAATCAGGGGCGAGCCAGAAAATCGGGACAAGGGCGTCCCCGATGCTTTTTTGATGGGCGTGGGCCGTGTCGCCCGCCGCCCGCGCTTTACAAGCCAAATCAAGATGCGCTATACTGGCGGCTTCAAACAGGATGCGGCTTCAAACAGGATGCCTCAAAGAGCATGAAACAACCACCTCTTGTCATCTGGGACTGGAACGGAACGCTGCTCGACGACGTCGATGCAGGCGTGCAGGCGCTCAACAAAATGCTCGTCGCGCGCCATCTCCCCACCATCACGCATGATTTTTACCGTGCGCACTTCGGCTTCCCCGTGCGCCCCTTCTATACCCTCATCGGCATGGACCCCGACGCAGAATGGGAACGGATCTGCGTCGAGTTCCACGTGAACCTGCATGCCGCCCGGCAGGGCCTCCGCCCCGACGCGCGCGCCGCCCTTGAGACGGTCCGCGCGCACGGCGGGCGGCAGGTTGTCTTGAGCGCGCTGCGCGAGGACCTTCTCTTGCGCGACACCGCCGCCGCAGGCGTCCAGGCGTTCTTCGAGGCGATCTGCGGCGTCGACGACCTGAGCGGCGCGACGAAGCTCGCGCGCGGCCACGAACTTCTCCAGCACCTCGCCTTCACGCCATCCTCCGCCTCCCGCCTCCTCTTCATCGGCGACACCCTTCACGACGCAGAGGTCGCCACGGCGCTCGGCGCGACGGCGCTTCTCGTCGAGGGCGGACACCAAAGCACGGCGCGCCTCCGCGCAGCGGGCTGCCCCGTCGTCCCCGCACTTCTCGACGCGGCGCGCATGGCCTGCGCCGCGCTGTGACGGACAGGAGCTTCGGACGTGAAAGGAACGATGGCGAAAGCGGGCCTCGTGGGGGCGTTGCTGGCGTCGGCCGCCGGCCTCTGGGCGAAGCCCCCGCCCCGCGCGAAGATCGCCGTCGTCCAGGCGGTGACGGCCTGCGCGGCGTCGGAGCGCGCCTACGCGGCGTCGCTCGCGGAGAAGACGCGGCGGTGGCTCGCGGAGGGCGGCGTGCATGCGGCGCTCGTCGACGACCGCGCGCTCGCGTCGGCCCTTGCCGGACGGCGTCTCGCCTACCTCGTCGTCTGCCAGAAACCCACCGCCGCCCATCTCCAGGCGCTCGCGCGCTTCCGGGCGCAGGGCGGCCGGCTCGCCGTCCTCCAGTCCTATTCGCCCGCGCTTGCGGCCTTCATGGGCGCGCGCATCCCGCGCGCGGCGTCGCCAGCCCGCGCGGCACAGGCCCTGAAGGTCGCGGGCGGCTGGTGGGTGACGGACGTCTTCGGCGCGACGGGCTCGGAGGAGGCGCAGGCGCGTCCGCTCCTTGAAATCGCGGCGGCGGCCGTGCCGGGCGCGTGGAACGCCGCCGCGTGGGAGGCGCGCCGCGCCGCGCGCCGTGCGGCCGAACGCGACTACGGACGCCTTCAGCGCCCCCGCCCGGGCGAACTCCACGCCGTCTGGGACCACACGGGCCAGGGCCTCTATCCCGGCGACTGGCCGCGCACAATGCGGCTTCTGCGCGAAAGCGGCGTCACGGACCTCTTCGTCAATGTCGCAGGCGCAGGCTTCGCGCACTATCCTTCGCGCATCCTCCCGACGTCTCAGGTCTGCCTGCGCGAGGGCGACCAGCTCGCAGCCTGCCTCGCGGCGGCGCGCGGGACGGGCGTGCGCGTCCATGCGTGGGTTCTCTGCTTCAACGCGACGCGCGCCTCGAAGGCCCGCCTTGCCTCCCTCGCGAAGCGGGGCTGGCGGCTCAAAGACCGCTCAAGCCGCCTGACGGAGTATCTCGACCCGTCGAACGCGGACGTGCGGTGGCACCTTCTCTCCGCCATCGACGAACTCGTGCGCGCCTATCCCGTCGCGGGCGTCCACCTCGATTTTGTGCGCTGGTACGAAGGGGCGGCCGCAAAGCCCCGGAATCCGGCGGCGGCCGTCGGGACGTTCGTCGCGGCCGTCCGCGCCCGCCTGCGCGCGGCGCGCCCGCGCATGTGGCTCACGGCGGCCGTTCTCTCGCGCCACCCGTCGTGCGCGGCGTCCGTCGGACAGGACTGGACGGCGTGGATCGACCGAGGCCTTGTCGATTACGCGGTTCCGATGAACTACTTTGCGGGGCTTCCCCAGTACACGGCCGCCGTCGCGGCCCAGGCGCGGACACCGCAGCGCGCGCGCCGTCTCCTTTCGGGCATCGGCGTGACGGCGAACGAGAGCGTCCTCACGCCCGCCCAGGTCATCGACCAGATCAACGCGGCGCGGCGCGCGGGTCTGGCGGGCGTCGCGCTCTTCGACCTCGACCATACGCTCGCGGAGCGCGTCCTCCCCGTTCTGCGGCTCGGCCTCTTCCGTCCGCGCTGAAGCCGCGGGCTTCAATAGTCGACGGGTCTGCGCATGCCCTTCTTTTCGGACTGGGCGCGCTTGTCGGCGAGCATGCGCTGCTTCTGGCGGCGGGAACGCCGTCTCTTCTGGCGGCGTTTCTTTTCGCGGGCCTGCTGCTCGGCACTCTTGCGCCCCTGCTCCTTTTCCAGAATGCGTTCCGCGAGCATGCGGCGGGCGAGCCAGCGGTTGATTTCTCGCGAACGGTTCTCGCCGCAGCGTACCTGGAGGCCGGAGGGGGCGTGGAGGAGACGCACGACGGACGAGGTCTTGTTCGTCTTCTGTCCGCCGGGTCCGCCGCCGAGGATGAAGGACTCCTCCAGGTCCTCCTCGTAGACGAAGGCCTCCGCCATCAGCGCCTTGATTTTGGCAATTGTCTCGGGGGTCATCATTCTGCTATACTCTCCTCATCATGAAAAAGGTTCTTGTTCCTCTCGCGGACGGCTTCGAGGACATCGAGGCGGTCTCGATCATTGACGTGCTTCGCCGTGGCGGAGTCGAGGTCGTGGCGGCGGCCGTGGGCGACGGGCCCGACGTGCGCTCCGCGCACGGCCTCGTCGTGCGGGCGGAGTGTCGCCTCGAAGATGTCCTTGGAAGCGAATACGACGCCATTATACTCCCCGGCGGCGGAGAAGGCACGCAGAATCTGAAGGCGTGCGAACCGCTCCTGGAGCGCCTTCGCCGCCAGAAGGCGGACGGGCGGCTCGTCTGCGCGATCTGCGCGGCGCCGACCGTCCTGGAGGCGGCGGGCGTCCTGGAGGACGAGGACGTCACGTGCTACCCCTCCTGCACGCCCGAGATGGGCCGCCCCGTCCAGCACGTTCCCGTCGTCGCGGACGGCCTTGTGATCACGGGGCAGGGCCCGGGCGCCGCGACGCTCTTCGCGCTTGCCGTCCTTGCGCATCTCGAAGGCGACCGCGCCGCGCACGTCGTCGCCAACGGCATGGTCACGGAATTTTCGTAACCATGAAGCGGGCCGCCGTCCATGCCGTGCTTGTGCTCCTCGGCCTCGTGGCCGTTGCCGCAGGCGGCGCGCATCTGTGGCGGCATCGGCCCTGGCGTCCGGCCGTGGCAGTCAACGGGCGCGTCCTCTCCGCCGGCGAACTCGACCTTCGCGCGCGCGCGTTGGCCGCCGACGCCCGGCGCCTCGGGCGGCCGCTCTCTGCGGACACTGCGCGCCGCACGGCCGCGAAGATGTGGATCGTCAAGGAGGTCCTGCTCGCGGAGGCACTGGCGCGCGGCTACGCGGCGTCGGCGGCGGACGAGAAGGCCGCGCGCGCGCAAATGGCCGCGCGCCTCAAGAGCCGTCGGCTGACGCCCGAGGCGTTCTTCCGCGAGGGGCCTCTGCCCGAAGAGGTCAAGCAGCGTGACTTCAGGGAGGGCGTGCTGATTGACGTCTTCGTCGCCCGCGAAGTGCGCGACAAGATGACGCTGACGACGGAGGAGGTCGATGCACGCCTTGCGGAGCTGCGCCGCCGTGCGCCTGCGTCTACGCGGCGGCAGGCGCTCGACGCCCTGCGCGTCGAGCGTTTCCGCGCGGGCTTCCGCCGCCTCTTCCGATCTCTTTTCGTGAAATGCGACGTGCGCAGCCCGGCGTTCCCCGCCTTTGAGGCGCTCGACGGCCTTCTCGCGTGCCGCCGCGCCGCCGCGTCCGCCGAGAACGAGAAGGAATCGGACTTGGAAGAAGAAGAGGGGAAGAAGTCCAGATGAAGACGGCGACGAGGTTTCCCTGTGGACGTGTTGTTGTTCTGTGCGCAACGGCGCTGTCGTTGGCGGCGGGGGTGTGGGCCGAGAACCTGTTGCCCGATTCCATGTTCCCGTCGGACAAGGGCGCACGCCTACCGCCGGGCTGGCACCTTCCGTTCGGCGCGGACGCGGCGACCGATCCATCCGTGACATGGGGCGGCCGCGCCTCCCTGCGCATGTCTGCCGCCGAGGGGCCGGTCTGGCACATGGCCTCGCACGCCGTCCCCGGCATCCAGGCGAAGACGCCTTACACGGTGAGCGCGTGGGTGAAGACGCGGGATCTCGTGCCGGGCGGCCTCGCCTACATTTCCCTCAATTGCTTTTCCGGCGCGAAGCGGCTGGCGGCGAACGACTCCCCGGTGAAGCTGGCCGGCACGAAGGACTGGACGCGCCTCGTTTTCACACTGCCCGAGCTGCCGGCGGGAACGACCGAGGCGCGGTTCGTCTTCTGCCTCTACGGGGGCGGCACGGCGTGGTGTACGCAGCCCCAGGTGGAGGCGGGCGCGGAGGCGACGCCCTACGCGCCGTCGCCCCAGGACGCGGCGCGGGCGGCGCGGCGCGCCCGGCAGGCGGCTGCGGCC
>CAKUCX010000084.1 GCA_934643865.1 uncultured Kiritimatiellota bacterium
CGGTCGTCCAGACCCAGCGCCGCGCGCGCGGCCGGGTCGTCGAAGAGCCGGAAGACCTCCCGCCTGAGCGCCGCCGCGTCGGGGACCTGCACGAGCGCGCCCGCCGCGAGGAGGTCGCTCATCACGGGGCGGAAGTTCTCCGTGTGGGGGCCCACGAGCGTCGGCGTCCCGCAGAGGCACGGCTCGATCATGTTCTGGCTTCCGTGCGCGCAGAGACTCTTCCCGACGAACGCCACCGTCGCAGTCCCGAAGAGCCCCATCAGCTCCCCCGTCGTGTCGCAGAGGAAGACGGCCGCCGCCGGGCCGCCGGGCGCCCGCCGCTCGCCCCGCGAGCGGCGGATGCAGGCGAAGCCCGCCGCGCGGATGTTCGCCTCCACGGCGTCGGCCTTCTCGAAGTGGCGGGGCGCGAGGACGAGGGCGACCTCGGGATGCGCCTTCACGAGGTCCGCGTAGATGCCGAGGAGCGCCGCGTCCTCGCCCGGCCACGTGCTGCCGCCGAGGAGGATCGAGGACACCCCCACCCAGTCCGCCAGTTCCCGCTCCTTCGCGGGGTCGCGGCGGGCGACGTCGAACTTGAAGGAGCCCGTGACGGCGATCTGCGCGCGGTCCGCGCCCGCCGCGACGAGGCGCCGCGCGTCGAGGTCGCTCTGCGCGTAGATCTTCGCGAACGCGCGGAACGCCTCGCCGAAGAACCAGCGGAGCGCCCGGTAGCGCGGCGCGCTGCGGTCGGAGATGCGCGCGTTGACGAGGTAGAGCGGGATGCCGCGCCGACGGACGGCGCGGATGAAGTTCGGCCAGATCTCCGTCTCGGTGAGGACGACCGCGCGCGGGCGGACCGCGTCGAGCGCGCGCCGCACACAGCCGTTGAAGTCGAGCGGGTTGTAGACGAGGACGTCCCCGTCGTTCCCGAGGCCGTCCGCCGCAAGGTGCGCGAGCGCCCGCTCCGCCGTCGCCCAGCCCGTCGAGGAGGTCGTCGAGAAGACGAAGCGGATCGACCGGTCGCGCGCGCGCAGCGCGCGCATGAGCTGCACGGCCACCTGCACCTCGCCCACGGAGACGGCGTGGAGCCAGATGGGGGATTGGGGGGTGGAGAGGCGGGCGGCGACGTCGGCGGGGTAGCGGCCGAAGCGGTCGCCCATCCGCGCGCGGTAGCCGCCGCGCCGCTTCATGCGCAGGAGGAACGACGGCAGCATCGCGGCATACGCGACGGCGAAGAGTGCGTTGTAGAGCAGCCATTTCGCGCGTCCCGGCCTTTTCGGCCGGGACGCACGTGCCGCCTCCCCCCCGCAACGACGCCCAAGGCCGCGCGCATCGCGTTCACATCCATCGACTTCTTCATTCCTCGCTCGCATACGCGAAAGTATAGCACAACCTGCGCCCCTCCGCTTCGAGGCCGACGCGGCAGGAGGCACTTCGCCCATCAAGGTGGCGGCTGGGCTTTTCGCGTCCCGCGCCCGTGTTGCGTGGCGGCGACTTTTTCCCCGGACGGGACTGGCCCGTCTACCGCCGCGTCCTTGAACGCTACCGACACGACAACGGGCTTGTCTGGGCGATGTCCGTGGCGAACCTCGGCTGGTGCGGCGCCTGGACGGAGACGCTCAGCTGCATGGCGCATGGACCGTGACGGACGCCGAGGGCCGCCGCGTGGCGACGGATCGCGACGAATTTGGGCGGTTGCGCTTCAAGACGTCCGTTGGCGGGCGCTATGTCCTGGACGGCCCGTCGGCTGGAGGGGACGGAAAGTGAGACGGCGCACAGGGGGAACGGCCCCGTCTGCGCGCGCGTCGCGGGCGCGGGCGAAGAAAACGGCATAACTTAAAAAACGCAGTTGACATGGGGGGGGGGGGGCGTTATACACTCAATTTCGTCATCTTGAAAGGCGAACGGTGTTTGGTTCAACGAGGAGGCGAACAATGGGCAGAACGAACGGAAAGACGTGGTGGTGGGCTTCGCTGGCGGCGGGCGTGTTCGCCGTGTGGGCCGCCGCCGGGGCGGACGAGATTGTGCTTGGCGTGGGCGAGACGCACGTCTTCTCCAACGCGGAAGACGCCGTGCAGATGGAGGCCGTGCGCCTGTCGGACCGCGCCGTCCTCGAAAAGCGCGGCGCGGGCACGCTGACCTTCCAGACGGGCGCGTTCACCGAGCATGCGCCCGTGGACATCCACGTGCGCGAGGGCGCGGTCGCCTTCGCGCCGACGGAGCCGCCCGCCGCCTACGCGGAGCCGACGGAGATCATGAACCGCGCGGCGTTCTGGGTGGACGCCGGGACGAACGTGCAGCTGCGGGTGGGGACGGAGAACGAGGTCGCCGCATGGCTCGACGTGCGCGAGACGGGGGCCGGAAGCGCGGCGAGCCCCTACCTCTACACGCGCGCCGTCGCGTTCACGAACGAATGGCTCACGGCGTTCCCGCTTGCCCAGTCCTACCTCGACAGGCCGGGCGTCTACTGCCGGGGCTTTGGAAGCGGCTGCTTCCTGAACTGGGTGAAGCCGGACGGCGCGCAGGCGAACATCGAGGGGCTGCGCCACGTGTTCGTCGTCCACGGCGGGCCGACATCCCGGGGTCACATCCTCGGGCAGCGCACGACGGCGAAGGCGCCGTATTTCCAGCGCGAGGACAGGATCTGGGCGGACCACAACGGCGAGAACAAGCCGATCTTCGCATCGCGCACGTACCTGAACGGCCGGGAAATCGAGCCGTTCTCCTCCTCCTATCCGGCGCAGGCCCTGCACGTGGTGGAGGTGGAGGCCCTGGGGGCTTCGCTCGGCGCGATGTGCTTCTACAACGACCGCGACATGCAGCTGACGACGACGGCCGGGACGACGCTGCCGAAGGTGGACGGCGAGGCCGTGAACGTGATCCTCGGCACGACCAAAAGGAACGGCGGCGGCGACCGCGCGGGCGGCGAATACGTCTGCGAGGCGCTCCTCTTCACGAACGACCTCACGGCGGCGGAGCGGATGGCCGTCTCCGACTGGCTCAACCAGAAGTGGCGGGGAACCCCGCCGCCCGCGTCGTGCCCCGCGACGGCGGTGGCGCTCGCGCCGGACGCCGTCTTCGTGGCGGACCACGCCGCCGCGTCGTCGGTCGCGCTGCGCGGCGACGGCATCGTGCGCAAGACGGGCGCGGAGACGGTCACGCTGCGCTCCGCCTACGAGCCGCGCAACACGGCGCGTCGCGTCCAAGTGGACGAGGGCCTTCTGAACCTCGGCTACGCGCTGCCGCTCGTCTGCGCGGCGGGCGACACGCTCGTCGCCGAACGGCGGCCCTGGGGCCCGGAGCTTGCGCCGCCCGAGGCGGGGGAGGACAAGACGCGGCTCGTCAAGCGCGGCACGGGCCCCGTCACGCTCGACGCGGTCCCGGAGGGCGTCACGCAGCTGCGCGTCGAGGGCGGCGAGCTGCGCCTCGCCGATCCCGAACGGGCGCGGAGCCTCGTCCCGTCCGCCTCGGAGACGGTGGCGGCGGCGTTCCCGGACGCGGACTTCGAGATGTATCCCGCGACGGCCCCCACGGCGGCCTATTCGTACATCCCGAATGGGCAGGAGGCGCATGGGTGGCACGCCGTCGTGCCGGGCCTGATCGGCGACAGCACGGCCAACAGCGCCGTCTTCTTCTTCGACCAGCGGCTCGGAAGCCCGCCGCAGTGGAACATGGTGATGCAGACGCCGCCGACGGGCGTCTTCGCCGTGAAGAACAACGCCTCGGCCTGGTGCGAGATCGACATCCCGTCCGACGGCGACTACGTGCTGAGCTTCCGCGCCGCGCCGCGCGGCGGGCTCGGCGGCGAGCAGCTCGACGTCATGATCGGGCCGGACGCGAACGCGCTCGTCCCGTTCGGCGCCTTCCGCACGACGGCGTACGCCTGGCGCACCTTCACCTTCGTGAAGCGGCATCTGACGGCGGGGCGGTACCAGTTCTGGCTGAAGTCGAAGGAGAACAACCTGGACCGCTGTACGCAGTTCGACGACTTCCGCCTCGTGCGGGAGCCGGGCGCGGGCACGTGGGCGCTTCCGAACGGCGGCTTCGAGCAGCACGCGGAAGACTTCGAGAACGCCTTCACCCTCGCGAACGCCGCGCGCGTGCCGGGCTTCACGGTGCGGCAGTGCCTGCGCGAGAACAATGGCACGGACAAGGAGGGCACGTCGAGCAACACGACCTTCTCGGTGCGGGGGACGGACGAACACGCCCACTTCAACCTGCCGTGGAACCGGGCGGGGAGCGAGACGCAGTTCTACATGTCCGGCATTGGCTCGCAGCTTGAGACGACGTTCACGCCGCCCGCCGGGACGTGGCGCTTCCGCGCGGACTTCTGCTGCTGGGCGACGACGTGGGGCACGCACGGCTACGTCGTGGCGGCGGACCTTCGGATCGGCGGGACGGCGGTTGCGCTCGGCGTCGTGACGAACCTGTCGTACGCGCTCCTGCCGCGCACCTGGCCCGGGGTGTTCACGGTGGACGGCGCGACGCCCGTCACGCTGACGCTGACGGGCGACCTCCGCACGGCGGGCCAGCACTTCGGCCACGGCATCCTCGACAACCTCGCGCTCGTCGCGGAGCCGGGCGAGAACCTGCTCCGCGAGGGCGGCTTCGAGAGCCGGACGCCCTGGCAGGTCACGGTCACGCCGAAGCCGGAGGGGGTCAACGGTTCGGAACGGCAGCCGTACGACAGCTTCTACGAGACCTTCTTCGGCCTGGAGGCGTTCGAGGGCAAGGCCTGCATGAAGATCGTGAACGACGACACGGTCGCGCAGACCGTCACGTTCCCGACGGGCGGGCTCTACCGCCTCTCCGCGAACTTCGAGTCGCGCAGCACCCCCGGGTCGCTCTCGTTCGGCAACGGCCTGAACCCCGTCGCGTTCTTCTGCGCGCGGGGCGGCGTCACGAACTGGCTCGGCGTGACGGACACGGTGGCGATGACGAACTTCCACGAGTACGCCTGCCTCGTGCGCATCCCCGAGGCGGGCGGCGTCTACGACGTCGGCTTCCAGGGGCGGAGCGTGTGGGGTGGCGAGGGGACGCCGACGGTGGACCGCACGACGCTCGTCGACGGCGCGCAGCTCTACCGCGTCGAGACGGCGCGGCCCCTCGACCTGCCGGAGGCGCTGGAGATCGACGTCGCGGCGGGCGCGCAGCTGACGCTCGACTTCGACGGCACGAACGCGGTCCGCAGCCTCCGCCTCGCGGGGCGGAGCCTCGTGGGCTACGTCTCGCTCGCCGACCGCCCCGAGCTCCTCGGCGCGCTCAACGGGCGCGGCACGCTCTTCATCCGCCCGCGCGGCACGGTGCTGATCCTGCGGTAGCCCGTCGGACGTGCGCCCGTCCCCCTCCCCGATTTCGGGCGCCCTGATTTCAGATTATGGTATACTACGCCCCATGCGCATTGTCTTCATGGGTTCTTCGCAGGCGTCGGCCATGTGCCTGCGCGCGATTCTCCGGCTTCCCGGTCTCCAGGTGGTCGGCGTCGTCACGCAGCCGGACCGTCCGGCGGGGCGGGGCCGCGACCTCACGCCGTGCCCGTGCCGGAAGTACGCGCGCGACCGCGGCATCTCCGCATGCATCACGCCGGAGGACGTCAACGCGCCGGAGGCCGTCGCCTGGCTGCGCGCGAAGAAGCCGGACGTCATCGCCGTCGTCGCCTTCGGGCAGTTCCTGAAGGACGACATCCTCGACATGCCGCGGCACGGCTGCATCAACTGCCACTTCTCCCTGCTGCCGAAGTACCGGGGCGCGTCGCCGGTCACGGCGGCCCTCCTCGCGGGCGACGAGCTGACGGGCGTCTCCGTCATCCGCATGGGGCGCGGCATGGACGACGGCCCCGTGCTGCGCACGGCCGTGGAGCCGATCTACTCGGACGACACGGGCGACACGCTCATGGAGCGCCTCGCGATCGCCGGCGGCGTGACGTTCGCGAAGACCCTGAAGCTCATCGAGGCGGGCGCGCTGCCCCCGCCCGTTGAGCAGGAGGACGCGCGCGCGACGTTCGCGCACAAGATCAAGAAGTCGGACGGGCTCATCCGCTGGGGCGCGAGGTCGTGCGAGATCGAACGCCTGCTGCGCGCCTACACGCCCTGGCCGGGCTGCTACACGTTCCTGCCCGCGCGCTTCCGCCGCAAGGGCAACACGGGGCGCGTCGTCGTGACGGGCGTCGACTTCCTCAAGGCGTCGGACATCGACCCCGCCTGGCGCGCGGAGCTGCCGGGCACCGTGGTCGCGTGCCGCGCGCGCGGGCCCGTCGTGCGCACGGGCGACGGCGTCCTCCTCCTGACGGCGCTCAAGGCCGAGGGCGCGCGCGAACTCGCGGGCGGCGACTTCCTGCGCGGTCGCCCGCTCGTCCCCAAGAGCGACATGCTGCTGGAGGCGTAAGATGGTTGTCAAGCTGCTGCTGGACCGGAAGAGGGAGGGGAAGGCGCTCGCGGGGGCGGACATCCGCGCGCTCGTGGCGGCCTACGCCCGGGGCGACGTGCCCGACTACCAGATGGCGGCGTTCGCGATGGCGGTCTGCTGCCGGGGCATGGCCGACGCCGAGACCCAGGCCCTCACGGAGGCGATGCGCGATTCGGGAACCTGCCTCGACTGGGCCGATCTGCCCCTGCCGACGGCGGACAAGCATTCGACGGGCGGCGTGGGCGATAAGCTCTCGCTCGTCGCCCAGCCGCTTGCGGCGGCGTGCGGGCTCGCCGTCCCCTCGCTCACGGGGCGCGGGCTCGGCCTCACGGGCGGCACGGCGGACAAGATGGAGGCGATTCCCGGCTACGTCGCGGCCCTTTCCCTCGCCGACTACCGGAAGGTGGTGGCGGCCTGCGGCTGCTCCCTCACGGTGCAGACGGCGGAGATCGCGCCGGCCGACAAGAAGCTCTACGCCCTGCGGGACGTGACGGGCACCGTGCCCTCGATCCCGCTCATCGTCGCCTCGATCCTCTCGAAGAAGCTCGCCGAGGGCGCCCGGACGCTCGTCTTCGACGTCAAGTGCGGCGCGGGCGCGTTTATGAAGACGCGGGACGAGGCCGTGGCGCTCGCGCACGCCCTCGTGAAGGGGGCGAAGGGCGCGGGGCGCCGGGCGGCCGCGCTCGTCACGGCGATGGACGAACCGCTCGGCTTCGCCGTGGGGAACGCGAACGAGGTGCGCGAGGCGTTGGACGTCCTTATGGGAAGATCGCGCGCGCACGACGTCGCCGCGCTTTCCGTCCGGCTCGCGGCGCGGATGGTGTCGCTCGCGCGGCAGATGCCGCTCGCCGACGCGACGGCGCTCTGCCGGCGGAACCTCGAAAACGGCGCGGCGTACCAACGCTTCGCGCGCATGGTCGCGCTGCAGGGCGGCGACCTGGAGGCGTTCCGGCGGCAGCTCGCGGAACCGGTGCCGGTGCGGATGGCCGTGGCGGGGCGCGCGGGGTTCGTGGCGGCGGTCGATGCGGAGAAGGTGGCCCGGGCCGCCTTCCTGCTCGGCGCGGGGCGGGAGACGACGCAGGCGGCGATCGACGCGCGCGCGGGGGTGGACCTCTGCGTGGCGCGGGGCGACCGCGTGGCGGCGGGCGCGCCGCTTGCGCGCGTGGCGACGGCGACGCGCCCGGAACGGCTGGAGGAAGCCGCCGCGCTCGTCGAGGCGGCGGTGGCGTGGGCCGACGAGCCGCCGCCCGCGCGGGACCTCGTTCTGGAGGAGATCGCATGACGACGGCGAAGAAGCCCCCGCTCTCCAAGGCCGAGCGGCAGCGGAAGATCAAGGCGATCCAGGCGGAGTTCGAGGCGAAGAAGCGCCAGCTGGGGATGCGCGCGCCCTCCTTCCGCCGGGGACCCGTCTTCTACCTCGTCCTGATGGCCGTCCTCGCGACGCTGGGGCTCTCCCTCATCAAGGCGGGCGAAAAGGGCGGCCAGGCCGGCAAGGTGCGCACGGGGAAGATCCAGATGGCGATGAAGAGCGTGGACGCCTTCGCGGAGGCGCTGGGGCGCTTCAAGTTCCACACGGGCGTCTACCCGACGCTGGAGGATGGGGGGCTGGAGGCGCTGGCGAGCAAGACCTCGCGCCACGCGGGCTGGGTGGGGCCGTACATCCACAAGCGGATCTGGGCCGACCCGCTGCCGCGCGACCCCTGGAAGCGCGCCTATGTCTACGCGCCGGAAGGGGGGACGAACGGGCTGCCCGTCCTCCTCTCGTGCGGCCCGGACGGCGTGCAGGGGACGGCGGACGACATCGTGCCCGACGCGGCGCTCTTCGAGAAGCCGTTCCGGGACACGACGTGGACGAACGACTGGGCGCCCTACCAGCTGCGCGGCATCCGCGTCGTGCCGCGCGCGGCGCCGAAGCAGGGCGGGAACGGGAAAATGTGATGGCGAACGCACTTGAAGGGGCCGACGACCACGTCGTCTGGGAGTATCTGAAGCTTCAGGACGCGGCGGCCTGGACGCTTGCCTGGGAGTATGCCGTGCTGCCGGAGGTGGGCGGCTTCTGCAACGGGCCGAAGGCGCGCGCCTGGGGCATCTCCGCCGAGGAGCTGATGAGCCTCCTCTACGTCGAGATGGTCGGCGGCGGGAAGCTCGCGCTCTACCGCGACGACGGGGGCAGCCTCTGGGGTTGGATGCGCGCCTACGTGCGCGGCTACATCCACCGGGCGCGGCCGGACGCGCGCCTCACGTCCCTTGAAGGCGCCGGCGAGCGGGAGGGCGACGAGGAGGGGCGCGGATTCGAGGAGAAAGTTTCGAAGCGCCTGTCAGATGCGCGGGGGCGGGACGCCTTGCCCACCGAAGACCCTGCGGTGCGGCGTCGGGAGCAATGGGAGCTCGTGCAGAAGTGCTTTGCCGATCTCTACCGGAAGAACCCGATGCGGGCGTACGTCCATTGGCTCAGGCTCCGCATGAACCTGTCTTCGGCGGACATCAAGCGCATGCTCGGCATGAGTTCGGAGGCGAACGTGGACCAGACGTTCTCCCGGGCGGTGAAGGACATGCAGAAGTTGAAGGTACAACATGAAGAACGCGAGTGAAGAGAAGAAACGGGACATGGCGCCGGGCGAAGCGGCGTTCATCGAGCGCTTCGTCGCGGACTACTGCCGGCCGCACGCCGTCGTGGAGGCGGAGCGGCTGGCGGCGTTCGCCGCCGCGCGCCAGATGTCGTTCATGGTCCGGAACGAGGACGGCTTCGCCCTGGCGGCGGGGCCGTCCGCGCCGCAGCCGTCCGTCCGCGCGCCGGACGAGGAGGTGACGTTCACGTTCGCGAGCGCGGGCGCGCCGGACGCGCCGCAGGCCTGGCGGGCCTCCCTCACGGTGCCGCCCCAGGCGGATGCCGAGACGATGCTGACGCTGGCGGTGACGCGGGCCGACGGCGGGCCGTGCGACGCGGGGGTCTTCACGCTCTCCGGCGTGGCGTTGCCGCTCGTGGCGGGCCGCGCGCAGATCCCGTTCGGGCTTTTCCTCGCGGGCATCAAGGACACAGACGTCTCGTTCCGCGCGCCGGGCGGCGAGACCGTGAAGGGGACGCTCGCGTTTTTCCGCTGAGGACGTGTCGGTGGCGGCGCCTTCGTACAGATTCCCCGTCCAGCAGGCGGCCTTTCTGCGGGCCGTCAAGGAAGGCGTCTACCGCGGGGCCGGCCGCTCGGCCGAGCTTCCCCGCTCCGTCTCCCTCGTCGGCCGGATGCCGCCCGTCTACCAGCAGGCCCTTCAGGGCACGTGCGTGCCGAGCGCGGTGACGGCCCTCCTGGAGTATTTCGACGACCTGCGCACGCGCCTGAGCGTGCAGTTCCTCTTTGCGGCGACGAAGGAGGTCGAGCGCAACGGCCTTGAGCGCAATCTCGTCCGCCTGCGCGCGGGCGAGCCGCTTGACGCGGGCTTCGAGAGCGTCTTCCACAGGGAGATCGTCCAGCTTCAGATGCTCGCGGACGCGAACGGCGGCATGGCCGCGCCCGTCGTGCGCCCCTATCTGCTGCGCTTCGAGGAGGGCGTGCGCGAGCGCTTCGCCGCCGCGCAGGGCTGTCTGCTGCAGAGCTGCTTCCGCGCGCTGGAGACGTACGGCGTCTGCCGCTACGGCCTGTGGCCGTATGCGTCGGCGCAGGGGGCGTCGGTCTTCGGCTCCAGCTCGGCCGGGCGCGTGGAGTTCCCGCCCGGCGCGCGCGAGGACGCGGAGAAGCGCCGGGTCCTGCACGGGCTCTACCGGCTCGGCACGCCGAACAACGTGGACGAGATCCGCGGCATCCTCGCGGGCGCGAACGGGCGGCGCGCGATGCCGGTCGTCGTGACGGTGGACTTCTTCGCGGGCTGCGACGGCGAGACCTACGCGCTCCCCGAGACCGAGGCGGACGCCGAAGGGCGTCTCGTCGCCGTCAACGCCTGGCAGGGCCGGCACGGCCTGCTGATCGTGGGGTACATGGACAGCTCCGCCTACGCGGGCGGCGGCTACTTCATCATCCGCAACTCGCTCGGCGAGGGCTGGGGGAACCGCGGCTACGGCAAGCTGCCCTACGCCTACCTGGAGTGCTTCGCGCGCGAGGCGGGGACGATCCTGCAGGACCTCATCGACTACGAGGGCGACGGCTACGGCGGGCAGCTGCTCGGGGAGAAGCGCGCGCCGGGCGCCGGGCGCCGCGCGCGGCGCATGTGGCTGGCGAACGGCCTCGTGGCGCTGGCCCTTGTGGCGGGGACGGTCGCCGTGGAGGTCTGCCTGGACGATCCGCTCGGCCTGCGCCGCCTGAAGCCGCCGCCCGTGCCGCCCGCGCCGTCGGTGGAGACCGCGCCTGCCGCGCTGC
>CAKUCX010000085.1 GCA_934643865.1 uncultured Kiritimatiellota bacterium
GGATTGAAGAAGTTGCGCTCGACCCACGCGCGGAAGCTCTCCCGCACCTCCTCCGAGACCGCCCGCGCCGTGTCCGCGGCGGCCCGACGCGCCGCCTCCGCAGCCGCCCGCAGCCGCGCGGACGCCGAAGCCGTCCCAGCTGCCGCAGCCCGTCCAAACGCCGCAGCCGCAGCCTGTCCAGACGCCGCAGCCTTTTCGGACGCCGCGGCCCGTCCTGACGCTGCGGTCTTTTCGGACGCCGCAGCCCGTCCAGACGCCGCCGTCCGCGCGGACGCCCGTTCCGCCGTCCCCCGCAACGCCGTGTCCGATTTCGCCGCCATGCCTTTCCCCTCCTTGCCGCCGCACAGTCTAGCAGAGGGGCCGGCGGGACGCAATGAGATTTCACTGCGTAATAATCTCGAAGGCAATAATCTTGAAGATGCCGAGATTGCGGGTTCGTAAGGGCAAGGCGGGATGTAATGGTCGGGACACCATGAGATTTCAGCGCGTAATAATCTCTCCCGAAGGCCGTATCTTGCCTGAAAGGCGTCGCGGCGCGCGGCGTGACGGGTTCGGCAGGGCAATCTGGGATGAAGTGGTCGGGACACAATGAGATTTCAGCGCATAATAATCTTGAAGATGGCGAGATTGCGGATTCGCTGGGGCAAGACGGGACGCAATGGGCAGGACGCAATGAGATTTCAGTGCGTAATAATCTTACCTGAAAGCCGTATCGTGCTTGAAAGCCGCGTCGCGGCGTGACGGGTTCGGAGATTGTGGCCCTCCACGCGGCGCGCGGCGTGATACGTTCGGCCGTGATACGTTCGGCCGCAATGAATTGCGGACCTCCGCAGGCCTGTCTCGACAACCTCAGACGCAACGAGAAGCAGGTGTCGCGGTGAAAGAAAAAGCGGAGCGAGAAGCAGGCGGCGAGAAGACGTCACGTCGCGCGCCCTGCGCGTTGGCCTCATCGCCAACACGCCATAGGTTCTGCGGGACAGGCCACCCAACCGCTTCGGGACAGGCCATCCAACCGCTTCTTTACACGCGCCCTAGCGCGCGAGAAACGGGAAGTGCGTGAAGATGTCCTGCGTGTAGAGGTAGAGCTCGCCACCCATCCACGAACTCGCCGCCATGAGGGTGATGGAGATCGCGATGAGCTTCACCGCGAAGCCGAGCGTCTGCTCCTGGACCTGCGTGAGGGCCTGCAGGAGCGAGA
This sequence comes from uncultured Kiritimatiellota bacterium, assembly GCA_934643865.1. Classification (GTDB taxonomy): domain Bacteria; phylum Verrucomicrobiota; class Kiritimatiellia; order RFP12; family UBA1067; genus RUG572. Next base: position 1,199 of record CAKUCX010000085.1, read on the forward strand.
CGAGGATGCCGATCACCGTCGCCACGACGATCGGGATGAGCGAGAGCTTCAGGACGAGGATCAGGCACTGCTGGGCGTAGAAGACGAGTTGCGCGTGGCTCATGGCGTGTCTCCCCCTAGTGGATGTAGGACTGCACGAGCCCCTGGATGAGGAGCGTCCACCCGTCGACCATGACGAAGAGGAGGAGCTTGAACGGCAGCGAGATCGTGACGGGCGAGACCATCATCATGCCCATCGCAAGGAGGATGTTCGAGACGATGATGTCGATCGCGATGAACGGCAGGTAGACGAGAAAGCCGATCTGGAACGCCTTCGTGAGCTCCGAGACGCAGAAGGCCGGAATGAGGATGAAGAAGCTCTTCGTGTCCACCTGGGCGGGCCGGACGTTCCCCGCCTCGTCCTTCGTCGCCCACAGCTTCTCGGCCGTGCGCGTGAAGAACGCAACCTGCGTCTCGGACGTTTCGCGGATGAGGAACTGCCGGTAGGGCTCGGCGGCGCGCACGGCGAGATCGGTCTGGTAGAGGACTTCGGGCTTGTTGTCCTTCATCCCCTTCTGCAGGGTCTGCCAGCTTTCCGAGACGGTCGGGGCCATGATGTAGAACGAGAGGATGAGCGCAAGGGCGTTGAGGACCATATTCGGCGGAATCGACTGGATGCCGAGCGCATTGCGGATGAGCGAGGTGACGACGACGATCTTCAGGTAACTCGTCGCGATCATCGCGAGGAACGGCACGAGCGACATGCCGATCAGGAGGACGATGAGTCCGAAGGGGTCTGTCTGGAACATGGGTGTCTATTTCCTTTCCATCACACGGTACGCCGCCGCTTCGCCCACCCGGTCGGGGGCCAGAACCGCATAGTGGCGTCCGCCCCTGACGAGGAGAAGCCCTTCCGCCGGCGGGGGCGGAGGCGGCAGGGCGTCATCGGCGAACGCGGCGAACGTCGCCGTCTGCGCGGCGGCGGCGAGGACATGCGCCGCCCCGTCGGCGGGCGGTGCCGTCAGCCACTGCGCCGCCGTTTCACCGGGAGACAGCAGGAAGTCGCCCGGCGCAAGCGCCGCAAGTTCGTCGTCCGTCACCGCCAGCGCCCCGTAGTCCGCACGGATCTCCCGCACCGCGCCGCGAATCGACGGATGCGCGGGATCGAGGCAGGCGAGGTCGCCGAAGACGGGCAGCAGTTCGGCGGGAAGCTCCAGGGCGAACGCAAGCGGCGCGGGAAGCCCCGCGACGGCAAAGGCGTACGACCGCGCGCCCGGCGCGTCGGCGAAGCCCGTCACGCCGAAGAGGCGGCGCGTGAGCTTTTCAAGGAGCGCGAAGAGATTCCCGCACTCCTTCTCGACAAGCGCCAGCAGGAGCGCGGACGGCAGATCGGCACGGCGGCTCCAGAGGAGGTGGAGATCCGGATAGAGCGCGGAATCCGCGAGCGCGAGGACGGCGGGCGTGCCGTCGAACGTGACGGCAAGAGAAATCGCGTCGTCGGGGAGCGCGGCGGCGCGCACAAGCGTGGCCACCGTCTCCCCATACCGCACGGGCATGCGCCAGGCGGGCGAGGCCAGCACCGTCTCCAGACTCGCATGTTCCCAGTCGGGCCACGTCTTCAGCAATGCGACGGCATCCATGCTCAACCCCTCTCCTCGCTGCGCACCCGGCGGCGCACGTCCACGGCAATCTGAAAGGCATGGATACGCTCCGCGAGGTGCGCCGTCAGCTGCGGACGACTCTGCTCGATCAACGCCACAAGGTCCGGCGTGGGCGGCGTAAAGGCAACCGTCAACTGCCGTCCCGCAACCACGATGTGGATCTCCGTCCCGTCCAGTACGTCCGGCCGCAGCTGGATGCGAATCTCCCCTTCGCCACGCAACAGCCCCGGCGTGACAAGCAGCGTGTCCGCAACGGCCCGCGCGGCCTCGACGAGTACCTGGGCCGGTTCGACGGCGCGCGTCACAGACGGCGTGAACGCGGCGACGACGGCCTCGACGGCCGTGACGGGGGCGGCGGTGGGAGCAGCAGCGGGCGCGGAGACATCCGGGACGGCAAACGAGACAGGCAGGGCGGACGGCGCGGACGGGGCAGACGACGTGGACGGGGCAGACGGCGCAGACGATGCGGGCGACGCGGCTTTCTGCACGGCCCCTTCCGATGGTAGGGCGCGACGTCCTCGGCGCGCCGCGAACGCCGCGACGGAGGATTCGTCCACCACAGCCGCATCCGGGCGCACGGGAACGCCGGGCGACACGACGGGCGACACGACGGGCAACACGACGGGCGACGATTCCGCCGGGGGAACCTCCGCGCCAGGACGCGGGGCGCCGAGGACGTCGCCCCCTACCAATGCGGGCGGGGCAGGAGGTACGGCCAACGTGGGCGGGGCGGAGGGCACGGACGGCGCGGATGGTGTGGGCGGCGCGGGCGTTGTGGGTGTTGTGGATGGCACGGCTCCCGGCACGGCCCCTTCCGATGGTAGGGCGCGACGTCCTCGGCGCGCCGCGACGGAGGATTCGTCCACCACAGCCGCATCCGGGCGCACGGAAACGACGGGCGACACGACGGACGACGATTCCGCCGGGAGAACCACCGCGCCAGGACGCGGGGCGCCGAGGACGTCGCCCCCTACCAATGCGGGCGGGGCGGACGGGACGGCCAACGTGGGCGGGGCGGAGGGCACGGACGGCGCGGATGCGGACGGTACGGACGGCGCGGACGGCGCGGCCAATGCGGGCGATGCGGCTCCCGGCACGGCCCCTTCCGATGGTAGGGCGCGACGTCCTCGGCGCGCCGCGAGCGCCGCGACGGAGGATCCGTCCTCCACAGCCGCATCCGGGCGCGTGGAAACGACGGGCGACACGACGGACGACGATTCCGCCGAAGGAACCTCCACGCCAGGACGCGGGGCGCCGAGGACGTCGCCCCCTACCAATGCGGGCGGGGCGGAGGGCACGGCCAACGTGGACGGCGCGGACGGCACGGCCAACGTGGACGGCGCGGACGCTTCGACAGATCGTTCGGGCGAAGGGGTCGGCGATAACGGGGCGGCGACAATCGACTCCAGGACGGTTTGGAGGATGGCATTGTCGGCAAGGAGCTGCGCAAACGGGAGGGCCGCCGCGTGCAGCGACCGCAGAGGTTCGGATGCGCAGGCGCGCGGCGCGCCCGGAAGCGACCGCAGAGGTTCGGACGCGCAGGCGCGCGGCCCGACCGGCGGGAGAGAGGCGGCGGCGTCAACGTGCGGCGCCCCTGCGGCGGGGGAACACGTCGCGGGCTCAATCGAAGGTATCGTCGTCATCGCTCGTCAGCCTCCTTCCCGTGAACTCCTCCAACTCCATGTCCGCGCGCAGCTCCTGAAGGCGGCGGTCTTCCTCCTCCCAGACGTGCCGGTGCTGCTCGATCTTCGCCTTGTTCCGCGCGGCGGCCGCGTAGCGCGCCTTGGCGGCGGCGGCTTCCCGGTCGCGCGTCTCCAGCGTGGCCTGTGCCGCGCGTTCCGCCTCCGCGAGCAGCACGCCCTCCTCGTCGATGCGCGTGACGGCTTCGCGCGCACGGTCGAGGTCGTCCCGCGTCACCCGGCGTCCCATCACCGCCGCGTAGATCCGGTCGCGCCGCGCGTCCTTCGTCGCCTCGAACTGCGCGCGCGCCTCGGTCTTCTCGTCGCGTTCGCGCTCCGCCGCCGCGCGCGCGCGGCGCGCGCCGGTCAGTTCCGTCCCGGCGCGCTCCTCGCGCATCGTGCGGATTTTGCGCATGCTCTCAAGCGCGTAGCCCATGCGGCCTCCGGGGCGGTTGGGCGGCACCCTCGAACCAGACGGTCGCGGGGCCATGGAAGGAAAAGGACAGGTTGCGCGGGGCACGCGGCAGAAGGACGTCCCAGATCCGCAGTTTCGGGCAGAAGCCCGTCGGCGGCTTGCCGAGCCAGGCAACGAGCGCGTCGGGGCGCACGGTCAGCGTCTCGCCGTCCGCAAGCGCGACGCGCGCCGTGCGGCTCCGCGTCGCAAGGACGGCCCACCCCGTCCGCAACTCGGTGACGGGCGTCGCGCGGGCGAAGCTGAGGGGAATCAGCTTGAGGGAACACCCCCGCACGCGCGATGCGAGGGGCGCGACGAGCAGCTTCGCGGAAACGGCCGAGAGCGGCGCGTCGGACGGAAGGGAAAGGAACGTGAGGAACGGGGCCCCGGCGGAGGCGAAGTAGGCGTCACCCGCCGTCTCGACGCGCCGCAGCGCCGCGCGGTCCGGGACGACGAGCCCCCGTAGGCCCGCGAGGCGCGCCGCGCCGAAGTGGGCCGCCGGCTGGGACGCCGCCGCAAGGTACACCCCGGCGGCGACCTTCGCCATGCCGTGCTCCAGAAGCGGCGCGTTCACGCGACGGCCTCCTTCAGGCGGCGGATCGTCTCGTCGTACCCGGGACGCTCCGCGAGTCCCTGGCAGAGGAAGGCGTTCACCTTGTCGATCTTCGCGATGGCCTCGTCCGTCGCGCGGTCGGCGCCCTTCTGGTATTCACCGATCTTCAGGAGCAGTTCGACTTCCTGGTACTTCGCGAGGATTTCGCGCAGCTTCGCGGCGGCCTCCTTGTGGTCCTTCGGGACGATGGCCGACTGGCAGCGGGAGATGGAGGCGAGGATGTCGATCGCGGGGTAGTGGTTCACCTGCGCGAGCTTGCGCGAGAGGATGATGTGGCCGTCGAGGATGGAGCGCGTCTCGTCCGCGATCGGCTCGGTCATGTCATCGCCCTCCACGAGGACGGTGTAGAGCGCGGTGATGGAGCCCTTCGCGGAGTTGCCCGCGCGCTCCATGAGCTTCGGCAGTTCGGAGAAGACGCTCGGCGGGAAGCCGCGACGGGTGGGCGGCTCGCCGGCCGCAAGGCCGATCTCGCGCTGGGCGCGCCCGAAGCGCGTCACGGAGTCCATCATGAGGAGCACCTTTTTGCCCTTGTCGCGGAAGAACTCGGCGATCGACGTGGCGACGTAGGCGGCCTTGAGGCGTTCCATCGAACTGCGGTCGGAGGTGGCGCAGACGACGACGGCGCGGCGCAGGCCCTCCTCGCCGAGATCCTTCTCGATGAACTCGCGCACCTCGCGGCCGCGCTCGCCGATGAGCGCGAGCACCGACACCTCCGCCTCCGTGTTGCGGATGATGGAGGCGAGGAGGGTCGACTTGCCGCCGCCCGCCGCCGCGAAGATGCCCATGCGCTGCCCCTCGCCGCACGTGAGCATCCCGTCGATCGCGCGGATGCCGAGCGAGATCGGGCGCGAGATGATGCGGCGCTCAAGCGGACCGGGCGGGTCGGCGAAGACGGGGTAGTAGGCCTCCGGGCGGATCGGCCCCTTGCGCTCGGCGTCGATGGGCCGCCCGAGTCCGTCCACCACGCGCCCGAGGAGCGAATCGCCCACCGGCACCATGTGGACGCGCCGCGTGGGGATCACCTCCGTCTGCGCCGAGATGCCCGTCATCGCGCCAAGCGCGGTCAGCAGCGCCGCCTCGCGCGTGAAGCCGACGACCTCGGCCTGCACCTCGAAGTTCTCCCAGGGGTTGCGCAGGATGCACACCTCGCCGACCTTCACGCCGGGGACGGACGCCTTGATGATCGTGCCAACGACCTGGATGACGCGCCCCTTCACCTCGATGGGCTGCGCATCCTCGACCGCACGGTCCAGCACCTGCGTGATATAGTCGAACGACGCGCTCATTTTTCCTTCGCGAAATTGCTGCGGATGGACTTCTCGATGGCGGCAATCTGCCCCTCGACCGACGCCTCCACGAGGCCCGCCTCGGTCTCGACGACGCAGGCGGTCGCGCCGAGGTGCGGGTCCTCCGCGACATCGATGTAGGCGAGGGACGGGAACTCGGCGAGAAGGTCCTTCACGCGCGCCTTCACGACGGCGACCATCGCGGGATTGACCTTGACCGCGATCTGCCGCTGGCTGCGCACGACCGCCTGCATCGCCTTCTTCACGATCTGGACGACGAGTTCGCGGTCGCCGATCTCCGCGACGCACTTGCGGAGCGCCTTCAGGACGATCTCGGCCACCTTGTCTTCGATCGACGCCATGTAGCGCACGCTCTCGTCGACGAGGTTGAGTTTCTGCATGAGGATCTCGGCCTTGCCCGCGTCGAGGCCGTCCGCGTAGCCGCGCGCCTTCTCCGCCTCGTAGGCGGCCTGGGCCGCGCGGCGCGTCTCCGCCGCCTCGGCCTCGGCGGCGGCCATCACCGCCTCGGCGCGCGCGACGAGCGCGGCCTCGTCCGCCGCGACGCGCGTCCCCGCGGATTCGACGTCAAAGGTCTTCTTCTTCAGGAGTAGCATAGCTCGTACGCCTCGGGAAATTTGAGTTTCATCAGCTGCCGCCGCACGTCCTTCCGGCCCGCGAAGTAGGCCGCGTAGCGCAGCACGTCCGGGTAGACGCCGGGATGGTCCGCCTTGAGCCGCCGCACGGCCGGGCCATCCACGACCTTCCGCCATTCGTCGAGATGGGCGACGCCCTCCAGCCAGCGGTCGATCTCCGCGCGCACGCCGTCGTCCAGGTAGGCGAGCCGGCGCGGGTCGTCCTTGGGGTAGACCTCGAAGGCGCCCGTCGCGAGGAAGGCGTCCCGCACCTTCGGCCAGAAGGCGCTTGCGACGAGCGCGCGCGCCTCGTTCAGATCCATGTGCGCGCCCCTCCCTTCGCGGCCACGAGATGCCGCCGCCACCGCTTCGCCGCCTCGTCCGCCTTGCCGAGCGCCGCGAGGGCGCGCGCTTCGAGCAGGGCCTCCGCGCGCCCCAGCGCGGGCGGGACGTCCGCCGCGCGCAAGGCCGCAAGCGCGCCGGCCGCGTCGCCCTCGGCGAGGCGCAGCTCGGCGAGCGCGACCGCCGAGACGCCGTCGCGCGGGTCGTCCTCGACGAGCGCCTCGCAGAGCGTCCGCGCGCGCGCGCCCTGGCCGTGCCGCGCAAACAGCCACGCGGCGGTCAGGAGAAGCCGTCTGTCGTCCGCGTCCATCATTTCCTTGGCGGGGGGTCCTTGAAGACCGTGACGGAGATCTTCTCGTAGACAAGACCCTCGATCGCGTTCTTCACGAGGGACTTCACCTGGGGGATCGCCTCCGTGAGGTCTGCGTCCCAGCGGCTGCGGAGGGCGACGGCCGCCGAGCTGGGCAGCGTGTTCTTCGCGAACGGGTCGTTCTCGGGGAGGACGACGTGGACGCGCGCGTCCACGACGCCGTCGATCATCGAGATCGTCTGGGCGAGGTCCTGGGCGATGGCGTCCATGAAACGAATGCGCTCCTCGCTCGGGCTTGACACCATGCCCGTCTTCTTGAAGACCGCGCCCACGCCGTTGAACGAGCGGCGCGGCAGGCCGCGCCGCTCGCAGAGCGTCGCGGCGGCGGCGAAGTCCTTCTCGCCGATCATCACGTTCCACGTGCCTTCGTCGCCGGGGGCCTTCGTCGCGGCGATGCCGCTTTCGAGGAGCGCGGCGAGCGCGGCGTTCGCCTGGCTCTCCGCGAGCCCCGAGAAGAGCGTCGCCTCCTTGTCGCATCCGGCCAGCAGCAGCGCCAGCGCCGTCCAACAGAGCATGCGTCTCATCACAAGCCTTTCCCGGAACATGCTAGCCGTTCTTCACGAGCGTGGAGACCGCGTCGCTCGCCTTCTTCGCGATGTTCGTCACGATCTCCTGCTGGAACGAGAGATTGGCGACCTCGTACTGGAGTTCGCTCAGCTCGGCGGCGGAGAGGGCGTGGGAGCGCGAGAGCGAGGTAAGGGCGTGGACGCGGTGGAGCATCTCCTGGTAGTTGCCCTGCGCCGTGTTGAACGTCGCCGCGACCTCGGCCGCGAAGGGAATCCCCGCCGGCGCCTCGGGGGCCATCGCGGCCTCGAAGCGCGCCACGGCGGCGGGATCCGCCGCCGCGGCCACCTGCTGGGGCGCCAACGTCCCCTGCACGCCGCCGGCGGCCCGCACCGCCTCGATGATCATGGACTCGTTCATTGTCTTTCTCCTAAGAAGAAATTAAGTCGCTTCGCTTTAAGTAGTTAAATCGCCGCTTCGCGGCTTTAAGTTGCCTCGCACATCCGATTAACTCCTTAACCACTTAACCACTTAACTACTTAACTACTTAACCACTTAAAGCCCCGCAGGGGCGACTTAACCATTTAAAGCCGCAAAGCGGCGATTTAACTTTCGAGCAGTCCTTTCGCAAGCTGCGCGGCCGCCGGGTCCGCCGTCTGGGCGGCGGCAAGCCGAAGCGGCGCCTCCGCCTCGTCCGCGCGGCCGAGCCGCAGGAGCGCGAGCCCCTTGAAGGCCGCAAGCATCGGATTGCCGGGGAAGCGCACGCGCGCCGCGCCGTCGAGGAAGTCGAGGCCCCCCGTGAACTGCCCCGCGCTCAGGAGCGCCACCGCCTGCGCCGCCGCGACGGACGGGGCTTCGGGCCGGAAGCGCTCCAGCACGGCGAGGATCTTCGCCGCGCTCCGAAAGCGGTTCGCGCCCACCGCCATGAGGGCGATGTTCAGCAGGAGGCGCGCCTCATCTGCCGTCAGGTCGAACACGGGGAGGGCTTAGCGGAAGTTCGAGGCGATCGAGCTGAGCGCGTCCGCCATGTTCTTCTGGATGTTCGTCATCGTGGTGAGCGCGAGGTTCCACTGCTGCAGGTCGTACTGGAGCTGCTGGAGGTTCGCCTGCACGTCCGGGTGTTCCTGGTACGTCTTCAGCGACTGCGCCAGGCGGTCTTCCATCGTCTTGGCCGCGTTGAGGAGGGCGTTGTAGACGTTGTCGGTGTGGATGATCTGGTCGAGGCCGAGCTGGCCGCCGTCGCCGACGCGCGTAATCGTGCTGACGTTGTCGTACATCCCGACTTTCGTTTTCGGATCATGGACTGAGGGAATCATGGTCGTTCTCCTTGTTTGCTTTGTTTTTTTGCGAATTGAATGCTAGACGTCGGAAGGCGGCGCGGCGCGGACCTGGAGGCGCAGGAGCTTGCGCGCGACCGTGACGGCCGCGTCCAGGCCCTCGCAGCGCGCGAAGGCCGCCGGGGGAAGGCCGTCCGCGCAGGCGCGCGCGAGGCGCGCCTGGAGCGCGACGAGCTGCGCGTCGTACCGCGCGAGGGCGGCGGCCGCGCCGGGCCCCGCAAGCTCTTCTTCGATGGCCAGGAGGTTCATGGTCAGGGCCTCCACGTGAATTCGGCCTTGCCGTCCCGGAGGACGAGGCGGTCCGCCTCAATCCGGACGATTGTCGCCGTGCCGATCTGCGCCCCCTCGGCGAGGCGCAGCCCCGTGCGCAGCACGACGCAGGGATAGGGATGCATGAGGATGCCCGCGATCGGCTCGACGGCGCGCGCCGCCCCGCCCCCCGTGCGCGGGCGCCCCCCCCTCTGGGCGTCGGGGGCGGCGACCAC
>CAKUCX010000086.1 GCA_934643865.1 uncultured Kiritimatiellota bacterium
TAGTTGCCCTCGGCGAGGTGGATCACGTCGCCCGTCTCGGCCTTTTCGAGGGCCTTCCAGAGGTTCTTGAGGGGGGCTTCCTTCGTGCCCGCGTTCTTGTTCTTTCCGGTGGCGAGCGACACGTAGAGGTCTGCCGCCTGCGCGCCGGCCGCGCAAAACGCCGCACAGGCGGCAATTGTGAGTCGATTCATGGTGGAGAGCCTTTCTCTTTGGCTTGGGTGAGCGTTTCAGTTCGATGGTGTGTGTGGCGAAGGTCAGGCGGCGGCCTTCCGGGCAGCTCGCCGCTTCAGCAGCAGAACGACGAGCGCGGCGACGGCCGCAAACAGCGCGACGCCGAGGACGGGGCGGTAGAAGAGCCATGCGACGGCGATCGTCGAGAGGCCGCAGACAAGCGACAAGACGCCCGCCACGAAGCCCGTGCCCATGCCGACGAGATCGCCCAGGATCGGCAGGACGTCCGCAAGCACACTCAGCGGCTTGAAGAACATCGTCAGGCCGATGAACATCAGACCGACGCCGACGAGGCGGATGATCCAGCACATCATCGTGTTGGCGCTCTGCGCGTCGGCGAACATCTCCTCGGAGGACTTCTCGCCGTCGGTGAGGAGCTGGACCTTCTTGCCGTTCGAGGCGACAAACGCGCCGAACGTGTCGCCCTGCTGCTTCGCGACGAGCGAGACGACGTGCGGGAGGACTTCCGTGAACGTCACGCGCAGGTCGCCCACGCGCGGCTGCGCCGCGACGTCGCGCACGTTTTTCGGGTTGTTCCGCGTCGCGGCGTTCGGCACCCAGATCGTGTTCCCCTTCACCTGGACGCGGGCGACCGGGCAGACGAAGTTCGTCGGAAGGGCCAGCGTCTGCGCCGCGCCGATTGACGCAATCTGGCCTCCGGAGAGGCGGAAGGCGCCGAACGAGACGTTTGCGGCCGTCCATTTCTCGGTAGACCACTCCATGGTCGCCGGATTGTCGTGGCCCGCCTCCTTGAAGCTGGACGAGTCCACCGGCTTTTCGCGCCAGTCCTTCTTGTAGTCGTAGGTCGTGGTCTTCGTCACGCTGCCGCCGGCGTTCTTCGTCTCGGTCGTCGTCTTCGTCTCGACCCACTGGTACATCTCGACCTTGCGCTTCAGCTTGATCGCGTTCCGGGTGACGCCGAAGGCGTCGTCCTTCAGGACGTCCTTCGTGTCGGCCTTGCCCGTCATGTGGACGAGCTTCCCTTCCTGCGCGGGATCGACCTTGTCGTTGGACGCCACGGGCACGCACGCCCCCTGTCCCTCCTCCAGCGCCTTGCGCGTTCTCACCGCGTTGCCTTCGTTCCAGAACAGGACGGGGAAGCCCGCAATGAACAGCACGAGGCCGATGAGCACGCCCTTGATGGAGTTCCCGAGCCGGGAGCCCCAGCTCTCCGTCGTCGTTTCCGTCACCGCCATGATGTCACTCCTTTTTCGTGTGTGATGAACGTCCCTGCGCCTTGCCTGCGCCTGAACGGGTCAGAGCATAGCAAAGCGTGCGATTTCCGTCAATTCGGGAGGGGCGTCTTCCGGGGGGGGGGGGGCTAAAGAAATCTCAGGATCGCCGGCGTGACGTCCACGAGGGACTTCACCGACGCGCGGAGTTCGGCCTCGCGGGGGCCGAAGGCGATGAAGGGGACGGGGTTGCGCGTGTGGCCGCGCTCGTTCATGGCCTCGATGTTGCCGTGGTCGGCGGTCATGAGGAGGGTGATGCCGGCGGCCTCGGTGAAGCGCACGAGCGGGGCGAGGAAGCGGTCGTAGGTGCGCAGGACGGCGCAGGCGCGGTCGTAGTCCATCGAATGGCCCGAGACGTCCGTCTGGAAGAACTCGTAGAGCGTGAAGTCGTGCGCGCGCGCGAGGTCGAAGAGATGCTCGGCGGCGTCCTCGGGCGTGACGACGGGCACGTCGGGGTAGCGGTCCTGGATCGTCTCGCGTGTGAGGTCCTGCATGAGCGCCTGGTCGTCGAGGAGGTCGCCGAGCGTGGAGACGACCTCGGGCGTCGTGAGCGCCATGACGGTCGTCACGCTCTTGAAGCGGCGCGGCACGAGCTCGTCGGCCGATTCGACGAGGTAGGCGTCGGCGAACTTGACGCGCCTGCCGCGCGCCTTGAGCCGGAGGAAGAGGTTGTCCGCCTCGATCATCCGCCGCAGGCTCGGCCCCGGGAAGCCCTCGCAGTGGCGGCCCATGGCGCGCGGCGCGTTGACGCCCGTGAACATCGTCGCCTGCCCGGTGGCGGACTGCGGAAGTCCCTCGACCGAGAGGCAGGCGTCGATGGGCACGCTGTGCCGCTCGATGAGGCGGCACAAGGCGGGGCAGACTTCGGGGTTGACGGGGTTGTCCGCCGCCGGCGCACGCAGCCCGACGCCGTCGATGAAGAGGAAGAGGATCTTCACTTGGCTTCGGCGGGGAGCGCGGGAAGGGCGCAGCCGGCCTCCTTCATTTCGGCGCGCAGCGCGTCGAGCGACTTGCGGTCGTCCTTGGCCTTCCCGTGCGCCGTGGCGAAATACCTCTTCGCGTCCGCGAGGTAGGCGTCGGCCTTCGCGGCGTCGCCCAGCTCGCGGGTCATCTTCGCGCAGCGCGCGTAGTTGCGGGCGACGACCCACTCGCGCGAGTAGACGATGCCCGTCGTCGGGTCGCAGTCCTCGAAGTCCTTCTGCTCGTCCGAGAGCATGAAGTCGCCGAAGACGAGGAGCTGCCTGACGGCCTCCTTCTTGTCGCCGGCCGCCATCGCCTTGTGCGCGCGGAGCTTGGCGGCCGTGCCCTTGCACCAGCCGGGCGAGCGCTTCGGCACGCCTTCGCCCTCCAGGCAGGCGATCGCGCCGTCGAAGTCGCCCGAGAGGAAGAAGCCGTCGAGGCGGCGTTCGCGGAGGGCGTCCGCGGCGGGCTCGGAGAGGACGCCGCGCGCGAGGAGGCGCGCGGAGAAGGCGAGGAGGGCCTTCAGGCGCGCGACGTCCGCCGGCTTCGCGCCGCCGTCGCCCGCGAAGCGGATGAACTGGTCCTCGACGAGCTGGCCGACGTAGTCGAAGGGCACGGCCGTGCGCATCCCGCAGCGCAGCGTCCAGAAGCGCCAGGGGCTCGCCGAGCCGTCGGGGGCGGGGACGAACCAGGTGTGGAACGAGGTCCTTTCGGCCAGCCGCTCCAGGAAGGGCAGCACCGCCTCGGGCGCGCAGGCCCGTAGCGCCGCGCTCGCCTCCTTGCGCGCCGAGCGGCGCGATTCGGGCGTGTCGCGGCGCGACCAGGCCCAGGAGACGGTTCCGGCGGCGAGGGCGGCCACGACGGCGGCGAGGCCTGCGGACAGAGCGGCTTTCTTCAACGACATAGGCGGATTCCTTTCAAGAAAATAGACACACTAGTATAGTCTCAAATGGCATTTGACGCAAGGGGGTTCGTGCGGTATCATATACACTGCTTCTGCGGCGGAGGGTCTTCCGCAGGCGCGAGGGAAGAAGGAAGAGGCAAAAATGAAAGAAGTCGGAGTTGGCATCCTGGGGTTCGGCACGGTCGGCGCAGGCGTGGCGGAGGGGCTTCTGCGCCACCGCACGGTCATGGCCGCGCGCCTGGGTGTGGACATCGTGCTGCGGAAGATCGCGGACTTGGACATCACGACGGACCGCGGCGTCGCCGTCGACCCGGACGTCCTCACGACGGATGCGCAGGGCGTCATTGCCGACCCCTCCGTCCAGATCGTCGTCGAGACGATCGGCGGCACCGGCATCGCCAAGACGTTCGTCCTCGCGGCCCTCAACGCCGGGAAGGCCGTCGTCACGGCCAACAAGAAGCTCCTCGCCGAATACGGGAGGGAAATCTTCGACGCGGCCGCGAAGAACAAGGTGGACATCTACTTCGGCGCCTCCGTGGGCGGCGGCATCCCGATCATCCGCGCCGTGCGCGAGGGCCTTGCCGGCAACGAAATCCAGCAGATCCACGGCATCCTCAACGGCACCTGCAACTATATCCTCACGCGCATGGAGAACGAGGGGCGGCCCTTCGACGAGATCCTCGCCGACGCCCAGAAGCTCGGCTACGCCGAGGCGGACCCCTCGCTCGACATCGACGGCTTCGACACGGCGCACAAGGCCTGCATCCTCAGCGCCCTCGCCTACGGCTTCCAGCCCGCGCTCGACCAGGTGCAGGTGGAGGGCATCCGGGACCTCTCCGGAAAGGACGTGCAGTACGCGGCCGACTTCGGCTACCGCATCAAGCTGCTCGCGGTCGTCGCCAGGCACGACGCGGACATCGAGGTGGGCGTCCACCCCACGCTCGTCCCCTTCGACCACATGCTCGCGAGCGTGAACGGCGTCTTCAATGCCGCGATGGTGCGCGGCGACATGGTGGGCGACACGATGTTCTACGGGCGCGGCGCCGGGCGCCTCCCCACCGCCTCCACGGTCGTGGGCGACATCGGCGACATCGCCCGCAACATGGCCCGCGGCGAGGTGCGCTACGCGCGCGCCGTGCCGACCTACGGCGAGGGCGTGACGAAGCTCCGCGCGCCGGGCGACATCGTCAGCCGCTTCTACCTGCGCTTCAACGTGGCGGACAAGGCGGGCGCCTTCGGCACGATGACGACGATCCTCGGGCGGAACGGCGTCTCCATCTCCGCCGCCGCGCAGAAGACGGCGAACGTGGACGAGAAGGGCTTCGTGCCCGTCGTCGTCCTCACCCACCCCGCGCCCGCCGCGTCGGTGGACGCCGCGCTCGCCGAGATCCGGGAGACCGGCATCCTCAACGAGGCCCCCGTCAAGCTGCGCATGTTGTAGTGCGCCGTGGCTGCGGTAGCGGGGCCGCCCATTCTCGCACATTCAGGGACGAGGGTCGAATGGCATTTGAGAACGTAAAGAACATGGGTGCGTGGGGCGTGGCCTTCGCGGGCAGCGTGATCTTGCACGTCGCGGTGCTGGGCTTGCTGCTGGGCATGCGCGGGTGCGGCTCGCAGGACGGCTACGGGCCGCCGCCGCCGCAGACGGATGGCCGCGCGGAGGCGCCGCCGCCGCGCGCGGACGGTGCGGAGACGCCTCAGGCGCATGAGACGCCGAGCGCGCAGGAGCGTCCGGCGAAGGCGGGACGCCCGGCCAAGGCCGAGGCGAAGCGTCCCGTGAAGCCGGAGGCGCGCGCGGCGTCGGAGGGGGAGTCGCCCGCCGCAGACGTCCCGGCCGGCTGGAAGACCTACAAGGTGCGGCCCGGCGATTCGCTCACGCGCATCGCACGCCAGTGCGGCTGCACGGTCCATGAGCTTGCGAAGGCGAACGGCCTTTCCCCGACGGCCAACCTCCGGCTTGGGCAGACGCTCAAGGTGAAGGACGCGCCGGCGGACTAGTCGAGGACGGCATCTGCGAATTTCGCGTCGAGCCGTTTGGGGCTGACGGGCTCGGCCGTGTGAAGCTCCTGCGCGAAGAGGGAGACGCGGTACTCTTCGAGAAGCCAGCGGATCTCCGTCAGGGCCGACGGGTCGAACTTCACCTTTGAGGTTCCCGTCGCCGCATCCACGTAGAGCTGCCAGTAGGGGGCGAGGCGGTTTTCCTTCGACAGGTCGCCCGCCGGGTTCGTGCGGGCGCGCTCGACGCGGAGGGCCGCGCCCTTCAGGTAGCGCGCGTAGTGCCGAAGGCGGGCGAGCGGGACGGTGCGCGGAAAGCCGCGGTAGAGGAGCCACGCAAGCTGCGTGCGCACGGAATCCGCCGTCTCGGCGGGCGTGCCGACCTCCTCCATGCGGTCGTCGAGCGTGGCGGCCGCGGTGAAAGCGGCACCGACGAGGCGCGTCATCTCCGAAAGGTTCTCGCCGAGTGCGCCGCGCAGGTCGCGGAGGCGGCGGTCGAATTCCGCCGCGTCCCGCACGGGGGGCTGGTTGCGGACGAACGTCTCGCGCACGGCGCCGGCGAGGAGGTCCGCCGCAAGGCGGGCGTCGTCGTAGGCGAGCGAGTCGAGGTAGAGCTGCGCGGCGAGCGGCAGGGCCTTGCGGCGGAAGGGGGCGCGGACGGAGCCGCCGAGGGCGAGCAGGTAGAGGCGCGTGACGCCGACGGCGTGCGCGGCGGCGGCGGTGCGGGCGTCCGCGAAGAGGTGGAGCGACACGCCCTTGTCGCCGTCGTCGTGGAGCGCGGGGAAGTGTTCGAGCGCCCAGCCGGCGTGGGCGTCGGTCGTCTTCTCGGGGAGCGTGCCGAAGACCCAGGTCGTGGCGAGGGTGGGCGCGGGCGTCTGCTGGACGGAGGGGGCGTGGGCGGCGGCGGCGAGTCCGGCCTGGGAGAGGGCGTCGTCGAGGTCACGGGAGGCGGCGAGGACGCGGCCGGTGTGGTCGTCGCGGATGCGGAAGCGCACGCGCAGATGGGGCGGGAGGCGCACGCTGGCCCAGGCGTCGGGCGCGATGCGGATGCCCCACTGTTCGAGGACGGTGTGGCGCATGGCGTCGAGGAGGGGTTCGGAACCGGGGCGGAGGTGGGCGAGAAGCCCGGCGACGGTGTCGTCGAGCGGCTGGAGGACGCGGCGCTGGGCGGAGGGGAGGGAGGAGAGGAGGTAGGCGAGCTTCTCGGGCAGGGCGCCGGGCACGAGCCAGTCCGCCCGCCAGAGTCGGAGCGCGGCGGCGGCGGAGGCGCGTACCGTGCAGGTGATGCCGTCCTCGTCCGGTTCGTCGGGCGTGTTGCGGTAGGTGAGCGCCATCTTCGCGCCGCCGATTGTGAGCGTGTCGGGGAAGTCGGCGTCGGGGACGTCTTCGGCGGGCCACCAGTCGGCCCTCTTCAGGACGAAGCGGGGATCGCCGCCGCGCCGCAGCCACTTCACGAGCGCGGGCGCGGAGGCGACGTCGGGCGGGAGGACGGCGGCGAAGTGCGCGCAGAGGCGCTCTACGTCGAAAAGTTCGGGACGGCGGGCCTTCTCGGCGTGGCGGCGGAGGGCGTCGAGGAGGGCGTTGTTCGTGCGCACCTCCGGCGGCGGATGGGGGAAGTCGCCGTCGACGAGTCCACGCCGGATGAAGACCTCCCGCGCGAAGGGCAGATTGACGCGGCTGAAGTCGCAGCGGCGGGCGGGGACGATGACGAGCCCGTAGAGGACGACCTGTTCGGTCGCGCGCACGAACCCGCTGGCTGCGTCCCATTCGGGGGAATGGTAGCTGTGCCGGCAGAGCGCGCCCGCGACGGGCTCGATCCACGCGGGGTCGAGCGCGGCCGCGTTGCGGGCGAAGAGGCGGGCGGTGTCGACGAGTTCGCCGGCCATGACCCAGGGCGGGACGGCGGGCTTCGCGGATTTCACTTCGGAACGGTGCGCGTTGACGACGGCGGGGCGCTCTTCGCGGACTTTGAGCCGTTTCGTGAGGACGGAACCGGGGTGGAGGGCGAAGCGCAGGCCGTGGGCGCCGCGCCAGTCGTGTTCCTCGGAATCGTACCGGCCGATGCGGCCGAGCAGACCGGAGAGGAGGGCCTTGTGCAGACGGGCGGACCAGTCGTCGAAGGATTTGGGGTTGGGTGGCTGGGGGGCGAGGAGGTCGGGTGTGGAGGTCTCCTGGAAGGAGAGGCCGAGGCCCTTGGCGAGGTCGGCGAGCTGGTGCGCGAGGTCGCGCCATTCGCGCATCTTCGGGTAGGAGAGGTAGGTCTTCTTCGCGAGGGCGCGGGCCTTGGACTGCGAAAGACCGTCGGCCTCGCGTCGCCACCAGGTCCAGAGCTTGAGCGTGCCGAGGAAGTCGGAGCCCGGCACGCGGAAGGGGGCGTGGGCCTGCGCGGCCTTCTCGCGTTCGTCGACGGGACGGCGGCGGGGGTCGTCGCAGGCGAGGGCGGCGATGATCGGGATGGCGGAGGGGAGGACGGCGTTGTCCGCCGCCGCGAGCAGCATGCGCGCGAGGCGCGGCTCGACGGGGATGCGGGCGAGTTTGCGGCCGATGTCGGTAAGGCGGGTACGGTCCGCCGCCCCGCCGTCCGCCGCGCGCCGGTCGTGGCAGATCGCGCCGAGTTCAAGCAGTTCGCGCAGTCCTTCGTGGATCATCGCTGGCTTGGGCGGATCGAGGAAGGGGAAGCGGGCGATGTCGCCGAGGCCGAGGTCGAGAAGGGCGAGGATGACGCCGGCGAGGGAGGAGCGCAGGACCTCGGGGGGCGTGTAGGCGTCGCGGGTGGCGAAGTCCTCCTCGGAGTAGAGGCGGATGCAGGTGCCGGGGCCAAGGCGGCCGCAGCGTCCGGCGCGCTGGCGGGCGGAGGCCTGGGAGATGGGCTCGATCTGGAGGCGCTGGACCTGCGTGCGGTGGATGTAGCGGGAGATGCGGGCGAGGCCGGAGTCGATGACGCAGCGGATGCCGGGGATTGTGACGGAGGTCTCGGCGACGTTCGTGGCGAGGATGATGCGGCGGCGGGGGGAGGGACGGAAGGCGCGCTGTTGTTCGGCGGCGGGGAGGGAGGCGAGGAGGGGGATGATGTCGTCCTGTTCCCGGAGGCGCGCAAGGGCGTCCGCCGTCTCGCGGATGTCGCGTTCGCCGGGGAGGAAGACGAGGATGTCGTCGGGAGGGGGGAGGGTGGCGACGGCGGCGGCGACGTCGCGGGGGAGGTCGCGTTCGTCGTCCGCGCGGGGCGGACGGTAGACGACGTCGATGGGGAAGAGGCGGCCGGGAACGGAAATGACGGGGGCGTTGCCGAAGAAACGCGAAAAGCGGTCTACGTCCAGCGTTGCGGAGGAGATGATCACCTTGAGGTCGTGGCGGCGGGCGAGGATGCGCTTGAGGATGCCGAGAAGGAAGTCGACGTTGAGGGAACGTTCGTGCGCCTCGTCGACGATGATGACATCCCAGACGCGCAAAAGGGGGTTGGAACGGGTCTCGGCGAGCAGCACGCCGTCCGTCATGAACGTAATCTGCGTATCGCGGGAGACCTTGCGGGCGAAGCGGTGCCGGTAGCCGATGAGTCCGCCGACCTCGCCCTTCAGCTCGTGGGCGACGCGCGTCGCCATCGTGACGGCGGCGAGGCGGCGGGGCTGGGTGCAGACGACGCGCGCATGGGGGCGCCCGTCGGCGAGCAGATGCTCCAGGGCCATCTTGGGAAGCTGGGTCGTCTTGCCGGAACCCGTGTCGCCGCAGACGACGAGGACGGGGTGGGCGCGCAGGGCGGCGAGGATGTCGTCGTGGTGCGCGGTGACGGGCAGCTCGGAAGGGTAGGTGAAGGCCCGCAGGCCGGGGGAAGGGTCTCTTTCGGAAGGTGTGTCCACGGAAGAATGGTAGCACGTCGCCTTTCGGGGGACAAGGGGGCTTTCCAAACAAAATCAAGCCGCCGTACATTCCCTTATCCCGATTTCTTCGAGGGAATCAGGGGCTCGTCAAAAATCGGACGAAGGACGCCCCGATACTGTTTTGATGGGCGTGGGCCGTGTCGCCCGCGCTTCGCACGGGTTATGGGTTGATCTTGTTTGGACACCGAAGATTAGACCTTATCCAGGTTCAACAGCCTCTCATTTTACTTTGTCGGTTGCGTGGCTCGCGAGCCGACAAACCCATTGCTCGCACGGGAATGTACATCTTGACGGGCAAATGATGGGAATGTGAATCTTGATGGGCAAATGACGGGAATGTAGATTTTGATAGGCAAGTCATGGTCAAGAACCGGGAACGTGTCCGCTTCTGCTTCGTCGTCTTCTGCTTCATCGCCTCGCCTGATGCTGCCGAGACAGGACCAGGGAGGACTCGGGGAGGAGCCCCAGGGGAAGGCCGCAATTCATTGCGGCCGAACGTATCACGGTCGAACGTATCACGCCGCGCGCCGCGACGGCTTTCAGGCAAGATACGGCCTTCGGGAGAGATTATTACGCGCTGAAATCTCATGGTGTCCCGACCATTACATCCCGCCTTGCCCTTACGAACCCGCAATCTCGGCATCTTCAAGATTATTGCCTTCGAGATTATTACGCAGTGAAATCTCATTACGTCCCGTCGGCCTTCTGCTAGACTGTGCGGCGGCTAACGAGGGGAAAGGCATGGCGGCGAAATCGGAAACGGCGTTGTGGGGGACGGCGGCACGGCCGCCCGCGTACACGTGTCGTTCCCGATGTCGTCCCCGTGGGCGCGGCGCGCCGGGGACGTCGCGCCCTACCATGGGTGCCATGGTGCGTGTGCATGGGTGCGGGCATGGCGTGTGCATGGTGCGTGGACATGGTGTGCATGGTGCATGATGGTAGGGGCCGACGTCCCCGGCGGCCCGCGTACACGTGTCGTCCCCGATGTCGTCCCCGTGTGCGCGGCGCGCCGGGGACGTCGCGCCCTACCATGGGCGCCATGGTGCGTGT
>CAKUCX010000087.1 GCA_934643865.1 uncultured Kiritimatiellota bacterium
CCTTGCGGGGGCGTCGCTCGTGCGCCGGCTCGTCCAGCGCGGCGCGGCCCGGCTCGGCATGCGCGAGGCGGCGCGGGGCCTGCCGATGCGCGTGCGCTCCACGGACCCCCGCATCCGCGTGGGGGACGTGCCGCACGCGCCGCCCGACCCGCATCCGCGCCGCATCCTCTTCACCGGCGTCGATCCCGCGCTGCGCGGCGGGCTTGAGCGCTTCGCCGCGCGCGCGGCCGCGGCCTTCCGCGCGCGCGGCTGCGCCGTCGACGTCGTGAAGGACGTGCCGCGGCGCCTGGGGGCCTACGACCGCGTCTTCATGCAGAAGATCCCCCGCCGCCTCGCCGACCTGCGCCGGCTGAAGATCCGCTACGGCGAGCGCCTGCGCTTCTACGCGCACGACCACGAGCTCGTCTGCCTGCGCCGCCACGGCTACGACCCCCTGCGCCGCCTCTGCGACCGCCCGTACGCGCCGGTCCCCTGCCGGCTCTGCGCGCTCGCGACGCGGCCGAAGTGGATGCCGCGCGCGCTCGCGCGCGACATGCGCGGCTTCCTCTCCGAGATGCGGGGCGTCACGACCTTCGTGCCGACGGACGCCATGCGCGCGCGCCTGATGCGCCTCGGCGGCTTCCCGGCGGACCGGCTCGTCCGCGTCGCGCCGCTGTGGACGGACGTTGCGCGCGCGCGCGACGACTTCATGCCCGCCGCCGCCGACGGCACGCGCCCGCTCCGGCTTCTCTACGCGGGGCAGCTCATCGCCGGCAAGGGCGTGCGCCTGCTCGTCGAGGCCGTGCGGCTCCTGAAGATCCCCTTCGCGCTCACCGTCGTCGGCAGCGGGCGCGACGAGGCGCTGCTGAAGAGGCGCGCGGCCGCCTGTCCGCCGGGGTCCGTCCGCTTCATGGGCTGGCGGGACGACGTACCGGCGTTCCGCGCGGCGGCGGACGTCCTCGTCCTCCCCTCGACCTGGAACGAGCCCTTCGGCACGGTCGGCGCCGAGGCGCTGATGGAGGGCCTGCCCGTCGTCGCGTTCGACCGGGGCGGCATCTGCGACTGGCTGAAGCACGGCGAGACGGGGCTCTTCGCCGAGCCGACCGCGGAAGGGCTCGCGGCGGCGCTCACGGCGGCCGCCGACCCCGCGCGCCTCGCGTCCTTCTCGCGGGCGGGCGCGGCGCTCGTGCGGGACCGCTACGCGACCGCGCGCTTCTGGAAGGGGATCCTCTCGTGAGGCTTCTCGTCGACTGCATTCCGTTCGACGGCGGGAAGTCGGGCATCTCCGTCTATGTGCGCGCGGTCGTGGACGCGCTCGCGGCGGCGGGCCACGAGCTGACGCTCCTCGCGGAGCCCGGCGTCGCCGCGCGCCACTTCCCCGGCTTCCGGGCGATCGAGGCGCCGGCCTGCACGCGCCGGGCGGCGCTCTCGATGCTCTGGCACCTTCTCGTCCTGCCGCGCCTTCTCGCGCGGCGGCGCGCCGACTTCGACGGGTTCCTCGTCACGGCCGCGAACCGCCGCGTCTGCCGGTCGTATCCGCTGCCGACGGTCGCGACGGTGCATGACCTCGCGAACGTCCATGTCCGGGGCAAGTACTCGCCCCTGCGGATGTTCTACCTCGCGCGCATCCTGCCGCGCTATGCGCGGCGCGCCGACCGCCTCGTCGCCGTGAGCCAGGCGACGGCGGACGACATGGCGGCGCATTGGCGCATTCCCGCCGACCGCGTCACGGTCCTCCACAACGGCGTCTCGCCCCTCCCGCGCCCGGCGGGGCGGCCGTCCTGGATTGCCGCGAACGGCCTCCGGCCGCAGGGCTACGTCCTCTACGTCTCGCGCATCGAGCATCCCGGGAAGAACCACGTGCGGCTCATCGAGGCGTTCGAGCGCCTGGACGGCGACCTCGACCTCGTCCTCGCCGGCGGCGACTGGAAGGACGCGGGGGTCGTCCGCGCCCGCGCGGCGGCTTCGCCGAAGGCCGCGCGCATCCGCTTCACGGGCTTTCTGCCGGCGGA
The DNA here is from genome assembly GCA_934643865.1 of uncultured Kiritimatiellota bacterium. GTDB lineage: Bacteria > Verrucomicrobiota > Kiritimatiellia > RFP12 > UBA1067 > RUG572. Next base: position 1,992 of record CAKUCX010000087.1, read on the forward strand.
AGACCTCGCCGAGGCGTATCGCGGGGCGGCGCTCTACGTCTTTCCGTCGCGCTTCGAGGGCTTCGGCCTCTCGCTCGCCGAGGCGATGGCGGAGGGGACGCCCTGCGCCTGCTCGTCGAACGGCGCGCTCGGCGAGGTCGCGGGCGGCGCGGCCGAGACGTTCGACCCGGACGACGCGGCGGCGATGGCCTCGGCGATGCGGCGCCTCCTCGACGAGCCGCCCCCGGCGCGCGCGGCGCGCATTGCGCGCGGGCGGGCGCGGGCGGCGGCATTCTCGTGGACGGCGCACGCGGCGGGGCTTGCGCGCCTGCTCGCGGCGGCGCGCGCGGCCGTCCCGCTCTTCGGCATCCCGGTCGCCCGCCTCACGCAGGCCGCGTTCGCCGCGCAGATGGTCGCCTTCGCGAAGGGGCCGCGCACGCGGCCGAAGCTCGTCGCGACGCTGAACGTGGACTTCGTGGCGAACGCCGTGGGCGGCTGCGGCTTCTCCGGCAACCCCGAGCTTCTGGCCTACCTCAGGCGGGCCGACCTCGTCACGGCCGACGGCATGCCGCTCGTCCTCCTTTCGCGCCTCCTGGGGCGGCCCCTGCCCGCGCGCGTGACGGGCTCGGACCTCGTTCCCGACCTCGCGCGGCTCTTTGCGGCGGAGGGGCTTTCGTTCTACGTCCTCGGCGGCGAGGCGCAGGCGCTCGCGGAGGCGCTCGACATCCTGCGCGCGGCGAACCCCGGCCTCAAGGTCGCGGGGACGGACACGTCGCGCGTGCCGCTGGACGACGGCCCCGAGACGGAGGCGGTGATCGCGCGCATCAACGCGGCCGCGCCGGACCTCCTCTTCGTCGCGCTCGGGAACCCCCGGCAGGAGCTGTGGGCCGCGCGCTTTGCGCCGCGCCTGCGCGTCCCCGTCCTCGTCGGCGTCGGTGGCTCCTTCAACTTCGTCTCGGGCCGCGTGAAGCGCGCGCCGCGCTGGATGCAGCGCCTGTGCCTCGAATGGGCCTGGCGCCTCGCCGTCGAGCCGCGCCGGCTCTGGCGCCGCTACGCCTACGGCCTCGTCAAGTTCGGCTGCCTCTCCCTTTACGCCCTTGCGCTTCGTCCCGCAGTTTGGTATACTTCCACCTCACTTTTCACAAGGAAGGAAGAACGACCATGAAGATGATGTGGCAGCCCTCACGGATTAAACGCGCGCGCAAGATCGGCTTCCGCGCCCGCAAGGCGACGAAGGGCGGGCGCAAGATCCTCGCGAACCGCCGCGCCAAGGGCCGCAAGCGCCTGACGCAGGTCTAGGGGCGGCGCCGTCCCATGTCCACGCGGCTCCCCGGGGCGAAGTACAAGAGCGTCTTCGACCGGGGGCGCCCGCTTCGCGGGCGTCTCTTCGCCGCGTGGGTTCTGCGTTCGCCCGACGCCGGCCGCCAAGCCGGCGTCGTCGTTTCCAAGAAGAGCTTCCACGACGCGGTGGACCGCAACCGGGCGAAGCGCATCCTGCGCGAGGGCTTCCGCCTCATCGCGCCGGAGCTGGCGGCGGACGCGGACTGGGTGCTTGTGGGGCGCGCGGCGCTGCGCGGCCGGCGCACGGCGGACGTCGTGGGCGAGCTGCGCCGCGTGGCCCGCACGGGCGGCCTTCTGCTGAAGGCGGAGACGCCCGCGTGAGGCAGGTCCTGATCCTCTGCGTGCGCGCCTACCAGGCGGTCCTCTCCCCGCTCTTCCGGGGCTGCTGCCGCTTCGAGCCGAGCTGCTCGAACTACGCGATCGAGGCCCTGCGGGTGCATGGCGCGCTCAAGGGCGCGCTGCTCGCCGCATGGCGGCTTCTGCGCTGCCATCCGTTCGGATCCTACGGCTACGACCCCGTTCCGCCGAGGGGATGCTGGAAAAATGAAGGTATGACATCATGAACAAGACGGAAAAGATCATTGCGCTTCTCCTGGGGCTCGCGACGGCGGGCTGGATGTGGTATTCGATCAGCGCCCAGAAGAAGGCGGCGGAGGCGGCCGCGCAGTACGCCGCCGCCCACCCCGAGGCGCGGCGCGCGGCCCCTGCGGCGCCGAAGGACGCCGCGCCGCCGCCGGCGCGGGCCGAGGAGAAGACCGCGCCGGCCGCGCCGCCGAAGCCCCGGGCGCCCGAACGGCTCGTCACGCTCGCGGACGACGAGGTGGCGCTGACCCTCTCCACGCGCGGCGCGGTCGTGAAGGCCGCGAAGATGCTGAAGTACGCGCAGCGCCCGGGGGCGCTCTCGGAGGAGAATCCCGCGCTCGTCCTCGACTTCGCCGCCGCCCCGGCCCTCGCGCTCGAAGGCATCGCCGGGCTTGGCCCCGACGCCGACTTCACGCTCGCCGAGACGGGCTCGAACGCCGTCGTCTTCGCGAACGCCGTCCTGACGCGCCGCCTGACGCTGAAGCCGGGCTACCGCATCGAGGTCGAGGAGACGTTCGCGAAGCCGGACGCGGCGGCCGCGAACCGCCTCTCGCTCGGCGCGCTTGCGATGGGGGCCTCAAAGAACGACATCCTCTCCATCGACTCCTGGGACAACGGCGGCCGCAAGCCGCACGTCGTCCACCACGGCGACGACGGCGACTCGCCCCTCAAGAGCTACCTCGTCTCGATCTCCGGCGGCTGCGGCGGGCGCAAGGACGCGACGGGCCTCCCCGAACGTTCGCGCGTCGACTATCCCGGCCGGCAGGACTGGATCGCGGTGAAGAACCGCTTCTTCGTCTCCGCCCTCGCCGCGTGCAGCGAGCCGAACACGGGCTTCCGCGCGACGATGACGCGCGACCTCGCCAAGACGGACTACGCGCTGAAGAGCGTCGCCGCCGAGGCGTCGTTCGCCGGCGTGCCCGCGACGCGCACCTACACGCTCTACGTCGGCCCGAAGAAGCAGGCGCTCCTCTGGGACCTCGGCATGAAGGACGTGATGGAGTTCGGCATGTGGCGCTGGCTCTGCTACCCGCTCGTCTGGGTGCTCAACCTCTTCAACGCCCTGATTCCGAACTACGGCGTCGCGATCATCCTCCTCACGATCCTCGTGCGCCTCCTCTTCTGGCCGCTCACGCACAAGTCGACGGTCGGCATGCGCCGGATGCAGGAGATCCAGCCGAAGGTGAAGGCGATCCAGCAGAAGTTCAAGGACAACCCGCAGCGCCTCCAGCAGGAGACGTGGGCCCTCTACCGCGAGAACAAGGTGAACCCGCTTTCGAGCTGCCTGCCGATGCTCGTGCAGATCCCCGTGTTCATCGCGCTCTTCACGGTGCTGCGCTCGGCCGTCGAGCTGCGCTACGCGCCGTTCCTGTGGATCTCGGACCTCTCCGAGCCGGAGGCACTCTTCGCGGGTTGGTTCCCGTTCGGCGGGCTCAACGTCCTGCCGCTTGCGATGGCGGCCCTCACGATGCTCCAGAGCGCGCTCACGCCCACCTCGGGCGACAACCGCCAGCAGCGGATGATGATGGTCATGATGCCGCTCATGATGCTCTTCTTCTTCTACAACTTCCCGAGCGCGCTGTCGCTCTACTGGATGCTCAGCACGGCGTTCGGCGTCGCGCAGGCGTGGTGGATCAAGACGCGCTACGGCGCGCCGCGCGCGGAGGTCGAGGTGGTGGACGGCCCGCATCTGACGCGCCAGATGCGGCGGCATGGGAGGGATTAGGTTTTAGGTTTTAGGTTTCAGGTTTTAGGTTTTAGCAGAACCATAGCCCCTAACGCCGAGCACCTGAAACCTAGCACCTGAAACCTAAAACCTAGAACCTAAGTTCTGCTAAAACCTAAAACCTGAAACCTAAAACCTAAGGTCTAAAGGAGGATTCCATGAGTGAAATCGTAACGACGGAACAGGCGCCGAAGGCGCTGGGGCCCTACAGCCAGGCCATCAAGGCGGGCGGTTTCGTGTGGTGTTCGGGTCAGATTCCGATTGATCCGGCGGTCAACGCCGTGACGGCGACGACGATCGAGGGGCAGACCCGCCAGGCGATCGCGAACCTCAAGCACGTCCTGGAGGCGGCGGGCGTCGGGCTGGATGCGGTCGTGAAGACGACCGTCTTCCTCCGCGACATGGACGACTTCGCCGCGCTCAACGCCGTCTACGCCGAAATGTTCGGCGAGACGAAGCCCGCGCGCAGCTGCGTGCAGGTGGCGCGCCTCCCGAAGGATGTCAAGCTCGAAATCGAGGCCGTCGCAAAGGCATGAATTCCAGGAGGACCGCCGCCTTCGTCGTCGCGCGCTGGCTGGCGACGCACGAGTTCCCGGGCGAGATGCTGCCGCAGGAGGGCGCGGACCGCGCGTTCGTGCAGGATCTCGTCTACACGGTCGTCCGGCGGCTCCGGCCCCTGCGCGCCGTCCTGGGCGAGCTGATGAAGACGTGGCCGAAGGGCGAACTGGAGGCGCTTGTCTACGTGGGCGCGGCGCAGATCCTCTACATGCCGGACGTGCCGGACTTCGCGGCCGTCCACGAAACGGTCGCCGCCGCGAAGGCGAGCGGCGGCGCGCGCCGCCTCGACCGCGTGGTGAACGGCGTTCTCCGCAACCTCATCCGCCGGCGCGCGGCCTTCGAGGCGCAGCTCGCCGCCGCGCCGCTCGCGGTGCGCGCGAGCTTCCCGACCGCCCTCGTGCGCCGCTGGACCGCGCGCTACGGCGCCGAACGGGCCGAGGCGCTCGCCGCGTGGCACAACACGCCCGCCGAGACGTGGCTCGCCTACCCGCCGGCCGAGGGCGGGACGGGCGGATCGTTCGTGAAGCTCGCGCGGGGGCGGAAGGTCGCCGAGGTCGAGGGGTTCGCGGACGGGGCGTTCCTCGTGCAGGATCCCGCGACGGCGCTCGCCGTCGATCTCCTCGACGTGAAGCCGGGCCTCAGCGTCCTCGACGCCTGCGCCGCGCCCGGCGGCAAGACGGCGCAGATCGCCTGGCGCATGGGCGGCGCGGGGCGGCTCGTCGCGCAGGAGGTGAACCCGAAGCGGCGGAAGCGCTTGGAGGAGAATCTGGCGCGCCTCCGGCTCGATGGGGTCACGGTGACGCAGACCGCCCCCGAAGGCGTCTTCGACCGTGTACTCGTGGACGCGCCCTGCTCGAACACGGGCGTCCTGCGGCGGCGGCCCGACGCGCGTTGGCGCTGGAGCGCGGAGCATCTGCGGCAGCTTGCGGGCCTCCAGGCGCAGATCCTCTCCGCCGCCGCCGCGCACGTCGCCCCCGGCGGCCTCCTCGTCTACTCCACCTGCTCGAACGAGCCGGAGGAGAACGAGGAGCAGGTCGCGGCGTTCCTTGCGGCGCACCCCGGCTTCACGGAAGTCGCGCGCCGCGAATCCGTCCCCTTCGAGAGCGGGCACGATGGCGCCTTCGCCTGCGCGCTCCGGCGCGCCGCAGATGCCGCGCCCGGCCGTGTTGACAGAACGCCCGAAACCGTGTAGACTGACGGTACACGCGCGGGGGCGGTATTGGGCTGTATCGGCACAGTGTGTCGATTGTATACAGTCTTGAGGGTGGCGTGATGCGGGCTGCCCCGTCGGATGCCGTTTCGGAACGCTGGCATGGGTTTTGCTTCATGAAAAGGCAAAGGAGACGAAACCATGAATGCTGACAAATATACGACGAAAGTCCGCGAAGCGATCGAGGCGGCGCAGAACGTGGCCCGGCACCACGGGCAGCAGCAGATCGACGTGGAGCATCTGCTCTTTGCCCTGATGAAGGACGCGCAGGGGCTCGTCCCGAACCTCTTCTCGAAAATGGGCGCGGGGACGGGGCCGCTCACGGCGCGCCTCGAACAGGCGATCAACGACAAGCCGCGGATCACGGGGAACGTGGAGATGGACAAGGTGTACATCTCGAACGACCTCGCGAATGTGCTGATGCACGCCGAGGACGCGGCGCGCACGATGAAGGACGAGTATGTCTCGGTCGAACACCTCGTCCTCGGCGTCCTGGAGGACGAGAAGACGCCCTGCGCGAAAATGCTGAAGGACGCGGGTGTGGAGAAGAAGGGCTTCCTGGAGGCGCTGCGGGCCGTGCGCGGCAACCAGCGCGTGACGAGCGACAACCCGGAAGGGCAGTACGAGGCGCTGAAGAAGTACGGCACCGACCTCGTGGAGCTTGCGCGCGCGGGCAAGCTCGACCCCGTCATCGGCCGCGACACGGAGATCCGCGACGTCATCCGCATCCTCTCGCGCAAGACGAAGAACAACCCCGTCCTCATCGGCGAGCCCGGCGTGGGCAAGACGGCCATCGTGGAAGGGCTGGCGCAGCGCATCGTGCGCGGCGACGTGCCGGATGGCCTGAAGGACCGCACGGTCTTCTCGCTCGACATGACGGCCCTCATGGCCGGCGCGCAGTACCGCGGCCAGTTCGAGGAGCGCCTGAAGGCCGTCCTGAACGAGATCCGCGCGGCGAACGGGCGCATCATCCTCTTCATCGACGAGATCCACACGATCGTGGGCGCGGGCAAGACGGAAGGCTCGCAGGACGCGGGCAACATGCTCAAGCCGATGCTCGCGCGCGGCGAACTGCACTGCGTGGGCGCGACGACGCTCGACGAGTACCGCAAGTACATGGAGAAGGACGCGGCGCTCGAACGCCGGTTCCAGCCCGTGCAGGTGGATCCGCCCTCGGAGGAGGACACGGTGTCGATCCTGCGCGGCCTCAAGGAGCGCTTCGAGAAGTACCACAACGTCCACATCCGCGACGAGGCGCTGGTGAGCGCGGTGACGCTCTCCGCGCGCTACATCCAGGACCGCTTCCTGCCGGACAAGGCAATCGACCTCCTCGACGAGGCGTGCGCCTCGATCCGCACGGAGATGGACTCCTGCCCGGCCGCGCTCGACGAGATCTCGCGCCACGTGCGCCGTCTCGAAATCGAGGAGATCGCGCTCGCGAAGGAGACGGACGACGCCTCGAAGAAGCGCCTCGCCGAGCTGCGCAAGGAGCTTGCTGAGGAGAAGGCGAAGGCCGACGCGATGACGGCGCGCTGGAAGAACGAGAAGGCCTCGCTCGAAGAGGTGAAGACCGTGCGCGCGAAGCTCGACGAGGCGCGCCTCGCGTTCGACGCCGCGCTCGCGGCGGGCGACAACGCGAAGGCGTCGCAGCTCAAGTACGGCCTCATCCCGGACCTGGAGAAGAAGCTGCGCGCGCACGAGGCGGACATCCAGAAGGAGGGCGGCTCGCAGCTCCTGCGCGAGGAGGTGACGGCGGACGAAATCGCCGAGGTCGTCTCGCGCTGGGCGGGCATCCCCGTGACGAAGCTCGTGGAGGGCGAGCGGGCGAAGCTCCTGAAGCTCCCGGAGGCGCTGCACGAGCGGGTCGTCGGCCAGGACGCGGCGGTGGACGCCGTCGCGGACGCGGTGCTGCGCGCGCGCGCGGGCATCAAGAACCGCGAGCGGCCCGTGGGCGCGTTCCTCTTCCTCGGGCCGACGGGCGTCGGCAAGACCGAATTGGCGAAGGCGCTTGCGGGCGAGCTCTTCGACGATGACGCCGCCATGGTGCGCATCGACATGAGCGAGTACATGGAGAAGCACAACGTCGCGCGCCTCGTCGGCGCGCCCCCCGGCTACGTCGGCTACGAGGAGGGCGGCCAGCTCACGGAGGCCGTGCGCCGCAAACCGTACTCGGTCGTCCTCCTCGACGAGATCGAGAAGGCGCACCCGGACGTCTTCAACCTGCTCCTGCAGGTGCTGGATGACGGCCGCCTGACGGACTCGCACGGGCGGACGGTGAGCTTCAAGAACGCCGTCGTGATCATGACCTCCAACGCGCCGCGCGAGGCGCTCAAGACGCTCTTCCGCCCGGAGTTCCTCAACCGGCTCGACGAGATCCTGGAGTTCAAGTCCCTCACGGAGGACCAGATCAAGGCCATCGTGAAGCTGCAGCTGAAGGACTTCGCGAAACGGCTGGCGGAGCAGGAGGTCGGCTTCGAGATCGACGGGAAGGGCCTTTCGGTCCTCGCGAAGGACGGCTACGACCCGGCCTACGGCGCGCGCCCCGTCAAGCGCGCGATCCAGCGCGACCTCGAAACGCCCGTCGCCCGCGCGCTCATCGCCGGCACGTACCCGCCCGGCTCGACCGTCAAGGTCACGGCCAAGGACGGCGCGCTCGTCCTCAAGTAGGACGTCAAGAAAAGTAGGACGTCAAGTCGGACGCGCCGTTCGGCGCGCGTCCGTGCCGGCACGGCCGCGAAATCGCACGTTGCGCGATTTCGCGGCTGCGTCGTTTCGCGGCCTGCCGCCCGCACGGTCCGCTGAAAAGTGAAAACGTGAAAAAACCGTTGACGGGGGGGGGGGGGGG
>CAKUCX010000088.1 GCA_934643865.1 uncultured Kiritimatiellota bacterium
GGGCGGGCGGAGAGGGGCCGGCGGGACGCACGAGATTATTACGCGGTGGAATCTCATCTCGCGGCGGCGCGGCGGCTTGTGGAGGGGTGCGGGAACACGTGCGCGGCGCTCTTCCGGGCCGTCGACGCCGCGCTCGAAGGGGAGATTGCGCTCAAAGGGGAAGCCGCGCGCGCTGGGGAGGCCGCGCGCATTGAGGAGAACGCGCGCATTGGGGAAGAGGGCGGGGATCCGGCATCCGATGGCGGGGGCGGAACATGTAAAGCCCGGACGCGCGGGCGCGCGTCCCTCCCCTAGGCGCGCCAAACTTGAGAAACAATCTCCGTGTCTTCGTATCTCCGCGCGCTCCGTGTTGACCGGCCGGAGGGCGTGGGTCCCTCGCGCGCTCCGTGTTGACCGGCCGGAGGACGCATATCCGCGCGCGTCGGCCGGAGGCTGCGGACTTCGCGGCGGCGGAATTGCGTGGAGAGAGTCCAAGACGCTTTCCGCAGGGGCCGAAAATATTTTCCTCCGCGTCTCTTGGGGCCGGGCGGGAAATCGGGATAAGCCGCGCCCGAAAATCGGGATAAGGGTGGCCGGGGCTTTCGGTCGGTGCCGCTTTTTGCTAGACTTCTCCCTGTTGGCGCGGGCGGGCCGGACGGCCGTTTCGCGGGAAAGGGGCGTCTTGGAAAAGGAGCGTTCGGTCATGCGGCATGTGGTCGGTTGGTGTGCCTTCGCCCTCGCGGCGAAGGCGGCGTGGGCCTGCACGGGCCTTTATGCGGGCAAGGGCGTCAGCGAAGACGGCGCGATCCTCCTCGCCCGCACGGTCGACGCCGCGCCCTGGACGGGCACGCATCGCCTTGAGGTGCGGCCGCGCGTTGACGGCCGCCCCGGGCGCGCGTACTGCGCGGCCGAGGGCGGCGTCTCGTACCCGCTGCCGACGACGACCTGGCACTGCGTCTCGACGCCGCGCACGACGGCGCTCGGGCGCGGCCGCATGGACTCCGCCTGCGTGAACGAGAAGGGCGTCGGCATCACGGGGACGACGACCGCCCACGTGAACGCGAAGGTGCTGGCGGTCGACCCCTACGTGAAGACGGGCTTCGGCGAGACCTCCCTCCCCGGCCTCCTGGGTCTCACGGCAACCTCCGCGCGCCATGCCGTGGAGCTGCTCGGACAGGCCATCGCCGACAGGGGCCACGACGGCTCCGAGATCTACATGTTCGCCGACCGCGACGAGGCCTGGTACGTCGAGGTCTACACGGGCCACCAGTGGGCCGCCGTGCGGATGCCCGACGACGCGGTCGCCGCCTACGGCAACATGTTCATGCTGCGCGGCTTCGACCCGCACGCCGAGGGGACGCTCCATTCGCCGGGCCTCATCGCCGTCTCGGAGAAGGCGGGGACGCTCGTGCGCCGCGCGGACGGGACCGTGGACCTCTTCAGGTCCTATTCGGCGCCGGTCGGCCCCTACGCGAACTACCGCACGTGGTTCGCCCACCGCATGCTCGCGCCGGAGACGGCGGGCGCGTTCGTCGCCGCCGAGCCGGGGCCGCTCTTCTACGCGCCGGCGAAGAAGGTCTCGCGCCGCGACCTCTTCGAGGTGATGCGTACGCGCTACGAGGGCGTGAACTGCCCGGAGGAGAACGGCGACCTGTCGATCCGCACGATCGGGACGACGAAGCAGTCGACCTGCCATCTCATCGAGGTGCGCGCCGACCTGCCCGAGGCGATGCGCGCCTCGATGTGGGTGGCGTACGCCAACGCAGAACACGCGCCGTTCCTGCCGGTGAACGCCCTCGTCGACGCCGTCGAGCCGGCGTTCGCCTTCGACCTCCGCACGGGGGGCACGTTCGACCCGCGCCTCGCGGGCTGCGCCTTCCGGCGGCTCTGCGCGCTGGCGGAGGTGGACCGCCGCAACTACGGCGCCGGCGTGCGCGCCGCCTGGCGCGCGCGGGAGGACGGGTGGCTCGCCGACTACCCGAAGCGCCTCGCACGGGCGGCCGAAGCCTACGCGCGGGACGCGCCGGCCGCGCGGCGCCTCCTGAACGACCACGCGCGCGGCGCGGCGCGCGCGGCGCTCGACGAGGCGCGGCGGCTCTTCGACGCGCTCGCGTGGTACGTGACGGCGAACAACCGCATCGCGGGCGACGGCTCGGGGGCGACGTCGAAGCCGCCGAAGCCGTTCGACGGGCGCCCCCTGCCCGTGCGCAGGACGAAGGTGCTCTTCTTCTTCGACACGGAGGACTTCACGTGCGACCTCTCGAACGACGCGATCCGCGACATCGCGGGCATCCTGCGCGCGGAGGGCGTGCGGGGGCACTTCGCGATGATCGGCTGGCTCGGCCAGTACCTCCTGGACCTGAAGCGGGGGGACGTCATCGACGCCCTTCGCCACCACCTCATCGGCTCGCAGACGCTCTACCACTCGAAGCACCCGAACATCGTCGAGTACGGCGACGTGGCGGACTACGCCGCCGCCTACAGGCGCACGATGGAGGAGGAGAGGCGCGGCTTCGACCTGCTCGCCAAGGCGTTCCCCGGCCAGCGCGTCAACTGGTGCAGCGTCTTCCCGGGGAACGCCAACAGCTACGTCGGCCTCTACGTCCACGCCGAGCTCGGCAGCCCCTTCTTCGGCGGCGGCAACGACTCGTTCACGGCGGGCGAGCGCGAGGCCGTGTGGTACGCCAACCAGTTCCACCTGCCCTACTACCGGAAGCTGCGTCTGGAGTCGTTCATCCCGCCGCTCCCGCCGCTCGACCTACCGGCGCGGCTGGACGAGCTGGCGCAGCACGCGATCGTGACCTTGTACATGCATCCGCACATGGCGGTGTCGAAGGAGCATTTCGACGGCCCGAACTTCAACCCGCGCGACCCGGTCGCCTGGGGCTGCTGGCGCGCGACGCCCAAGCGCGACCCGCGCGACGTCGCCGTCTTCTACGACCGCCTGCGCGCGTTCGTCCACGCGCTCAAGGCCGACGCGCGCTTCGACGTGACGGACTGCGAGAAGCTGGAGGCGTCGTTTGCGCCGCGCCGCGCGATCTCCGGGCGGGAGGTCCCGGAGATCCGCGCGTCGCTCCTGCAGCGCATCGGGCCGATCGCGTCGAGCTGGTGCGTCGCCGACGCCTTCCAGGCGGCGGTGAAGCTTCTGCGCGGCGAGGCGAGGCACGTGCCCGGCCGCGTCTACGGCTTCCTTGAGCCGCCCCGGGGCGTCGCCGCCGCGACGACCGTGAAGACGGCGGACCTGAGGGCGGCGGCGAAGAAGATCGACCTCGGGACGTTCCTGCCGCCGGAGATCGACGTGGGCGGCGTGCGCATCGGCCCGGCGGACTTCCTCCTCGCCGCGCTGGAGGCGCTTGAGACGAAGGCGGAGGCGGTGCGCGTGGCGCCGCGCGACCAGCTCGGGCCGATCGGGACGCTCATGCCGTCGCTCTCGACCTATTCGATGAAGGGTGGCTGGCCGCTCTACGAGGACACCTTCGAGGACGCGTACCTGACGCCGCGCCTGCGCCTCCAGCTCTGGACGCTGCGCTATGAGCGCGACCTCTAGGCGCGCGATAAAATGCGGCGCACCCCCCTTGACGGCACGCGGCAGAATTGATAGACTTCTGTCCTGTTCTCCGCGGAGAGGTGGCAGAGCCTGGTTGAATGCACATGACTCGAAATCATGCATACCGCAAGGTATCGGGGGTTCGAATCCCTCCCTCTCCGCCAGAGCGGGCGTAATTCAATGGCAGAATAGGAGCTTCCCAAGCTTCTTACGTGGGTTCGATTCCCATCGCCCGCTCCATTCTTTTTCCCTCCGCTTCTTCTTTTCCCTCCTCCATGGGGGAGTTTTGCTATACTACCCGCCCGTGAACGGAGAAATCAGGACAAGGCCTGCGGACCTCGGGGACGCCGAGCGCATCCACGCCCTCATCCGCGGGCTCAGCGACGCGCTCGTGCCGCGCGCGATGGGCAACGTGGTGGAGAACATCGACCGCTTCCTCGTCGCCGAGCGGGACGGCGAGCTGGCCGGCTGCGCGGCCTACCAGATCTGGCCCGAGATCGGCGACCCGCTGAAGGCCACGGTCGAGATCCAGAGCGTCGCCGTGCGCGCGCCGTACCGCCGTCGTGGCATCGGGCGCCGGCTCGTCGAGGCCGTCGTCGACCGCGTGCGCGCGTTCGCCCCGGCCGAGGTGATCGTGCTCACCCTCACGCCCGCGTTCTTCGCGTCGCTCGGCTTCCGCGAGATCGCCAAGACCCACATCATGCACAAGCTCTATTCGGGCTGCATCAACTGCACGAAGCACGCGGATCCGTTCACGTGCCCGGAAAAGGCGATGGTGCTTCCCCTTAAGGATTCGGTGAATGAATAAGACAGTCTTCCTCGGCTTTGCGGTGTCCCTTGCGTGTGTGGCGACGGTGTGCGCGGCGCCGGCGAAGGGAAAGGTGACCGCACGGCGCCCTGCGGCGCAGCGGTCGGCGGCGGCGTTTCCCGAGACGGCGTTCCGCCGCACGCCCTACGTGGGCGCGATCGCGGTGGATGCCCAGACGGGCGAGGTCCTCTTCGAGCGGCACGCCGACGCCGTGGCGCGCCCGGCCTCCGTGACGAAGCTGATGACGCTCCTCCTGTGCCTGGAGGACATGCACGCGCTCAAGTACGACCCGACGACGCGCGTGACGGCGAGCGTGCGCTGCTGCCAGGAGCGGCCGAGCAGCGTTGGGCTCAAGCCCGGCCAGTCGATGACCGTGGACGACCTCCTCATGTCCATCATGGTCAGGAGCGCGAACGACGCCGCCGTCCTCCTCGCCGAGCATTCCACGGCCGCCAACGCCGGGCGCACGATCAAGCCGGGCGACCTCCAGGCGTTCGTCCTTCGGATGAACAACAAGGCGCGCGAACTCGGCATGGCGCACACGCACTACGCGACGCCGAACGGCTATCCGCCGAAGCCCGGCTCGGGGCGTCCGTTCGACACCTCCACCTGCCGCGACCTCGTGAAGCTCGCGCAGGCCGTCCTGCGCTACCCCGAGGTCTTCCGCTTCACGAAGACGAAGCTCTGCGCCGTCACCGACGGTACCGGCAAGCCGCTCAAGATGGTCAACCACAACAACATCCTCGTGAAGGACAGGCAGAAGATCCTCAACGAGCGGGGCGAGAGCGAGGTGGACGGCCTCAAGACCGGCTACATCGACGCAGGCGGATCCTCGATCATCCTCACGGGCGCGCGCAACGGGAAACGCGCGATCGTGGTCGTCGTGGGCAGTCAGAGCACCAAGCTGCGCGACCAGCACGCGCGCGCGCTGATGGTCGAGGCCCTGGACCGGGTGGCGAAGTGACGCTCGCGCGGAGGCTCTGCGCGTGGTTCGCGCGGGCGAAGCGGCCGATGCCGTGGCGCCTGGCACCGTCCCCGTATGTCTGCTGGCTGAGCGAGATCATGATGCAGCAGACGACGTACGGCGCCGTGCTGCCGTATTACGCGCGCTTCCGGGAGCGGTTCCCAACCGTCGAGGCGCTGGCCGCCGCGCCCGAGTCCGCCGTCCTGAAGGCGTGGGAGGGGCTGGGCTACTACGCCCGCGCCCGGAACCTCCACAAGGCGGCGAAGCAGATCTGCGCGTCGGGCGCGGCGCGGTGGCCGAAGGGGCTTGCGGAGTGGTCCGCCGTGCCGGGCGTGGGGCCCTACACGGCGGCCGCGCTCGCGAGCGTCCTCGACGGCGAACGGGCGCCGGTGGTGGACGGCAACGTGGCGCGCGTCTTCGCGCGCGTGTGGGCGCTGGAGGACGACTTCCACGCCCAGGGCGCGCGCCGGAAGCTCGCGGCGCGGCTCCAGCCGCTGATGGACGGGCGGGGGATCCGCCCCGGCGACTTCAACCAGGCGATGATGGAGTTGGGGGCGCTCGTCTGCACGCCCGCGAATCCGGCCTGCGCGACGTGTCCACTCGCGGCGGACTGCGCGGCGCGCAGGGCGGGGACGCAGGCCGACTACCCGCGCCGACGTGCCCGGAAGCAACTTCCCGTGCGGCGGACGACCGCCGTCGTCGTGACGGACGGCGCGGGGCGCGTGCTGCTCGTCGAGAACAGGGCGGGCGGCCTCCTGAAGGGGCTCTGGGAACTTCCCGCCGTCGAGCCCGCTGCGGAGCAGGTGCAGACCTTTTCGCATTTCCGGCTTGAACTGACGGCCCTGCGGGCGCGGGAGGCCGCCGTCTTCGCCGACCCGGGCCGCGTGCCGCTCTCCACCTCCACGCGAAAGGTCCTCGTGCAATGCGGGCTGCTCTGAGCCTTGCGCTGTTGCTCGCCGCGTTCGCCGCGCCGTTCGTCCTGCGGTGGGCGCGGGCGCGCCGCTGGGGTCTGCCCGTCTCCGTCGCGGTCGATCCGGACGACCCGCAGCCGGCGGACATCTGCGGCTACTTCGCGGAGATCGCCCGGCGCCTTGACGCGCGTCCCGAGCGGATGCGCGTCGCCTTCGACGGGCGGACGCGGGAGGGGCGCGCGCTCGCCCTGGACCTCGACCCCGACGGCGCACTGCGCGTCTCCGTGGACGGACGCCGCCCGCGCCGCGTCGATCTGCGCGGGCGCTGGATCGCCGACCATCCCGTGCCGCTCTCCCTGAAGCGGGCGCGTCTCTACATCGAGCCGGTGGACGCCAACCGTTTCCGCGTCATGTCGTCGATCCCCTTTGTGCCGCCGCCCGTCTTCTACGTGTTCTGCTCGCTTGTCGCGACCGTCGGCGTCGTGGCGCTTGTCCCCGAGCTCGTCGTCCTGCCTCTCGGCCTTGCCGTCGGCGCTTCGCGCGCGGCGGGCGCGGCGTCGGATGCCAAGGACCTGCGCGGGAAAGGAACAAAAAACCAAAAACGGCAATTGACATGGGGGGGGGGGTAAATTGTACACTATGAAGCATGAATGCGCTCAAAGGTCTTTTCCCGCCCGTCCAGCCCCTTCGCCTGTTCCGTGACGGCGTCCGCCGGCACGCGCTGTGCGCTGCGGCGCTTCTCGCCGCCGTCGCCGCGCGGGGCGCGGCGACGTACGATGGCATGACGACGCCCGGCGTCCTTTCGGTCGCGGTCGATGCGGAGGGCGCGACGCTGGATGCCGCCTGCGTGACCAGCGGCATCACGAACATCGTCAAGACGGGCGTGGGCGATCTCGTCGCCGTCCCGCTTGAGACTTATGCGGGCGACTTCTCGATCAACGAGGGCCGCTTTCTCGTCGCCAACCGCTACGACATGGGCGCCGACAACGTCGGCACGGTCTTCGTCAACGACGGCGCCTCGCTCATTGAAGCCAGCACCGTCGAAGACTGGGCCTTTTCGCTTTCCGTGGGCAAGACGTTCGTCTTCTCGGGCGCGCCGGCCGCCACGTCGCCCGGCGTCAAGCTCGCGCGGGGCAACACCACGGGGTACGTCTGGCTTGGAAGCGACGCGACCTTCCGCTTCTGCTCCGATGCCAGGGTCGACATCAACAAGCAGCGCCTCAAGCTGAGAGGCGTCATCGACCTCGGCGGGCACGTCCTCACGTTCGACGGCGCGAGGGCCTGGTGCCAGGTCCAGGTCGACTGCCTGGTGACGAACGGCGGCGAAATCGTCGTGCAGGGGAGGGACACGCCGTATTCTCCCTCGGCCACGACGTTCCAGAACGAGGGCGCGACGTTCGGTTTCTGCGCATCCGAGGCGCCGTGCGCCCTGACGCTCAGCAACGCGAACTACATCGCGCGGAAAAATCTGTCGACGGCGCCCGCCACGCTCAATCTCCGGGACGCCTATGTGTCCGCGAACTTCGTGCCCGCGAACTTCGGCCAAAAGTTGGATTTGGACAGCATTCGCTGGAACGGCCCGGTCAACGCCATGGGCGCGAGCGCCGTGGCGAATTACGCCGAGCGTGCGAACGCCTTCACGCTTGCGGGCCCCATCCACGGCAGCGGCACGCTCACGATCGGACCGGGCTGGCTCAACCTGCTTGCGGCGGACGGCAGCACCTTCTCGGGCGAAGTGGTCGTGACGGGCAGCGCGGACGGCAGGATCGCGCCCGAGGAGAGCGGCCTTGCCCTGCGCGACCATTCGCCCCTCTTTCCGGAGGCCGCGTCCGTGACGTTCCGGCAGGGCGCGCGCTTGTTCCTCGCCGACGGCGTCTTTCCCTCCCTGCCGGGCCTGACCTTCGAAGGCGACGTCGATTCGGAGATCGCGGGCGGGAGCGTGTCCGTCGTGCCGGGCGGCGCGCGGCCCGCGCTCGCGGGGCTCGTCAAGCGCGGCGCAAGCACGCTGACGCTCGCAAGTGCGCTTCGCGTGACGGGGGAGACGCGCGTCGAAGGCGGCACGCTCAAGCTGCCGCCGCGCGTCTTCGGGCACGCCGGCCTGATGGAATGGCGCTGCGTCGACATGTCCTTGGGCGACCAGGTCGGCGAGACCATCTGGGGTACGACGGTTGACTTCACTGCGAAGGACGCCGCCGGGAACCTCATCATCACGACAAACGCGGCGGACGCCGTCTATGTCCGCGCCGGGGCCGTCCGCGTCTTTGAGGGCTTCAAGACCGTCGTCTCGAACGGAATCCGCCGCGCGACGGGCTACATCTACCAGGGCTACCTGTGGAACCGCTCGCCCGCGCCGGCGACGTGGCAGCTTGCGATGCACCAGCGCTATCGCGGGACGCTGCGCGTCAACGGGCAGTGGGCGACGTACAACGCCTATTCCGAATCCGGCACGAACGTCTTCACGACGACGCTCCAGCCCGGGCCCAACCCGATTCTCATCTATACGCTCGCGCCCCACTGGATGGAAGGGCAGATGTCCAGCGCGCGCTTCGACGGCCTCGGCCTCTCCTACGACCCGCAGCCCGTTGCGGGCGAGACGAACGTCGCGCACTTCGCCAGGCTTGACGACGGCGGCTCGGGGCGGCTTTTGACCATCGACACGGAGGAGGCGTCCGCGGACATCGCGGCCGACCTGCTCCCCCTTCTCGGCAGGGCGGTCTTCGCCGACGGGACGGCCCTCGACCTCGGCGGGAACGCCTATGCGCTCGGCGATCTGACGGGCTGCCCCGAAGTGCGCGACGGCAGCCTCACGCTGACGGGCGCGTGGACGGCGTCGGCGGCGGCGTTGACCGCCGGCCGCGCGCTGGCGGTCGAGGGCGCGCTCGCGTTCGGCGCGGCGTGCGTGCTTGAGGTCGACGACGTGGCGGCGCTGCCGCGCACGCGCGAGGGCCTCGTCCTCGCGACGGCGACGAACGGCCTCGCGGGCAGGCCAAAGCTCGGCGCCGCGCTTGCGTCGGCGGGCTGGACGCTCGCCGCGTCCGCCGACGGCAAGGCGCTTGTCCTCAGACCGACCCTCGGCCTCTCCCTGATCATTCGCTAGGGGCACCCTTATCCCGATTTTCGGGGGAAGCAGGGCTCGTCAAAAAACGGGACAAGGGCGTCCCCGATGCTGTCTTGATGGGCGTGGGCCGTGTCGTCCGTCGCGCCTGAGGCCGCCAAAACGAACCTGGGGAGGACCGCAATTGCCGAACGCATCACGCCGCGCGGCGCGGGGTGTCCGACAGCCGAACGGTGGTAGGGGCCGACGTCCTCGGCGGCCCGCCCCGTGCGTGGCCTCCGGCCGGTCAACACGGAGCGCGCGGAGGCACGGGGACACGGAGATTGGTTTTGAGGCTGGCGTGCGCGCCGCTTCATCCATCGAAGAGTGACGGGCTTCGAAGAGGGACGGAATCGAAGAGGGACGGGAATTGTTGCCGAGATGCGTGCAGCCCAGTTCTGAAAACCTCCGTGCCTTCGTGCCTCCGCGCGCTCCGTGTTGACCGGCCGGAGGCTTTCAAGGCCGGAGGCTTTCAAGCAAGATTATTACGCGGTG
>CAKUCX010000089.1 GCA_934643865.1 uncultured Kiritimatiellota bacterium
CGCCGGCGCCCGTTCCGCCTGCGCCCCCGCCCCCTGCCTCCGTGCGGCCTGCGGCGGAGCCGCCGCCGCGCCCTGCGCGCGCGGCGGGACGCCTGGAGATCATCACGTCGCCGGCGGGCGCGGCGGTTTCCATCGACGGCAGGCCGGCTGGAGAGACGCGGCGCGCGGCGTCCGAGGCGAACAGCTCGCTCGTCCTCGAGCTTGAGGATCTCTCCGTCGGCGGGCATCTCGTCCAGGTCTTCCGCGACGGCTATCGCGAAGCCGTGCGCCGCGTCGAGGTGAAGAAGGACGAGACGGCGAGGCTCTTCGTGCGGCTCGCGCGCGTGTTCCGCGCGGACACCGAGATCGAGACGATCCGCGGCGTCTACCGCGGCGTCCTTGTCGAGAAGGACGCCCGCGGCAACCTGATCCTTGAGACCGTTCCGGGCGTGCGGCAGACCTTTCTCAGGGACGAGATCCGCAAGGTGACGTCGCTCGCGAAGTGACATGGCCAAGATGCGACTCGACCAGCTTCTCTTCGCGCGCGGGCTTGCCGCCTCGCGCACGGCCGCGCAGGCGCTCGTCCTCGAAGGCAAGGTGCGCGTCGGCGGGCGCGTCGAGACGAAGGCCGGGCGCGCCGTCTCGGAAGACGCCGCGCTCGACGTCGCCGCGCCGCCGCGCTTCGTCTCGCGCGGGGGCGAGAAGCTCGAAGGCGCCTTTACGGCGTTCCCCGGCTGGTGCGTCGCGGGGCATGTCTGCCTCGACGTCGGCAGCTCCACGGGCGGCTTCACGGACTGCATGCTCCAGCACGGCGCCGCGCGCGTGATGGCCGTCGACGTGGGGACGAACCAGCTCGCCTACAAGCTGCGCGTCGACCCGCGCGTGTGGGTGCGCGAGAACTTCAATGCGCGTAACATGGCCGTCGACGACCTGCCCGCGCGCCCGTCGCGCGCCGTCACGGACGTGAGCTTCATCTCGCTCAAGCTCATTTTGCCGCCGATGGCCGACGTGCTGCTGCCGGGCGGCGAGATCGTCTCGCTCATCAAGCCCCAGTTCGAGGCGGGGCGCGGCCAGGCGCCGGGCGGCGTCGTCTCGGACCCCGCCGTGCGGCGGCGCGTCGTGGAGGACATCTCGGCCTTTGGCGTCGGGACGCTCGGGCTTGAATGTCTCGGCGTCGTGGAGTCGCCGGTTCGCGGGCGCGAGAAGGGCAACGTCGAATATCTCGCCTGGTGGCGGAAGGGTGCCGACGAGCGGCCGCCTCTTGCCCGATCTTGCCGGGCTCTGGCGTCTGCGGACTTTTTTTGATATAATCCCGCCCCGATGGAGAAAATCGACTTGGCAATGCAGAAGGCCGCCGTCCTGACGGAGGCGTTGCCCTACATTCAGGACTTCTGCGGCTCGACCGTGCTCGTGAAGGTGGGCGGCAGCGTGATGGAGAGCGAGGCGAACCTCGCCTCCCTCCTCGCCGACATCGCGTTCATGGACGCGGTGGGCATGCGCGTCGTCCTCGTCCACGGGGGCGGCAAGGCGATTTCGCGCGCGCTCGCGGCGAGCGGCCACGCGGCTAAGTTCGTCGGCGGGCTGCGCGTGACGGACGAGCCCACGATGGAGGTCGTGCGCCACACGCTGAACAACGTCGTCAACGCAGACCTCGTCCGCCGGCTGCAGGCGCTCAAGGCGAACGCCCGCCCCCTGCACGGGAACTGGATGTTCACCGCCGAGAAGATCGCGGCCCCCGACCGCGGGTTCGTGGGCGAGCCCGTCGCCGTGGACACGCGCGCCGTGCTGGAGATGCTGGACGCGGGGATCGTCCCCGTCGTCACGCCGCTCGGCACGGGGCGCGACGGCCATCTCTACAACGTCAACGCCGACAGCGCCGCCGCCGCCCTCGCGAAGGCGCTGAAGGTCGAGAAGTTCGTCGTCGTCTCGGACGTCCCGGGCCTGCTCCGGGACCCGTCCGACCCGGCGACGCTCATGCCGACGCTCCGCCTCGCGGACGTCGCGCGGCTGAAGGACGAGGGCGTGATCGCCGGCGGCATGCTGCCGAAGATCGAAGGCTGCGAGGACGTGCTCCGCGCGGGCGTACACAAGGTGCAGCTCGTGGACGGGCGCATGCCCCATTCGCTGTTGTTGGAAATATTCACCCGCGAGGGTGTGGGAACGGAGATCACCGATGAGCAAGAGCACTGAGATCATGGAAGACTACCAGAAGTACCTGATGCCGACGTACGCGCCGGGCCTCGTCATCTCGAAGGCCAAGGGGTCGCGCGTCTACAACCCCGAGGGGGCGCAGTACTACGACTTCACGAGCGGCATCGGCTGCCACAACGTCGGCCACTGCACGGAAGGCGTCGTGAAGGCCATCCAGGAGCAGGCCGCGACGCTCGGCCACTGCTCGAACCTCTTCGTCAACGAGCCGCAGGTGAAGCTCGCGAAGAAGCTCGTCGAGATCTCGGGCCTCGGCGGCAAGGTGTTCTTCTGCAACTCGGGCGCCGAGGCGAACGAGGCGGCGATCAAGCTCGCGCGCAAGTGGGGCGCCGTGAACGGCGGGCGCTACGAGGTCGTCACGATGCGCAACGGCTTCCACGGCCGCACGCTCGCGACGCTCGCCGCGACGGGCCAGGACTGGTGCCAGGCGGGCTTCGAGCCGCTGCCCGTCGGCTTCGCCTACGCGGACTTCAACGACCTCGAATCCGTCAAGGCGGCCATCTCGGAGAAGACCGTCGCGGTCATGCTGGAGGCCGTGCAGGGCGAGGGCGGCGTGACGCCCGCGACGCCGGAGTTCATGGCCGGCGTGCGCGCGCTCTGCGACGAGAAGAACCTGATCATGATCTGCGACGAGGTGCAGTGCGGCATGGGCCGCACGGGTACATGGTGGGGGTGGCAGAACTTCGGCGTGCAGCCGGACCTCTTCACCTGCGCGAAGTCGCTCGCCGACGGCGTGCCGATGGGCGCGCTCGTCTCCAACGCGAAGTTTGCGGACGTCTTCGAGCCCGGCAGCCACGCCTCCACGTTCGGCGGCAATCCGCTGTCCTGCGCGGCCGCGCTCGCCACAATCAAGATCATCGAGGACGAGGGCCTGCTCGCCGCCGCCGCCGCGAAGGGCGAGATGCTGCGGGCCGCCCTCCAGGCGTTCGCCGAGAAGTACGACCAGGCGCTTGAGGTGCGCGGGCTCGGCCTCATGCTCGGCCTGGC
Source organism: uncultured Kiritimatiellota bacterium (assembly GCA_934643865.1). GTDB lineage: Bacteria > Verrucomicrobiota > Kiritimatiellia > RFP12 > UBA1067 > RUG572. The sequence continues at coordinate 3,175 of CAKUCX010000089.1, forward strand.
CGTCGAAGGCGACGCGAAGGCCGTCGTCGACGCGTTCCGCGACTTCAACGTGCTCGTCCTCACGGCGCACGGCAACGTGGTGCGCTTCCTCCCCACCCTCTCGATGAGCGAGGCGCACATCGAGGAGGCGGTGGAGATGATGGGCGACGCCCTGGACGGACTCTGGGGGGGCGAAGCCTAAAAAAGCAAGGAGGCGGATCATGGCAGTGCGTCGTCAGGGCCGGAAGGGGACGAACCCCCGCATTCTCATCGTCACGCCGGAGATCACGTATCTTCCGGAGGGCATGGGCAACCTCGCGGGCAAGATGAGCGCGAAGGCGGGCGGCATGGCCGACGTCTCCGCCTCGCTCGTCGCGGCCCTCTTCGACCTGGGTGCGGACGTCCACGTGGCCCTGCCGCACTACCGGCGCATGTTCCACGAGGAGACGGCCCAGCTCGTCGCCTCGGAGCTGCGCGTCTACAAGAGCCGCATGCCCGACGAGCACATCCACCTCGCCGAGGACCGCTGCTTCTACTACCGTGACCGTGTCTACTCGCAGAGCGGCGCGAACCCGCGCCTCGCGCTCGCCTTCCAGCGCGAGGTGATCAACCACATCATCCCCGAGGTGCAGCCGGACCTCATCCACTGCAACGACTGGATGACGGGCCTCGTCCCGGCGGCCGCGCGCCGCATGGGCATCCCCTGCCTCTTCACCGTCCACAACATCCACACGCACAAGCTCACGCTCGCGCAGGTGGAGGACGCCGGCATCGACGCGGCCGAGTTCTGGGGCAACCTCTACTACGACTATCCGCCGGCCGACTACTTCAGCGCGCACGACACGGACCCCATCGACCTGCAGGCCTCTGGCATCTTCGCCGCGCACTTCATCAACACCGTCTCGCCGACCTTCCTCAAGGAGATCGTCAACGGCTGGCATGCCTTCATCCCCGGTTCGATCCGCAACGAGATCCGCAACAAGTACAACGCCGGCTGCGCGACGGGCATCCTGAACGCGCCCGACCCGGCGGACAACCCGGCGACGGACGACAAGATCCCGTTCCGCTACGGCCCGGCGGACCACGCGGAGGCGAAGCGGAAGAACAAGATGGAGCTCCAGCGCGCCCTCGGCCTGGAGGTCAACCCCGACGCGCCGCTCTTCTTCTGGCCCTCGCGCCTCGATCCCGTCCAGAAGGGCCCCCAGCTGCTCGCCGACATCTGCTACCGCTTCCTCGACAAGCACTGGAGCAAGGGCGCGCAGATCGCGATCATCGCGAACGGCGCCTTCCAGAAGCCGTTCTGGGACATCCGCGCGTTCCACGGCATCGAGCGCCGCCTCGGCGTGCGGGACTTCGACGGACGCCTCTCGCAGCTCGGGTTCGCGGGGTCGGACTTCATGCTCATGCCGTCCCTCTTCGAGCCCTGCGGCCTGCCGCAGATGCAGGCGCCGATCTACGGTTCCCTCGCGGTCGTCCACAACACGGGCGGCCTCCACGACACGGTCGAGCCGCTGGACGTCGACGCCCACACGGGCAACGGCTTCGTGTTCGACACGTACGATTCGAACGGGCTCTTCTGGGCGATGGATCAGGCGATGGCGTTCTGGAACCGCCCCGCCGAGGTGCGCGCCACCGAGATCGCGCGCATCATGGACGAGTCCCTAAAGCGCTTCAACCACGAGAGCTGCGCGCGCCAGTACATCGCGCTCTACGAGCGGATGCTCCACCGCGACCTCGTGAAGGACTTCTCGAAGACCTGAGCCCCGTTTCCATGGGCGCAGTCCTCCTCTTCCTGACGGCCCTCATCTGGGGGTGCGCCTTCCTCTTCCAGAAGCTCGGGGGCGACCATGTGGGGCCGTTCGCGTTCACGGCCTACCGCAACGTCCTCGCGGGCGTCTTCCTGCTCGGCGTGATGGCGCTCAGGCGGCGCGTCGCGTTCGGGCGCGCCGCGCTCGTCGGCGGCGCGTGGTGCGGCTTCGCCCTGTGGGTGCCGTCCATGCTCCAGCAGATTGCCATCGCCGACACCTCGCCCGGGACGTGTGCGTTCCTGACGGCGAACTACGCGCTCGTCGTGCCGCTCCTCGGCCTCGCGCTCGGGCGGCGGCCGCCGTGGTATGTGTGGCCGGGCGTCGCCGTCGCGCTCGCGGGCACGTTCCTCATCTGCCTGAAGGGCGCGGGCGAGTTCGCGCTCGGGCGCGGCGAGGCGCTCACGCTCCTCTGCGCCGTCTTCTACGCCGGGCAGATCCTCGTGGTGGACCACTTCGTCGCGAAGGCGGACGTCCTCGCGCTCAGCTGCGTCCAGTTCTTCACGGGCGCCGTCCTGGGCCTGCCGTTCCTCGCGCTGCCCTCCGAGGCCGTCCATCTCAACTTCGCCGACATCCGCGCGGCCTGTATCGCGATCGCCTTCTGCGGCGTCCTCTCCTCCGGCGTCGCCTACACGCTCCAGAACGCGGGGCAGAAGCTCGTCTCGCCCGCCATCGCCGGGATCCTCCTCTCGCTCGAATCCGTCTTCGGCGTCTTCTTCGGCTGGCTCGCCTGGACGTGCGGATGGCTCTCGACGCCCGAGGAGATGACGCCGCGCCGCCTCGCCGGCTACGCGCTCGTCTTCGCCGCGATCCTCTTCACCCAGCTCCTCGACGCGCACGCGCGGCGTCAGGCGTAGAGGTTGACGCGCGCGGCGCGGTAGGGCTCCTGCGCGTCGAGCCAGGCGCCGAAGAGGTCGCTCATGCGGTTCGACGCGATCGCCGCGCGCAGGCTTTCCGTTCCCGCGAGCTTGTCGAGCCACGGCGCGCGCGCGCCCTCAAGGAGGTCGCCCGCATGGCGGCGCATGAGCGCGCCGAGGACAAGCACCTCCGCCGTGACGGGGTAGTAGGCATTCGGATTCTCGATGGAGAAGAGGACGCCGTCGAGCGTCTGTCCCTTGTAGGGGCCGCCGGACGGGCGGTAGCGGAGTGGCCGCGCGCCGAGGCCGCAGGCGGGCAGGGCCTTGCCGACGTCTTCGAGAAGATGGACGACGTCGAGCCACGGCGCGCCGAGGACGCGGAAGGCGAGCGGGCCGTCGCGGTCGCAGTCGAGGGCCGGATAGGCTTCGGTGAAGACGGTGGCGGGGTAGAGCGCGGCGCAGTCCCAGTTCCGGATCGCGGGCGAGGGCGGCGTGAAGTTCGCCCACGGCGCGCGGTCGGCGTGCGACCAGCCCGTCATCCTGACGACCGTCAGGTCGATGTCGAGCCCCTCCTCCCGCGCGATGTAGGTCGCGCATTCGCCCGGCGTCATGCCGTGGCAGAGGGGGATGTCGAGCGGCGCGACGAAGGACGAGAAGGCCGCTTCGCGCCGGGGGCCGTCGATGACGCCGCCGAGCGGAATCGGGCGGTCGAGGACGGTGACGGGCAGATGGGCGGCGGCGGCGGCTTCGAGCATGTTCTTGAGCGTCGCGAGGTAGGTGTAGCACCTCACGCCGATGTCCTGGAGGTCGACGACGACGCGCGCGAGGCCCTCGAACATCTCGGGGCTGGGCCGCCGCGCGGCGCCGTAGAGCGAATGGACGGGGATGTGCCAGAAGGGGTGCGTCTCGCTCGCGGTCTTCTCCCCCGCCGCCGCAAGGCCGTACCAGCCGTGTTCGGGCGAGAAGAGGCCTGCGAGGCGCTTCCCGAACGCCCTGCGCAGAATCGTCGCCGTGGGCGTCGCCTGCTGGGAGAGGAGGCCGAACGGCGCGGGGGCCGCGGCGGCGAGGTGGCGGACAAGTGCGTCGTAGGCGATCATGCGCATGCGTTCCTTTCCAATTGGACGCGCAGCGAGGCGACGGCGCGTGCCGTGTTCGCGACGGAGGGGTCGCCGGGGGGATCGGCGTTCACGAGGGCGTCCGAGGCCGTGGCGTGCAGCCACACGGCCGAGGCGGCCGCCGTGAAGGGGTCGCCGTCGGCGTTTTTCGCGAGGTAGGCCCAGCGGGCGGCGAGGATGCCGGAGAGGAGGTCGCCCATGCCGCCCACCGCCATGAAGGGGTTTCCCGCCTCGCACGTGAACACCGCCTCGCGATCCGGGGCGGCGACGAGCGTGTGAGGGCCCTTGAGGACGACGACGGCATGGTAGCACGCGACGATGCGGCGGGCGGCGCCGAGGCGGTCGCGCTGGATCTCGTCCGGCGTGCAGGCGAGGAGGCGCGCGGCTTCGCCGGCGTGCGGGGTGAGGATGAGGGACTGGCCCTCGCCGATGGGCCGCGCGCCCGGCTTCCGCGCGTACCAGTTCGCGAGGAGGGAAAGGGCGTCCGCATCGAGGACAAAGCGGCCCGTGCTGCCGGAGAGGAGGCGGGAGAGGAGAAGCTCCGAGTTCTGCGAGGTGCCGAGGCCCATGCCGATCGCCGTCACGTCGGCCTTCGGCGGCACGCAGGCGGGCGTCTGCTTCGTGAAGGTCGCCTCGGGGAGGAGCATGCCCGTCGCGAGGCGCGAGGCGTCGGGGACGACGAGCTGGACGAGGCCCGCCCCGGCGGCGCGCGCGCCGAGGCCCGCGATGACGGGCGCGTGGATGTAGTGGGCGGAGCCGCCGACGACGGTGACCGTGCCGGCGCCGTACTTGTGGAGGCCGGCCGGACGCTTCGGAAACGCCTGCGCGAGTTGGGAGGGGAGGGTCATGGAGGGGTGTGGAATGGGATTTGGGATTGGGGAATGGGGAGATCAGTCGCGGACGACCTTCACATTTCGGAACATGTAGGGGTTGGAGCTGAGGCGGACGGGCTTGCCGCTCGCGGTCGTCACATTCCGGAGAACGACCTCTTCCGTGATCTTGTAGGGGAATTTCTCGACGTAGGCGGGCGAGGTGTTCTTCGGACTGAAGTTGCCGAAGATCGCGGGGCCGTCGTAGGCGGCGGGGTGGTTTGCGTCGTCGATGCGCAGCCCGTCGAAGACGATGCGGCGCGGCATGTGGCAGACGTAGCCGAAGTCGTGCTGCCCGTCGTTGGTTCCGCCGACCAGGGTACCCGTCGCCGCGCGTCCGCCGTGGGGCACGAACGTGCAGTTGCGCACGATGAAATCGCCCTCCCAGGTACTGCCGTAGTCACTGCGCAGGTTGAAGAAATTCCAGCCGTAGACGGTCGAGTTCTCCACGGTGAACGTGCCGAAGCCGATGGCGTTGATGCCCATGTAGCCGAGCTTCGAGTTCCGGACCGTGGCGTGCGCCACACCCATGTGCGCGTCGAAGCGCGAGAAGGTGCAGCCGTCGTAGAGGAGGTTCTTGCTGTAGTTCGAGCCAAGCAGGCCCCAGTAGCGGCGGTCGAGGATGTCCGTCGTCTGGCGGCAGTCGAGGAAGGAGACGTTGACGGATGAGTTGACGGTGAGGTCGTAGGAGCCCATCTGGACGGGGACGCCGGCGGAGCCGATCGTGCGGTAGGTCTTGTGCGCGGTGAAGACGCACCCCGTCACGGTCACGTTCGCGCAGCGGGAGATGGAAAGGAAGCCGTCGTAGGGGGCGCCGTGGTCGCCTTCGCCCCGGATGTCGTGGCGCAGGCCCTCGATCCGCACGTTGGAGCGGCGGATGGCGAAGTTGCGCTCGTAGTAGGTGTACTTCGACTCGGCCTGGTTGGCGATCGTCGTGAAGAAGCCGCCGCGGATGACGAGGGGCTTGGCATCGAGGGGAAGGGCGGTCAACGCGGTGATCGCGTCGAAATCCCAGACGAGCGGGGTGTGCGCGTCGAGGGTGCCGTCCGCCGCCACGAGGACGACCTCCTGCTGGGGAAAGCCGTTGTTCTGGTTCGCGCCGAGACGGATGTACTGCCGCACGTTCTGGTTGCGTACGAAGACGAGGCTGGGGGCGGCGAGCGGGACGCCGAGGTTGGCTTGTCCACGGGCCAACTTCGTCACGCCCTTGACAGCGACGGGCGTTGTGCCGGGGGCGATGTCGAAGATGGGGCTGCCGCGCTGCGCAACGGGGACGCGCGTGTCGTCGATGATGAACTTCGCGGTGCCGAAGTCGACGTCCGTCTTCACGGTGGCGACCGCCGTGCCGGGCCCGATGTAGTAGGTCTTCCCGTCCCCGGCGCGTACCGGCACGTTGCGCCTGTTCGCCTCGGCGTGCGCCCGGACGATGGCCGCCTGGTCGTCGGTCTTCCCGTCCCCTGCGGCGCCAAACGCCTCATAGGTTACGGCATCGCCCCCCGCATGGGCGAGCGCGCAGGCCAGAATCAAGGCCGCCAGACCACCCCGCTTCATGTCCGCAAGCACAAGCATCATGATTGAAGGTTCTCCTTTTCCGCCAGTCTATCAAAACCGCGTGCGCATGACAACTTGGCCACTTGACCACCCTTATCCCGATTTTTCCGGGATGGCTTGTCCCGATTTCCCGCCCGGCCCAAGAGACACTGGGCAAAGAATGTTTCCGGGGCTCACGGAAAGCGTTCCGAACTTTCCCTGCGCGATTCCGGGACAGGACGCAAGGCGCCGCTGCCCTCGGCGCGGGACGTCCAAGCGGGCCCGGCGAATGCACACCATGTCCACACACCATGCACACGCCATTCCCGCACCCCCGCACCATGGCACCCATGGTAGGGCGCGACGTCCCCGGCGCGCCGCGCCCACGGGGACGACATCGGGGACGACA
>CAKUCX010000090.1 GCA_934643865.1 uncultured Kiritimatiellota bacterium
ATGGCGGATTTTTCACGCGACCCGCGTGAACATTGGCTCAAACCGCGCTTTTCAAAAAATGAAGTGGCAAACTCGGGGTGTAGCATAGTTCGGGCCCCTCGGGCGCAGCGGGAGGGGGGTTGACACGGCGCGCGCGCGCATGGTACATTACCGCCCACGACAAACGCCGACTTCTGCTCTTGCTGCCTGCCATGAAACGCATCTTCCTCTTCGTCGTCCTGAACTTCGCCGTCATGCTTGCGCTGATGGTGGCCTTTCACGTCGTCTGCGCCTTCCTGGGCGTCGATCCGAATGCGGCGTTCGCGCATTCGGGCGGACTCGACCTGACGGCTCTCGCCGTCTTCTCGCTCATCTGGGGCATGGCGGGCGGTTTCATTTCGCTCCTCATCTCGAAGCCGATGGCGAAGTGGTCCGTAGGGGCGCGGACGATCGACGGCACCGAAGGGCCGGCCGAGCGATGGCTCGTCGAGACGGTGCGCGCGCTTGCCGAGCGCGCGCACGTGCGGATGCCGGAGGTCGCGATCTACCACGGCTCCGCCAACGCCTTCGCGACGGGCGCGTTCCGCAACCATGCGCTCGTCGCCGTCTCGGACAGCATCATGGAACAGATGTCGCGCGAGGAGCTGCGCGCCGTCCTGGGGCACGAGATGAGCCACGTCGCGAACGGCGACATGGTGACGATGACGCTCCTCCAGGGCGTCCTCAACGCCTGCGTCCTCTTCCTCTCCCGCGTCGTCGCCTACCTGGCCTCGAACGCGCTTTCCCGCGACGACGGACGCCGGCGCGGCTCCAGCGGCCTCTACTACCTCGTCTACTACGTGCTGCAGATCCTGCTCGGCTTCGTCGCCTCGCTCGTCGCGATGTGGTATTCCCGCCATCGCGAGTTCGCCGCCGACGCCGGAAGCGCGCAGCTGCTGGGCACGCCCTCTTCGATGATCGCCGCGCTCCGCCGCCTGGGGCATCTCGAACCCGGCGTCCTGCCGGATTCCATCAAGGCCTTCGGCATCAACGGGCGGCATGCTTCGCTCTTCTCGACCCACCCGTCCCTCGAAGACCGCATCGCGGCGCTCGAAAACCTCTCGCGCGGCATCTGACGCGCCGGAACGCCCGGGCGCCTCCCGCGCGCGGCGTGACGTCCGGCGTGGATTGTGCTATACTCGCCTGCATGATGCCCGAAGCAAAAGCCGTTTTCCTGTGGGGAACGCCGGACGACGTGCGCGCGCGCACGGAGGCGTCGGTTCCCTCGTTCCGCCTCTGCCGCCCCGAGGGGGACCTCCCCCCGGTCGCGCTGCCGTTCTGCGCGCCGAACGCGCGGCCGCTGCGCCCGATCCTGCGCGGCGGGCGCGTCGTCGCGAACGTCTTCGAGGACGACGACGCCCGCTACCTGCTCGCGGCGGGCGTCCTGCCGGCCGACCTCGCCGCGCCGCGCGGCGCGCAGGCGGCGTCCGTCTTCGTGGAGCTGGAGAAGATCCTCGCCGAGGAGGGGATGGCCTACGCGGACGTCGTGCGCACGTGGCTCTACATCGACCGCGTCTGCGACTGGTACGGCGAGTTCAACGCGGCGCGCTCCGCCTTCTTCGAGAGCCGCAAGGTCTTCGAGACCTTCCTGCCGGCCTCCACGGGCATTGGCTGCGGCAACCTCGACGGGGCCGCCCTCACGCTCGGCGCCATCGCGATGCGGCCGAAGCGCGCGGGCGTCCATGCGGAGATCGTCGCATCTCCCCTCCAGGCGCCGGCGATGGCCTACAAGTCGAGCTTCAGCCGCGCGGCGGAGATCGTCACGCCCGAGACGCGCCAGCTCTTCATCAGCGGCACGGCCTCCATCAAGCCGAACTCGCACGACGTCGCCTACGTCGGCGACATCGAGCGGCAGGTCGCCTGCACGATGCGCGCCGTGCAGGCGATCCTCGAAAGCCGGGGCTATGGCTGGACGGACGTCACGCGCGCGATCGTCTACCTGAAGCGGCCCGAATACCGCGCGGCCTGGCGCGCCTGGCTCGCCGCGCACGGCCTGCCCGCGGCCTTCGCCGCCGAGACGGTCTGCGACGTCTGCCGCGACGAATGGCTCTTTGAAATCGAGGCCGACGCGCTGAAGGGCGCGGGGCCGCGCAAGATCTAGCCCTGCGGCCGCGACGGCGCGCCCCGCGCCCCGCCGCGAAGCCGCCGCCGGCGCCCGTGCCGGAAGGCCATTCAGCCGAGAAGCGACATGATCGATTTCAAGAAAGCCCTCAACCCCGAGCAGTGCGCCGCCGCGACGGCGCCGGACGGCCCGATGCTCGTCCTCGCCGCCGCCGGGACGGGCAAGACCCGCACGCTCGTCCACCGCGTCGCCTACCTCGTCGAGCAGGGCGTGCCGCCCGAGCGCATCCTCCTGCTGACGTTCACGAACCGCGCCGCGCGCGAGATGCTGGAGCGCGCCGAGACGCTCGTGCCCGGCATGGGCGGCGTGTGGAGCGGTACGTTCCACCACGTGTGCGCCCGCTTCTTGCGCCAGTACGGGTCCTCGCTCGGCTACAAGCCCGGCTTCGCGATCCTCGACGAGGACGACCAGAAGAAGATCATGGGCCAGTGCGTCAAGGAGCACGTCAAGCAGGTGAAGGACTTCCCGAAGAAGGAGTTCCTGCTCAAGCTCGTGAGCGACGCGGCGAACGCCCAGCGCAGCCTCGAACAGGTCGTGCAGGGCTACCAGACGAAGATGGCCATCGACGCGCCGCTCGTCCTCGCGGTCTGCCGCGCCTACGGGGAGAAGAAGCGGGAACTCGGCGCGATGGACTTCGACGATCTGCTCGTGAACGGGCTGCGTCTGCTGGAGGAGAACGACCGTGTGCGCGAATTCCTGCAGGAGCACTTCCTGCACGTCCTCGTCGACGAGTACCAGGACACGAACACGCTCCAGTCGCAGTTCACGGACCTCCTCGCCGCGAAGCACCGCAACATCATGGTCGTGGGCGACGACTTCCAGTGCATCTACACCTGGCGCGGTGCGCAGTTCGAGAACATCATGAACTTCCCCTCGCACTGGGACGGCTGCCGGATCGTCAAGCTGGAGCGCAACTACCGCTCGATGGCGCCGATCCTCGACGTCGCGAACTGCGTGATGAAGGACGTCCAGCACCAGTTCGAGAAGACGCTGCGGCCCTTCCGCACCGGCGCCGCCCCGAAGCCGCGCCTCTACCACGTCTACGACGGACGCGCCCAGGCCGAGGCGATCCTGCGCCTCGTGAACACGATGCGGCAGAACGGCATCGCCTACAAGGACGTGGCGATCCTCTACCGCTCGCACTACACGTCGATCGACATCCAGATGGCCCTCACGCGAAGCCGCGTGCCGTTCCGCATCACGAGCGGCGTGGGCGTCTTCGAGCAGCTGCACGTGAAGGACGTCCTCGCCTTCCTGCGCCTCTGCGTGGACCCGACCTCCGAACTCAGCTTCCTGCGGCTCGTCGAACTGCTGCCCGGCGTGGGCGAGACCTCCGCGCGCAAGTACTGGCGGAACCTCGGCGGCTCCTTCGACGCGACGAACCCGAAGGCGCGCGCGGACCTCGACGCGCTCATGTGCGCGAGGGGCAAGGAGGGTTGGGGCAAGATCGCCCAGGCGTTCGCGCGCGCGCCGGAACACCTCGCGGCGCATGAGGACCGCCGCCTCATCGAGGACTTCACCGAACTTTTCTACGCGGACCACCTGCGCCGGGCGTTCGAGATGGAGGACGCGGAATCGCGCCTCGAAGACCTCGGTGAACTCATGGCCCAGATCGCGACCTCCCCCGGCGGCCTGAAGCAGTTCCTCGACGAGGTCGCCCTCATGACGAACCTCGACGCGAAGGCGCGGGACGGTCTGCCCGAGGACCACCTCACGCTCACGACCGTCCACCAGGCGAAGGGCATGGAATGGCCCGTCGTGATCCTCCCGTGGCTCTCCGACACGGTCTTCCCGAGCGCGCGCGCCGTCGAGGAGGGCAACCTCGCCGAGGAGCGCCGCCTCTTCTACGTGGCCGTCACCCGCGCGCGCGACCGCCTCTACCTGTGCGTGCCGCGCGCGAAGAAGACGGCGGACGGCGGGCTCTTCCCCGTCGAACCCTCGATGTTCGTGCGCGAGATCCCAAAGAACCTCGTTGAGGAACAGACGCTCTACTCCACCGACCACGGTTTCGGCGGCGACGCGGGGGCGCGGCGGCGCGGGTATGACGACGACGACGACGGCGGCTGGGGCGGCGGTTACACAGGTGGTTGGGGCGGCCGCCGCAGCGGCGGATTCGGTGGCGGCGGCGGACGCGGGACGTCGAAGCCGGTCTATACGACGACGTGGAGGCGCTGATGAGGACGTTCCTGAGAAAACCCGCCGTCGTGGCGTTCCTCCTCTTCTCGGGCGTCTACGCGCTCGCGCTTGCGGCGGTCTTCTGGGGGGCGTGGCCGCTCGACAAGGTGCCGGTCGCGCCGGACTGCCAAACGACCTTTGCCGTGGACGACGCCGCGCGGTGGCTGCGCGAGGTCTGGGCGGGGAAGGACGTCGTCCCCTCGGACCTTATGCACGTCGCGGGCGGCAGGTACGTCTGGATGGAGTTGCAGTTCGCTCTCGCCGCGTGGCTCGCCGCGCTCGGCGTCGCGTTCTACCTGCGCGGGCGGCGGCTTTCGTACGTCGCGAGCTACGGCGGCGGCGCGGCCTTCGGGCTCATGGGCTACTGCTTCACGCTCTTCTCGGCGGGGCACCTGGGGTGGTTCGTCTGGCTCATGTACGGGCCGTTCGCCTTCGGGCTCGTCGACCGGTGCGTGCGGAAGGGGAAGTGGCGCAACTGGGCGCTCCTCGGGGCCGTCCTCGCCTGGGCGAGCGCGCGCCAGCCCGACCTCTGGCTGCTCTTCACGCTCCTGACGGCCGCCTACGGCGTCTGGTGTCTCGTCCGCGAGCGGAAGACGCTCCGCTGGGGGCGCCTCGCCGCCGGCGTGGGCCTTGTCGCCGCCGTCGCGCTCCTCGTGGGAAGCCCGCAGTTCGGCCGCGCGATCTTCCACGAGATCGCGGGGCGCGAGAAGCAGATCGCCGCGACGACCGCCACGGGGGCGGCGGCGCAGACGGCGGAGGACCCCGCCGTGCGCGCGAAGGCGCGCGAGGAGCGCTGGCTCTTCTGCACGAGCTGGTCCCTGCCGCCCGAGGACACGCTGGAGTTCGCGATCCCGGAGATCCACGGCGGGTCGAACGATCCGCGCGTCTACCAGAAGCCCGGCAACAGGCCGTACACGGGCCGCCTCGGCCAGCACGGCATCGTGCCGCCGGGGGGCGGCGGGCGCCATCCCGTCACGGGGGAACCGCTCAAGGCGGGGGACGAATACTGGCTGCCGTATCGCCAGCACGCGCTTTACTTCGGCATCCTGACGCTCGTCCTCGCCGCCGTGGGCGGGGCGGGGTGGACGTATCTGCGGCGGCGGCCCGTCGTCGCGTCCGCCGATCCGGCGGCCTGCGCGGCGGCGTTCGCCGACGTGCCGTTCTGGCTCGGCGCGGCCGGGGTCGCCTACCTCTGCGCGCTCGGCGGCTTCACGCCGTTCTACCGCCTCGTCTTCCTGTTGCCGTTCGGGGACCTGATCCGTTGCCCGGTGAAGTTCGTGCATCTGCTGGAATTCTGCGCGGCCGTCCTCGCGGGCTGCGGCATCGAGTTCCTGCGCGTGCGCTTTGGCGCGGGGCGCGCGTGGGTGGCGCCCGCGCTCGCGTGCGTCGCCGCGCTCAACGTCTTCGACCTCGCGCGCGTGGACGCGAAGTACCTCGCCGTCGAGGACGTCGCGTTCCAGCGCGCGGAGAACGCGGCGGCGGAGACGGTGCGCGCCCTCGGGGGCGGGAAGGTCTACGTCGCCGTCGCGCCGCAGGAGGGGGGGCGGCTCATCCGCGATTCGCTCGGCCTCCATCTCGTCGAGACGGCCGAGCGCCTGGACGCGCCCGAGGTCCGCTTCGTCCTCGCGAACGGGACCGCGCTCAGGAACGACCAGGCCCTCGGCGCGCGGATGAAGAGCGGGGCCGTGAAGGCCGTCGGCATGTACACGCTCTCGACGAAGGCGGGCATCCGGGCCGCGCCGCAGGCGCGCGCCGCGCTCGCCCTCTTCCAGGTCGACGGCGTCCCCGCGCCCGTGCCGCCGGAACGTCCGGCCCCCGACCGCGGTGCGCAGGCACGGGTTCTCGTCTCGGTCCTCGCGTCGCTGGGCATTGCCGGATGGGCTCTCGTGGGGGGCGTGCGGCGGGCGCGATGAAGACGCGGGAACTCGCCTACTGCGGGCTCTTCGGGTCGCTGGCCCTGGCGCTGCCGACGCTCGTCCATGCGTGTGGTTTCGCGGGGGCTTTGCTGCTGCCGATGTACTGGCCGCTTGTCACGCTCGCGTTTCTCGTGTCGACGCGGCGGGCGGTCCTGGTGGCGGCGTGCGTGCCGTGGGCGGGCGCGTGCCTGACGGGGATGCCGCTCCTGTGGCCGCCGCTCGCGGCCGTGCTGAGCGTGGAGCTCGCCGTGCAGGTGGGGGCGCTGGGGATTTTCCGGACGTGGCGGGGACGGCGGGGCGTGCTGTCGATGGGGAGCGTCCTGGCGGGACTGCTGGGCGTCCTGGTGGCGGGGCGCTTCCTCCATGCGGGACTGATCTGGCTGGTGGCGCAGGCGTTCCCGCAGCTGCCGGCGGGCGTCGTGGCGTCCGCCTCGCTCCTCGCGGGAGGACCGGGCGTCATCGTGATGCTCGTCTTCGTGCCCGTTTTCGTTGGGTCGCTCGCCCGGCGCGATGGCGTCTGCGAGGTCCGTTTCCTGAAGGCGCTCCGGCGGCTGCACCTACCCGAGGGCGTGGTGCTCGTCTGCGCGCAGGCGCTGCGGTGGTTCGAGGCGCTGGGCCGCGACGCGGAGATGCTGGCGCGGGCGCTTGAACTGCGGCGGGCGGCGCGGGGACGGCAGGGCGGCGCGCCGCGCGCGGGGGCGTGCGTCCGCGTGCGGCAGCTGCGGGTCCAGTATGCCGGCGCGTCAGAGGCGGCGTTGGCGGTGGCGGCGCTGGACGTCGCGCCGGGCGAGCGGGTGGCGCTCGTGGGGCCGAACGGCAGCGGCAAGACAACGCTCCTCTCGGTGCTGGCGGGGTGCGTGGACTACACGGGCGACGTGACGGTAGAGGGGGAGGCACCGAAGGGCCGCACGTTGCGGAACGTGCGGCGGCGGCTCGGCGTCCTCTTCGAGAATCCGGACGACCAGTTCCTCTTCCCGACGGTGCGGGAGGACGTGGGATATGCGCTCCGGGGGCTTCCGCACGAAGAGATGGAGCGGCGCGTCGATATGCTTCTCGCGGACCTCGGGCTTCCGACGGCGAACCGGCCCATCGCCGCGCTTTCGCGCGGTCAACGCCAGCGTGTCGCGCTCGCGGGCGTGCTGGCGGCGGAGCCGGACCTGCTCCTCCTGGACGAACCGACGGCCGCGCTCGACGAGGCCGAGAAGCGGCGGCTCGTGGACGTGCTGTGCGCCACTCCGGCGACCCTGCTCGTCGCCACGCACGACCGCGCCTTCGCGGCGGCGCTCTGCCCGCGCGTCGTGGACCTGGGCGAATCGGCCGGCGCGTTCACCTGACGGCCGCCGCCGCGAGAAGCCGCCCCAGCGCATGCTCGACGGCGGCCGCGCGGACGGCCGCGCGGCCGCCGGGGAAGACCTTTTTTTCGGTGACGGTGCCCGCCTTCGACGCAAGCCCGAACCAGACGAGCCCCACCGGCTTCTCCGCGCTTCCGCCGCCCGGGCCCGCGATGCCCGTGATCGACACGGCGAGGTCTGCCTTCAGGCACCGCCGCGCCCCTTCCGCCATCGCCGCCGCACAGGCCGGCGAAACCGCGCCCTTCGTCTCCAGGACGTCTTCCGGCACGCCCAGAAGGTCGCGCTTCACCGCGTTGTCATAGCAGATGACACCGCCCTTGAACACGGCGCTCGCCCCAGGGACCGCCGTGATCGCATGCCCCACGCCGCCGCCCGTACACGATTCTGCCGTCGCGCACGTCATCTTCTTCCCGGCCAGGGCCTGTACGAGTCTTTCCGCTGTCGTCATGTCGTTGCCGTCCAATCCACCACGGCGAAGTATACCACATCCGCCCCTGTGCGGCTGTAAACTCCAGCAAGGCATCCGAACGCCGGGAAACGGGGCGGCGGCGTGATGAGATTACGGTGCGGAAAAATCGCGCGCGGCGCGCCGGGGACGTCGCGCCCTACCATGGGTGTGTGGCATGGCGTGTGGACATGGTGCGTGGGGCATGGCGTGTGCATGGTGCGTGCGGACATGGTGTGCATGGTGTGTATTGTGCATGATGGTAGGGGCCGACGTCCCCGGCGGCCCGCGTACACGTGGCGTCCCCGATGTCGTTCCCGATGTCGTTCCCGTGGACGCGGCGCGCCGAGGACGTCGCGCCCTACCATGGGTGTGTGGCATGGCGTGTGGACATGGTGCGTGGGGCATGGCGTGCGGGCATGGCGTGTGGGCATGGCATGATGGTAGGGGCCGACGTCCCCGGCGGCCCGCGTCCCCGATGTCGTCCCCGGCGCCCCGCTCGCTGACCGATTGCATTTCGCGTTGCGCGTTGCATTTCGCGTAATTTTGCATTTGACGGGGGGGGGTAATGGTAGAATTGCGTCATGCGTGGGACGTGTCGCGCGGATGCGCGGATGCGTCCCCTTGCCGTGCGTCGTCATCTGCAAACGAAAGGAAACACCATGCCTCCGCTCGTCATGCGCCTCCTTGGATGCGTTCTGCTGCTGGCCGCCGCCGCCCGGGCGGACGAACCCGCCACGAAGACGTGGACGGTCACGCTGGACGAAGGGCTCACGAACAACGCGCCCGTCACGCTCTCGAACGACAACTACACGCTCCGGGGCTGGATCTGGGACGCCGCGAAGAAACACCTCGCCGTCGGCGGCCACCCCGACCCCGACCATGTGGGGGAAGGGTCCGAGGCCCACATTGCGGCCGGCCAGGCGCTCGTCAAGGACGCGGCCGGCGCGTATATCGGCGCGGGCGACCTCGACCTGCGCGGGGCCGTCGTCACGGCGGACGCGGCGGACGCGGCGGAGGCGTGGACGATCGTCCGCATCGGACGACACGCCTTCAACGGGGTATCCCGGGCGCCGTTCAACACCTGCATCCTCCCGGAGACGCTTCTCAGCATGGACGATGCGACCTTCGCCTCCTGCGGATCGGTCTCCGGCTTCACGACGTTCCGCCTCGTCGCGCCCGAGATGACGGGCACGCTGCCGAACAACACCTTCCTTGGCAACACCCATCTGACGAAGGTCCTGCTCCGGATCCCCAAGGTGGACGCCGTCTACTGCTACTGGAACCGCAATGCGTTCGACAACTTCCTCGCCGAGACGGACGTTTCGGACTGGGACTTCTCCTCCGTGCAGTCGTTCTACCGCAAGCGGGAAGACGAAGGCTATCTCTTCCGCTGGTCGAAGTTCCACGGCACGCTGCGCGTCCCCGCGCTCAAATGGCTCAACGCGCGGACGTTCGAGAGCTGCCCGAACATGGCCGCGCTGGAGGCCGGGCGCAACGGGACGCTCGAATACGTCGGACGGGGCGCGGTGACGGACTGCCCCGCCCTCGGCTCGCTCGTCCTCGGCGGCGCGGCGGCGGGCTGGACGGTCTCCTCGAACGCCTTCAACGCCGTGAACCTCACGAACGTGACGTTCCTCACGACGCCGCCCGCCTACGAGGAGGCC
>CAKUCX010000091.1 GCA_934643865.1 uncultured Kiritimatiellota bacterium
GACCTGCCCTCGGGCGCGGCCGTCGCGGCGGCGGCGATTCACCTCGCGCGCGCCGCGGGCGCCGAGGGCGCGCCGATTCCCTTTTCCGCGCTGCAGGCGCGGCTGCGCGCGGCGGGCTATGTGCGCGCCCCCGAGGTGACGGAGCCGGGGCAGTATGCCGTGCGCGGCGGCGTCTTGGACGCCTGGTCGCCCTCCGCGCCCGCGCCCGTGCGCGCCGAGTTCTTCGGGGACGACCTCGAAGCCCTCCGCACCTTCGACCCCGCCCTCCAGACGAGTACGGGCGCCTGCCCGTCGGCCACGCTCTGGCCGATGCGCGTCGTGGACGCCGGGCGCGCCGAGAAGGACGAGGGGGGGCTGCCGCCTTTGCTGCGGGCGCTGCCGGCGGGGGCGGCCCTCCTCTTTCTGGAACACAACGCCTATCCTCTTCCCGTCCCCGCCCCGCTCCTTCGCCCCGATCCCACATCCCCCATTCCCCATCCCTTCTCCCGCCTTCTCTTCACGGGCGACCCGGCGCCGCGCGGCGTGCCGAACGGGACGTTTCAGGCGTCGCCCCTTCCGGGCTTCGCGGAGCTGGGCATCGAGGCGGCGCGCAGCCCGGAGCTGCTGGACGCGGCGCGCGCGCGTCTGCGGGCCTACCTCGTCGCGGCGCGGAAGAGGGGGGCGTGCGTCGTCGAGGACGAGCGGCTGGGCGGCGGCTTCGAGGTGCCGGGCCTCGTCGTCGTCACGAAGAGCGACCGCGTCTTCGCCCACCGGCGGAAGGCCGCGGTCCGTCCGCAGGCGGCGGGCGCGCGCTTCACGGAGAACCTGGACCTGGAGCCGGGCGAGTACGTCGTCCACGTCGACTACGGCGTCGGCATCTTCCGGGGCTCCACCGAGATCGAGGTGGCCGGGCAGCGCGGCGAGGTCTTCGAGATCGAATATGCGGACGGCGCGCGCCTCCACGTGCCGACGTCCCACGCGCATCTGCTCTCCCGCTACGTCGGCGTGAAGGGCGAGGCGGTGAGGCTCCACCGCCTCGACGGGAAACGCTGGGCGCGCGACAAGGCCGAGGCCCGGCGCGCGGTGCAGGACCTCGCCGCCTCGCTCCTGGAGACGCAGGCCCGGCGCGCGGTCGTGCCCGGCTTCGCCTACGATGTCGCGGCGGAGGGCGTGGCGGCGTTCGAGGCCGCCTTCCCCTACGAGGAGACGGCCGACCAGGCCCAGGCGATTGCGGACGTGAAGCACGACATGTCCTTGCCCAAGCCGATGGACCGCCTCATCTGCGGCGACGCCGGCTACGGCAAGACGGAGGTCGCGATGCGCGCCGCGTTCATCGCCGCGATGAACGGACGCCAGACCGCCGTCCTCGCGCCCACGACCGTCCTCGCCGAGCAGCACTACGAGACGTTCCTCGCCCGCTTCGACGGCACGCCCGTCCGCATCGAGGCGATGAGCCGCTTCCAGGGCGACGAGGCGAAGAAGGGGACGCGCGCGCGCCTCCTCTCCGGCGCCACGGACATCGTCATCGGCACGCATGCGCTCCTTTCCTCGAAGGTCAACTTCCACGACCTCGGCCTCATCGTCATCGACGAGGAGCAGCGCTTCGGCGTGAAGGACAAGGAGCATCTCAAGCGCCTGCGCGCGACGGCGGACGTGCTGACGATGAGCGCGACGCCAATCCCCCGCACGCTCTACCTCTCCATGACCGGCGCGCGCGACCTCTCCCTCCTGCGCACGCCGCCGCGCGCGCGCGTCGCGACCGAGACGCGGATCGTGCGCGACACGGACGCGACGATCCGCACGGCCATCGAACGGGAGCTTGCGCGCGGCGGACAGGTCTACTTCCTCCACAACCGCGTCCTCACGATCGACAGGGCCGCCGCGCGCATCCGCGCGCTCGTCCCCGAGGCGAGACTGGAGGTCGCCCACGGCCAGATGCC
Source organism: uncultured Kiritimatiellota bacterium (assembly GCA_934643865.1). Classification (GTDB taxonomy): domain Bacteria; phylum Verrucomicrobiota; class Kiritimatiellia; order RFP12; family UBA1067; genus RUG572. Next base: position 1,920 of record CAKUCX010000091.1, read on the forward strand.
CGCGTCGCTGCTCGCGGCGAAGATGCAGCGCTTCGCGCGCGGCAAGGCGAACGTCCTCCTCTCGACGACGATCGTCGAAAGCGGGCTCGACATCCCGCGCGCGAACACGATCCTCGTCGACCGCGCGGACCGCTTCGGCATCGCCGAGCTCTACCAGCTGCGCGGCCGCGTCGGGCGCTCCTCCCGGCAGGGCTACGCCTACTTTCTGCTGCCCGAGGAGGGGACGCTCGACGCGGAGGCCCGCGAGCGGCTCGACGCCCTCAGGAAGCACGCCGGGCTCGGCGCGGGCTTCAACCTCGCCCTGCGCGACCTGGAGATCCGGGGCGCGGGCAACCTCCTCGGCCGCGCGCAGAGCGGGCACATCGCGGCCATCGGCTTCCAGCTCTACTGCCAGCTCCTCCAGCGGACGATCGCCCGGCTGAAGGGCGAAGAGGCGCCCGAGCTCGTGGACGTCGCGCTCAACCTCGACTTCCTCGACTTCTCCCCAGGGGCGGCAGACCTGGAGGAGACGGGCGCCTGCCTGCCCTACGACTACGTGGAGGAGGAGGCGCAGCGGATGGATTTTCACAGGCGGCTTGCCGAGACGGCGACGCTGGGCGACGTCCGCAGGCTGCGCATGGAACTTGCCGACCGCTACGGGCGGCTCCCGAAGGCGGCCGCCCGGCTGATGAAGCTCGCCGAGTTCCGCGTCCTCTGCGCGAAGGCGGGCGTGAGCCGCCTCGACGTGCGCAACGGCCGCGCGTTCTTCTACCGCACGGGTTCCGCCGACGTCTCCTTCGTCGGGCACGTCGCGGGCGCGACGCCCGAGCGCAAGCTCGCCTCGCTCGCGAAGGCCCTCGTCGCGCACGGTGCCTGAGCGCCGCGCGCCTCGACGTCGGCGACGACGAGGCCCGCGAGGGCGAAGCCGAAGACGGCGGTCGTGTGCGCGACGGTCCCGTTCACGCATGCCTTGCGCGCGACCCCGATGTCGTCGTCGGGCGCGGCGGCGGGGCCGAGGTTGGCGCGGCGTTCGGGGCTCCACACGCAGGTGAAGGGCCGCTCGGGAAGGCCGCCCGTCTCCTTGAACTTCCGGCGGAGGGCGCGCGCAAGGCCGTCCCCGGCCACCTTCCCGAAGGGGCTCGCGCGAATCTGGAAGGGATCCATCTTCAACGCGGCGCCCATCGAGGCGAACAGCGTGACGGAGGGGATGGAGAGGGCATGGCGGATGAGCGCCGCCTTTTCGGAGAGGGCGTCGATGGCGTCGACGACGTAGTCGCAGGCGGCGAGGTCGAACGACGCGGCCGTCTCGGCCGTGTAGGCATGCGGGCGCACGTCGAGCGCGACGCCGGGGTTGATGTCGCGCAGGCGGCGGGCGAGCGCGTCGACCTTGACGTGGCCGACGGTCTGCGTCGTCGCCATGAGCTGGCGGTTCACGTTTGTGGCGCAGACGCGGTCGGGGTCGACGAGCAGCAGGCGGCCGACGCCGGAGCGAACGAGCGATTCGGCGCACCAGCTCCCGACGCCGCCCAGGCCGAAGACGGCGACGCGCGTCGCGGCGAGGGCGTCGCAGGTCTCCGCGCCGAGCATCCGCACGAGGCGGCTGAAGATCTCAGGACGTTGCATGGATGGGTTTCGTGCTTTTTACTCGCCTCCGCCGCCTTCTGCGCCGTACACGCGAAAACGCGGACATGATAGTCGTTTCCGCGAAGCGTGTCAAGGCGTCCATCTTTGGCCTTGCCACTTGGAGAAAACTGGAGTATGATATGCGTTTTGACAGGAGAAGACAGTTAAAAATGGACATCACCGACGAAATGCGCCGTCATTCGGCCGCCCACCTCGTGGCGCGGGCCGTGTGCAACCTCTATCCGGGAACCCAGACGGACATCGGGCCCGCGACGGACGACGGCTTCTACTATGATTTCGACCTTGAACACCGCCTCACGCCCGAGGACTTCCCGGCCATCGAGAAGGAGGTCGCGCGCCTCATCGCGCTGGACGAGCCGTTCGTGCAGAAGACCATGACGGCGGACGAGGTGGCCGCGAAGCTCGCGGGCCAGAAATACAAGCTGGAGCGTCTGGCGGACGTCAAGGCCTCCGGCGAGGCGATCAGCACCTACACGGTGGGCGACTACTTCGAGATGTGCATCGGCCCCCACGTGGAGCACAGCGCGCAGATCGGCGCGGTGAAGCTCATGAAGGTCGCCGGCAGCTATTATCGCGGCGACGAGAAGAACAAGATGCTCCAGCGCGTCTACGGCATCGTCGGCAAGGACCAGGCGGAGCTCGACGCGAAGCTCGCGCAGATCGAGGAGGCGAAGAGGCGCGACCACCGCGTGCTGGGGCGGCAGCTCGGCCTCTTCACGATCACCGACCAGGTGGGTCCGGGGCTCGCGCACTGGCTGCCGCGCGGCGCGCGCGTGCGCGTCGCCATCGAGGACTACTGGCGCCGGAAGCACTACGAGGCGGGCTACGAGATCGTCTACACGCCGCATGTCGGCAAGTCGAATCTCTGGGAGACCTCCGGCCACCTCTCGTTCTACAAGGACGGCATGTTCCCCGTCATGAAGGTGCAGGAGGGCGAGGGCAGCGACGCCTACGTGCAGGACTACTACGTCAAGCCGATGAACTGCCCGTTCCACATCCAGTGCTACCAGTTCGAGAAGCGCAGCTACCGCGACCTGCCGATCCGCTACGCCGAGCTCGGCACGGTCTACCGCTACGAGAAGGACGGCGTGCGCCACGGCCTCTTCCGCGTGCGCGGCTTCACGCAGGACGACGCGCACATCTTCTGCACGCCCGAGCAGATCGTGCAGGAGATCAAGGACACCGTGGAGTTCGCGAAGAAGATGCTCGGGAAGTTCGGCTTCCACGAGATCCAGGCGTACCTCTCGACGAAGCCCGCGAAGGCCGTCGGCGATCCCGCGCGCTGGGAGCAGGCCACGCAGTCCCTGCGCGACGCGCTCGACCAGGAGGGCATGGCCTACGAGGTCGACGAGGGCGGCGGCGCGTTCTACGGCCCGAAGATCGACATGAAGATCAAGGACGCCCTCGGGCGCCCCTGGCAGCTCGGCACCGTCCAGTTCGACTTCAACCTGCCCGAGCGCTTCAACCTCACCTACGTGGGGGCGGACGGCAAGGAACACCAGCCCTACATGGTCCACCGTGCGCTCCTCGGCTCCATCGAGCGCTTCTTCGGCATCCTCATCGAGCACTACGCGGGCGCGTTCCCGCTCTGGCTCGCGCCGGAGCAGGTCCGCGTGCTGCCGATCACCGACAAACAGCTCGGCTACGCCCGGAAGATCCAGGCCGCGCTGCGCGCGAAGGGCTTCCGCGTGGAGGTCGACACGGGTGCCGAGAAGCTCGGCGCGAAGATCCGCAACGCGCAGCTCTGGAAGACGCCGTACATGGTCGTGGTGGGCGGGCGCGACGAGGCTGCGGAGCAGATTTCCGTGCGGTCCCGTGCGGACGGCGACCTGGGTGCCATGGCACTTGACGACTTCGTCTCGAAGCTCTCCGCTGAGCTGGAGGCGTGAGGGAACAACGCAACGCAACACAACGAAACACAAAGAAAGCCGAGAGGTGACTTATCGCTAGCTTCACTCGTGTCAACTTCAAGATTCGCGTGCCGTCGGTGCGCGTTCTTGACCAGAACGGCGCCATGCTGGGCGTCATGCCCACCAGCCAGGCGCAGCGCCTTGCCGACGGCCAGGGGCTCGATCTCGTGGAGATCACGCCGAACGCCGTGCCGCCCGTGTGCAAGATCATGGACTACGGCAAGTTCCGCTACGAGGAGTCCATCCGCGCGAAGAAGGCCCGCAAGGCCCAGAAGTCGACGCAGGTGAAGGAGATCAAGTTCCATCCCGGCACGGACGTCGGCGACCTGCAGCACAAGCTCAGGCAGATCCGCCAGTTCCTCGGCGAAGGCAACAAGGTGCGCCTCTCGCTCCAGTTCCGCGGGCGCGAGAACGCGCACCGCGACGTCGGCGAGGACAAGATCGCCGAGGTGCTGGAGATGCTGAAGGACGAGTGCTTCGTCGAGCAGGCGCCAAAGACGGACGGCCGCGTCCACTTCTGCCTCATCGGGCCGCCGCGCGCGAAGAAGGGCGGCGGCCGCCCGCAGGCCGCCGCCAGTTCGGGCGCGCCCGTCGGCGGCATCCAGATCTCCGTCGGCGGTGCGCAACCGCCGCCGCAGGCGTAAGCGTACGGCAGGGCATCATGGTCATTCTGCCGGCGATCGACCTGAAGGGCGGCGTGTGCGTGCGGCTTCGTCAGGGGCGCGCGGACGACGTGACGACGTACAGCGACGATCCCGCCGCCCAGGCGCGCGACTGGCGCGACCAGGGCGGGCGCGAACTCCATGTGGTGGACCTCGACGGCGCCTTCGCGGGCACGCCCCGCCATGCGGAGACGATCCGCGCGATCATCGCCGCCTTCGGCGGCCCCGTGGAGGTGGGCGGCGGCATCCGCACGCCCGAATCCCTCGCCGCCGTTCTCGAAGCCGGCGCCGCGCGCGCGATCATCGGCTCGGCCGCGCTGGAGGATCCTGAATTCCTCACCCGCGCCGTCGAGCAGTATGGCGAGCGGATCGCGGTGGGCATCGACGCGCGCGACGGCTTCGTGCAGACGCGCGGCTGGGTGAGGACCACCGCGGTGAAGGCGACGGACCTCGCGAAGGCCGTCGCGGCGATTGGCGTGAAGACGATCATCTACACCGACACGGCGACGGACGGCATGCTGGGCGGACCCAACCTCGTGCAGATGGCCGCCATCTGCGACGCCGCCCCGTCCTGCCGGGTCACCGCGAGCGGCGGCGTGTCGAGCCCGACCGACGTCAAGAACCTCCTCGCGCTCGGACGCCCCAACCTCCGCGCCGCCATTGTCGGCAAGGCCCTCTACGACGGCCGCGCGACGCTGCGCGTGATGAACGAGGCGGCGGACGGCAAGGTCTAGGGGAGCGCGCCATGTTGCCAAAAGCCACGCTGGAGGTCCTGGAAAACGGACTCAAGCTCGTCCTCGTCCCCGACGACCACGTCGAGGGCGTCTCGTTCGGCCTCTTCGTCGCAAGCGGGTCCCGCCATGAGACGCCCGACCTCGCGGGCATCTCCCACTTCATCGAGCACATGCTCTTCAAGGGTACCGAGACGCGCAGCGCCCTTGACATCTCGACGGCGATCGAGGGGCAGGGCGGGAACTTCAACGCCTACACCTCCGAGGAGGGGACGTGCTTCTTCGCCCAGATGCCCTACGACCGCCTCGCGACGGCGGTGGACGTGATCTCGGACATGTACGTACACGCGGCGATCCCCGACGCCGAGTTCGCGCGCGAGCGCGGCGTCGTCCTGGAGGAGATCAAGATGTACGCGGACGAGCCCGACGCGGTTGCGAGCGAAAACCTCTCCCGCGCCCTCTTCCCGAAGAACGCGCTCGGCCTGCCGATCGCCGGTTCCGCCGAGACGCTGAACGCGATGACGCCCGGGACGCTGCGCGCCTACATCCGCCGTGCCTACGTGCCGAAGGCGACGTGCGCCGTCGTCGCGGGCCGCTTCGAGGCGGATGTCGTCCGGTGCCTCGTCGCGCAGGCGCTCGGGGGGCTTGCGGGCGGGGAGCCGCTCGCGTTCGTCCCCATGAAGCGGCGTCCGCTGCCGGTCCGGGAAATCCACGCCACGCGCGACGTCCAGCAGGTGCAGCTCGCGCTGGGTTTCCGCTGCTTCGGCGTCCACGCGCCCGAACGGAAGAAGTACGCGGCGAACGTCTTCGACTGCCTGATGGGCCGCACGATGAGCTCGCGCCTCTTCCAGAGCGTGCGCGAGCGGCGCGGCCTGAGCTACGACATCCGCTCGCAGCTGCAGCTCTTCGAGGACGTGGGGGGCTGGGCCGTCACGGCGGGGCTCGACACCGCGCGCGTCGAGCGGGCCGTCGAGACGATCGAGAAGGAGTTCGCACGCATCCGCGCGCGCCGTCCGTCGTCCGTCGAACTGCGCCGCACGAAGGACTACCTGCTCGGCAACTTCCGCCTCGGACTCGAAAACCAGCGCGCGCGCATGTTCTTCTTCGGCAACTGCGTGCAGACCTACGGGCGCATACGCGACCCGGAGGAGCTTGTGAAGGGCATTGCGGCCGTCACGGCGGACGACGTGCTCGCCGTCGCGAACGAAATCCTCGACGACCGCCTTAAGAGCGTGTCGTGGGTCACGCCCGCATGAACCGGATCCTCTTCGAGGCGAACGAGGTGCGGGACGGCCGGGCGGAATTCGACGACGCCCGCGCGGAGCATGTCCTCAACGTCCTCCACGGCGTGGTCGGCCAGACGCTCAAGACGGGCATCGTGAACGGCCGCGTCGGCACGTCCGTCATCGAATCGATCCTGCCGCTTGCGCCGAACCCCGAGACGGGCGCGGCGCGCGGACGCATCGCCGTGCGCTGTACCCATGCGGAGGAGGCCGTCGCGCCGTGGGTCGATCTTGTCCTCGCGCCGCCGCGCCCGCGCGCGCTCAGGCGCCTCCTGCCGCAGCTCGCGCAGATGGGCGTGGGGCGGATCGTCCTCGTGGGCGCGGAGAAGGTGGAGAAGGCGTTCTGGGGGGCGCAGCTCCTCAAGGAGACCGTCTCCCGTCCGCTTCTGCTGGATGGCCTCATGCAGGCCGGGACGACCGCACTGCCGGTTCTCCGGGTCGAGAAGAATTTCCGGCGTTACCTCGAAGGGGGGCGCTTCGAGGTGGACTTCGCGGGGCAGACGAGGCGCGTCGTCGCGCATCCGTACGCGGGGACGGAGAGCGGTCGCGGCACGTTGCGATCCGCCCGCGTGGCGTCGCGTGTCGTCGTCGCGCTCGGTCCCGAGGGTGGGTGGACGGACGACGAGGTGGCGCTTCTGGAGGCGCATGGCTTCGCGCGCCTCTCCCTTGGTCCGCGCATCCTCCGTACGGACACGGCGGCCATCGCCGTCCTCGCGCGCCTTATGCCCGTTCCGGGCTGACCGATGGAGGGGCTCGCATGGCGCACTGTCTGTTGGCGTGGCTGCGGACGGGGACGCTGGGCCGCTACGACAATCCGCACCGCTTCGTCACCGGCCGAAGCTTCACGGCGTAGAAGGGCGCGGTGATGAGTCGTCTGCGAGCCTCCGTTCATTGCGCGACCGTCGGTCGTAATTTGACCCGTTGGCCCGACAGATCGCGCGAACCGTCCTCCGAGGAATCGCCACCATCGCCACACGTCAGTCTATTAGACGTGACAAGACATTTCCCTCGGCAAGTTGCGTCTCAACAACACCCTTATCCCGATTTTTTTCGGGAATGCGTCCTCCGGCCGGCTCACACTTACACGCCTCTACACGGCCAACCCCTCAATCGATCGATTCGGCAACAAGACA
>CAKUCX010000092.1 GCA_934643865.1 uncultured Kiritimatiellota bacterium
AGGCGTCGCTCACGCTCGTCCTCGACCGCGACCTCGACCTCACGGCGCAGTTCGCCCACGACTGGACGTTCACGCCCGCCGATCCCGAGGCGGCGTGGACGAACCAGGCGGTCGGCTACATCTCGAACCAGGTCTGGAAGATCCGGGTCCAGGTCTTGAGCGCGGCGGACAGGACGCTCCGCTACGGCACGGAGGCGGACAACCAGGGCAGCGCGTGGACGGACTTTGGCGAGGGGATGCTCGACTTGAACGGCTCGATCTTCGACGAGGCGGGAGAGAGGTGGACGATGACGGGCTACAACGGCTGGCAGGGGTTCCAGGGCCCTGTCGTGACCGTCCCCGCCGTTGACGAAGAAGGAAACCCGATCTATGGCCCTGACGGGAAAACGCAGCTGTCGGACAACAAGGTCGTCATCCCCCCTGCCCGCTATCCGCGCGCGCTCGTCCTTCGGGAGGACCTCCCGGTCTCGCCGGGCCAGTCGTTCAGGTATATCACGGGATCCGGCACGGCGCATAACGTCGCCACGGTCCCCAGCGTTTCCGGCTGGAACCCGACGAACCTCGTCTTCGAGTGCGCGGCGCTGACGGCAAACCTCTCCACGGATGCCTTCGCGGGCTATCAGCTCTCTGCGGGGCGCCTCCGCCTGCCCGGGCTTGCGCGCGCCCCCCAGGGCGGCCTTGTCCTGGAGGCGGGCGTGGACGTGAGCGACTGGCGTCTCGACGCCGTCACCAACATCGTCGGCGTCGAGACGACGCCATGGGGGTTTAACTACGGTCTTTTCAGCTCCGCCTCCGGCGTCAATGCGTTCAGGGGGACGCTCCGTCTCCCGTCGCTTGCGGTCGTGCAGGCGAACGGGTGCTGGAACGCCCGGGGCCTGGAGGCCGTCGAGCTCGGCTCGAACACGGTCGTCACGTCGATCGGCACGAAGGCGTTCAAGGGCTGCTCGTCCCTTGCGCGCATCCAGCTGCGCGCGGGCCGGGACCTCGCGGTGGGCGAAGATGCGTTCGAGGGGACGGCGGCGCTGAAGGTCCTCGCGTTCACGTTTGAGGCGCCGCAGGACCCGACGGCGGTGGACAACATGCTCGCGGGCGCGACGGAGGAGGTGGCCGCCTCGGCGGATCCGCCCGTCATCTACGCCTCGCGCGCGATGGGCTGGACGCGCGAGAAGATCGCGCGCATCCAGCCGCCGACGGAGGCGGAGCGTGCGGCGTGCCCGCCCTGGGTCGCGAACGCACCGGTCGTCGGCGTGTGGCAGACGGCGTCGGGCGCGCGCAGGGCCTGGGTCGTCCACGCGCCCTCGAAGGACGACCCGCGCGGCACGTACCTCTTCCTCCGCTGAGCCGTCCGCCTTCGATGGTCCGGGACGACGCGCCCTACCATGGGTGCCATGGTGCGTGTGCATGGGTGCGGGCATGGCGTGTGCATGGTGCGTGGACATGGTGTGCATGGTGCATGATGGTAGGGGCCGACGTCCCCGGCGGCCCGCGTACACGTGTCGTCCCCGATGTCGTCCCCGTGGGCGCGGCGCGCCGGGGACGTCGCGCCCTACCATGGGCGCCATGGTGCGTGTGCATGGGTGCGGGCATGGCGTGTGCATGGTGTGTGGACATGGTGTGCATTGTGCATGATGGTAGGGGCCGACGTCCCCGGCGGCCCGCGTACACGTGTCGTCCCCGATGTCGTCCCCGTGGGCGCGGCGCGCCGGGGACGTCGCGCCCTACCATGGGTGCCATGGTGCGTGTGCATGGGTGCGGGCATGGCGTGTGCATGGTGCGTGGACATGGTGTGCATTGTGCATGATGGTAGGGGCCGACGTCCCCGGCGGCCCGCGTACACGATGTCGTCCCCGATGTCGTCCCCGTGGGCGCGGCGCGCCGGGGACGTCGGGTGCAACGAGATATTTATGCAGAGTCAAAGGGTTTTAGCCGCAGAGAACGCAAAGGACGCAAAGGCTCATGCCGCGCAGTCGACCTGCCTCAGGTCTCTGACGAGGTAGGCGAAGAACTCCTCGAGGCGGTTCGACTTGTGGAGGGTGCGCAGCGGCAGCAGCGCCTTCGCTCCCTTCGGCGACCAGAACATTCCTGACTGCTTGAAGCGCTGGCCGATGACGGTCTTGCAGCCGCTCTCGATGACGCCGGAGCCGATGAACCACCCGTTGGCCCGGTACTCGTCGTATTTCATCCTCCCGGCGTTGCCGCGGTAGTACCTGTACTCGCGCATGGCGTCCTTGCCGAGCCTTGCCTTCATGTTCTTCCAGACGTAGTCCAGCACGTTCCGTGCCTTTCCCGCCTTTATGCATTCCGACCAGTAGTGGTGGCGGTACTTCCATTCCTTCGAGCCTTCCCTGATTCCGAGCCCGAGCATCATCGGCTTCAGGTGCCCTAGCGCGTGGTAGACGTCGAGGATCGGGGTCGCGAACGGGAAGTGGTTCCTCCAGACGGTCTGCAGCCACTTGCTTCCGTCAAGGGGTAGTGTCCCCTGCGGCTGTCCTCGTTCCAGAAGTAGGTGCGCTTGATCTCGGGAAGTTCGCCGAAGAGCGTTACGATCCTCTTGCCGTGGTTCCCGGCGTTGCGCTCCTCCGGCTCTGGCTCGTAGTCTCTCGCTGTCGCGGCTCCTGCGGAGAGAAGCTCGGCCATGAGTTCGCGGCAGAGTCCGTTCATGTCGTCGAAGAGCGTCTGTTCGAGCCTCGACGTGCAGGCGATGCCGTCGCGCTCGATCGAGTCCGCTGCCGCGTCGACCACGGACTGGATCTTCGCGGCGCCCCTCAGGACGAGGTGCGCGAGTTTTTTCTTGGAGCGGAGCCGGACGATGCGATCTCGTTCGCGTCGGCGAGCGAAAGCTCGAAGACGAGGTCCCTGAGCTTCCTGCCCGCGGCGACGGCGGCCTTGAACTCGGAGACCTTGTCCACGGGAATGGAGAACGAGTGGTTCTTCCCTCCGCGCGTGTACTGGAGGTTGTGGTAGACGGCGGGCGGCCCGTTCTTCCTGGAACACCTGTAGGACGAGATCGTGCCCTGGACGGAGGGCGGGAGCGCGGCGATCTCGGCGAGGATTTCGGCGCGGGGACGGCTTTTTTCCGAGGGTTTCTTTTTCATGCGTATATTACAATATATGCGTATGCGAAAATCAAGCGGAAAATGTGGGGTGCCTGCATAAATATCTCGGTGCACCCAATCGCACCCCTTTACGCCTGGCCCGTTTTGTGGTATTCTAAACCGCATGAAAATCGATTCCATTGCGGTCTGTTTGCGTAGTTTCGGAATGCGCCTTCTCGTGTTTGCGGGGGTGGGGGCTTTCTGTCTGACGGCAGGGGCGGCGCCGATCTATACGGTGACGCTGCCAAATGGCGCCACGAATACGCTGGCCGAGGCGTTCGCGAACGGCTATGTGACGAGCAGCGAGGGCGCTGCGACTCAGGAGGGCCTCAATGCGGCCGAAGACCTGCGCGTGACAGGAGGAGGTCGTCTCGAAATCAACGAAGACCTCAAGGGCGCGGGCTTCGCGGGCGAGGTGCACGTACTTCCGGGAGCCATTCTGCGACTTACCGCGAATGGTGCGCTGGGCGACACGGCCCATGGCACGTTCGTTGAAGACGGTGCAACGCTCGAGACGGAATGTCTCGACACGTCAGCCCAGAGCAAGCTCGACTTCGCGGGCGAGGAGCTCTCCTTCGCCGGTACGGGCGTCGACGGAGTCGGCGCGCTCGTCGCCCGCACGCCGAGCACCTATGAGCGCAACGGCGTCTGGGGCGGCACGATCCTCACGATGACGGGCGATGCGACGATCACGCAGGTGGGTCAGTACCAGGATTTCCCCAACAACAGCGCGAACAATTCGCTCGACATGAATGGGCACACGCTGACGCTGTACGACACCGACAATGCCGGGGAATTCTGCTTTCGCGCCGTCATCAAGAATCCCGGACACATTGTGATCAAGAATGCACAGGTGTCGATGAACGACTATGCCAACCTGGCCGGCGACGCGTCGAATACCCTTACTGTCACGGATTCTGGGCGTCTGGATCTCTATTCCAATACCACGGTCGGGAAGAAGAAATGGACGCTGCGTGTCTCCGAGACGTGTATGCAGTCGATGGTCGTTCAGACGACGAGCAACGGCGGCATCTGGGATGGTCCCATTGTTGCCGCGCGCAGTCTCGTGGTGGGCATGCAGGGGCAGGGGTCGTATTTCAACAAGTCAAAATTGAGAGGCCCCATCACGGCCGAGAAAGCGTTCGCCATCTGTCGGCGTACTGCGAATCCGCCGCAGATTCCGGATGTGGAACTGCATTCTCCCCAGAACTCCTTTGCGCGGGGATTGGCCTTGACCAACGTCAATCTGAAGGTGATGGCGAATGGCGCTTTGCCGGTCTCGATGGGAACGGGCGTTCTTACGGCAAATAATGTCGCATTTACTTTCGAGAACGCGGACAAGGAACAGACCTGGAGCCTGCCCCAGATGACTGTGGCCGGAGAGGTCTCGATTGGTGATCATGCGGGTACCTGGGCGGGCATCGTCAAGTCGGCGGGCGCCACGTTGACCTGCTCGGCCGACGCGCCGTCGTTCTCGAACCTCGATCTGGAGACAGGAACGATGTCCCTCGCCGAGCCGAACGCGAACTTCAACGCCGGTCTCTACGAAGGGTGGCGTGCCTACGCCTATTGGCACAAGGATAAACATGACGAATTCACGGACGAGATGATGAACGTCTACAAGGCGAATGCCCATAGCGACAACGCGGACAACAACGCGACCAACGGGGTAACGCTCGGCGTGCGTCTCGCCTACGAGAGCCAGACGTTTGACGATCGGGTGCCCAATGAGTACGGTACACTCGTGCAGGCGGATGGTTACGCCGTCAACTACCAGGGCTACATTTGGAATCCCGACCCGACAAACGTGACCTGGTCCTTTGCAGGCTCGGAACGGACGGTGTCGACTCTGTGGATTAATGGAAAAAGTGTGTATGGTCGTCAGGGTTCGGATGCGCTGTTGCACGGCAATGCGACATTGAGCCCGGGTGCAAACACGTTTTGGTGGCGAATCGGCGTGAGCGGTCGCACGGTAGGACCCAATAATACGGCGACCTGGACCGACCCGACGAAGAAGGGGCTTGTGTATGACCGTCTGGGACGTGACTCGGGAAATTCGGACGACTATGAGCGGTTGATTAATTCGGAAGACGGCAACCTCTTCACTCTGACCGATCCGTCGACGCCGGCCTATGCGGCGCTGAAGGAGCGGACGACGGTTCGGCGCATGGAGCGTCTGAGCGGGACGGTGGGAGCCATCCTGGAAGCGCCCAGCCGTCAGCTGATCGTGCGTATGCTGAAGGGATGCCCCGAGGTGAAGACCGCCAGTTCCTGGCTTGCCGAGGCGGGGCTCTTTGTGACGGAGTCCTTCATGGCCCACGCGTCCGACCTGGCGGCGGGACACGGCCTTGTCACGGATGGCAAACTCGATTTCGCTGAAGGCTGCACGTTTGCGCTCGAAGGCGAATTTGACGCGCTCAAGGGCAGGACGAGCGTGGTGGCGACGGCGGCGAAGGGCATTCAGGGACTCCCGGTCGTGACGGGCGATGTCGCCGCGCAGTTCCGTCTGGTCAAATCCGAGGACGGCAAGACGCTGTCCCTCGAATACATCCCCAACGGCACCCGCGTCATCTTCCGCTGAATCGAGCACGCTCTGCCGGTCCTCGAACGAGACGGCAAGAAGTTTGTTTCTGTACAGTTCTCGTGTCCCTCTCGGACAGCCAAAGTCGAATGTCCAACGTCCAAAGTCCTCCTGCCGCCGGCAGACAGGGGTCTGCGCGGTGGCCGCTGCCGCGGGCGTCAACACAGAGCGCCAATGAGGGTGCTTCGCACAGAACGGCGACAATATGCTAAAATCCTAGCGCAGTTGAACGAAAAGGATTGGAAATGAAAATCCCAAACATGTTGTTTGTTTTGTCTTTGGTTGGCTATTCGTGGGGGGCGGGGGCCTGGACGCCGCAGCCCTGGGCGCCCGAGAAGGGCACGATCGCCGTCGAGATGGCTGAAGGCGGCGCCTGGTCGTTTCGCCACACCGGCATCAAGAACTGGGCCGTCAACATCACCGAACGCCTGAAGGTCATGCCCGGAGACCGCTACGAGTTGGTCTGCGAGACATCTCCCCTGGACGAGACCCGCGGACGCTTCTCGATGAACCTCTGCCTCTTTGACGCGAAGGGGAACGCCCTCGACTGGGCCTTCGCCAACGAGATGATGAAGCCCGGACGCAAGGTCGCGACGTCGTTCATCGTGCCGGCCGGCGTCGCCCGTCTGTACGCGCGCTTCCGCGGGGACGGTCCCGCCGCCGCGCGGGTGGACGTCTTCTCCCTGAGGCGCGTCGGCTCCGTCTTCCCCGAGGGCTACGTCGCCCCGCAGGAGCCCGAGCTCGCCGCCGCCGCGCAACGCGACTTTGAGACCCGCGACGCCTTCGACGGCGACTCCGGGATGACGGAGACGTTGTGCGGGAAGGGCGGTTTCTTCCTCCGCGACGTCGTCGCGAATGGCAAATACCGTCCGATCTCGGAGGCTGCCGACTTCCTGCTCGACGTGAAGGAGTCTCCCGTCGATGGCGGACGCGCCTTCGACGTCACCGTGCGGGAGCGGAGCGGACGCGACCGCGCCGTCTCGCTCGTCTACGCCATCCCGCTGCCCGAAGGCCCGATCGCCTGGCACGAGACGCTGCGCCGTTCGGAGACCTTCACAGTCGGCGAGCGCCAGTATTCCGTCAGCCAGGGCAATGCCGGGCGCGGACGCCACGCGCGCTGGCCGTTCGCCGCCGCAACCTGCGGGGGCCGCGCCTTTGCGCTCGGCATCGACCCCGAGGCGCCGGCCTTCCACCGTTTCGGTGCGAACGCCAACACGCGCCAGCTCTACGTCGTCTTCGACCTCGGTTTCGCGAAGGAGCATCCAGAGGCGCACGTCCGTTTTTACGACTTCACCTTTGACGCCGCGCAGGCCCTCCGCGGTGCGCTGGTCGCCTATCGCCGGCTGAATCCCGAGATGTTCCGCGTGCGCTGCTCGCGCCACGGTCTCTGGACGGTCATGGACTCGCTGAAGAACCTGCCCGGTCTTGAGGATTTCGGGTTCCGCTTCCGGGGACGCATGAGCGAGATCACGTTCGACGACGAGCACGACCTCCTGACGTTCCGCTACACCGAGCCGAGCACCTGGTGGGTCTCGGTGCCCCGGGAACAGAAGGGGAAGGCATTCACGTTGGAGGACGGTTGCGCGTACTGCGAGACGCTGGCTGCTCGCGGTCCTGCGGAGATGAAATCCGCGTGTGCGCAGGCAACGCCGCAGCGCTACGCCCAGGGCTGGAAGACGAGTGTCATCCGCGATGCCGACGGCGCCATGGTCGGGCAGACGTGCAAGCGGTCGTGGTGCGAGGGCGTGTTGTGGCTTCTCAATTCAGCGCCCGGCATTGGCGGACCGGGCGCGATGAACGACTTCCGGGTCAAGATCGCTCCTGAACTCTTCGACGCCCGCTATTCCGAGCCGTTCCCGAAGGGGCTCGACGGCGAATACTATGATTCGGCGGAGATGTACGTGACGCCGTGGTGCGACTTCGCCCGCGAACACTTCGCCGGGATGGAGACGCCGCTCACCTTCGACCGGGACACCCATCGCCCCGTGGTCTGGAAGGGCATGATCGCCTATGAGTACATCCGCGCGGCCTCGCGGCTCGCGCATGCGAAAGGACGGCTCACGCTTGCGAACTGCACGCCCATCAAATGGTGGTTCCTCGTGCCGTTCCTCGACGTGCCGGGCAGCGAGATCTGGTGGGTGAAGGAGAAGGGCGAGGGTGGCGTCAGCTGGGAGCCGATGAATGACGAGGACTTCATGTACCGCCGGTCGATGTGCGGCGGCAAACCGCTCTGCTTCCTGATGGACGCGCCGTTCGACCATTTCACGAAGGAGATGACGGAGAAGTATTTTCAGCGGTCGCTCGCCTATGGTGCGCTGCCGAGCTTCTTCACCTGGCATGGTGTCTCGACCTTCGCCTCGAACATCTACTTCCGGCGGCCCGACTGCTACGAGCGCGACCGTCCGCTCTTCAAGAAATACGTCCCGCTCTGCCGCACGCTTTCCGAGGCGGGCTGGCAGCCGGTCAACGGCCTGCTCGCGAGCGACAATCCGCAGGTCATCACGGAACAGTTCGGCGACATCTATGCGACTGTCTTCAATCTGTCGGATAAGCCTCAGACGGTGCGGCTGAAGGTCCTCCCGCCGTCCGTCGCCACGCTGGACGAGCTTGTGGCCGAGTCGACGCAGACGGTTTCGGCGGGCGTGCTGACGCTGACGCTCCCGCCGGAGACGGTCCGCGTCTTTCGCTTCAAGTGAGAGCGAGAGATCTATGGGGTCTGACCCCATTGAAGGACCCGACGTCCCCGGCGGCCCGCGTGCCTGTGGGCGTCCCCGATGTCGTCCCCGTGGGTGCGGCGCGCCGGGGACGTCGCGCCCTACCATGGATGCCATGGTGCGTGCGGACATGGTGTGCATGGTGCGTGGACATGGTGTGTGTTGTACATGATGGTAGGGGCCGACGTCCCCGGCGGCCCGCGTGCCTGTGGGCGTCCCCTGTGTCGTCCCCGATGTCGTTCCCGTGGGCGCGGCGCGCCGGGGACGTCGCGCCCTACCATGGATGCCATGGTGCGTGCGGACATGGTGTGCATGGTGCGTGGACATGGTGTGTGTTGTACATGATGGTAGGGGCCGACGTCCCCGGCGGCCCGCGTGCCTGTGGGCGTCCCCTGTGTCGTCCCCGATGTCGTTCCCGTGGGCGCGGCGCGCCGGGGACGTCGCGCCCTACCATGG
>CAKUCX010000093.1 GCA_934643865.1 uncultured Kiritimatiellota bacterium
GCCGCCGTCCGGCGCCTCGACGGCGCGCGCGCGCTTCTGCGGTCGGACGGCGACGCGCTCGGCCGCGCCGCGCGCGAAATCCTGAATGTGGTATAATTTTCCCCCTCATGAAGCCGATCGTCGTCATACCCACCTACAACGAACGGGAGAACGTCGCCGCGATGGCCACGGCTGTCCTGGCGCATCTGCCGCCCGAGGGCCGCCTCCTCTTCCTCGACGACAACTCGCCCGACGGGACGGGCGACATCATCGACGGCCTCTGCGCGCGGCATCCGCGCATCGCCGTCCTGCACCGCCAGAAGAAGGAGGGCCTTGGCCGCGCCTACGTGGCGGGCTTCGCCGAGGCCCTCGCGATGGGCGCGACGCACGTCGTCGAGATGGACTGCGACTTCTCGCACGATCCGCAGGACATCCCCCGCCTGCTCTCCGCGATGGACGGCGCCGACGTCGTCGTCGGCTCGCGCTACGTGAAGGGCGGCCGCTGCGTGGGCTGGCCGTTCCGGCGCTGGTTCGTCTCCTTCTTCGGCGGCCGCTTCATCCGCTTCGTCCTCGGCGTGCCCGTACAGGACCCGACGGGGGGCTTCAAGTGCTTCACGCGCGCCGCGCTCGAACGCCTCGGCGACTTCTCCTCGATCCGCTCCTTCGGCTATTCCTTCCAGATGGAGATGAACGTCCGCATGGCGCAGATGGGGCTGCGGCTGAAGGAGATCCCCATCACCTTCACCGAACGGCGGGCGGGAACCTCCAAGATCACGGGGTCCATCGCCGCCGAAACCCTCAAGATGGTGTTCAAGCTGCGCTTTGGAAGGGCCTGACGCGGGCGCGTGCCGCCCCGAAGACATGAACATCTGGATCAGAGCCCTGCGCGTCAACCAGTGGACGAAGAACGCCGTCGTGTTCGCGGCGTGGTTCTTCGCGGTGGCGGACCCTTCCCAGTCGGCGGTGGCGCGCGGCGTGCGGCCGTTCCTCCTCGTGTGCGCGATGGCGCTCTCGTTCTCGCTCGTCTCAAGCGCGTTCTATCTGCTCAACGACGTGGCGGACTATGACGCCGACCGCCTCCACCCCGTGAAGCGGCTGCGCCCGGTCGCCGCGGGCCTCATCACGAAGATCGCCGCCGTGCGCATGGCGCTCGCGCTCTTTGCGTTCGGCCTCGCCTTCCCCTGCTACCTCGTCCTGCGCCATCCCGACCGCACCTGGGGCTTCGCCGTGCTGCTCGTCTACACGGTCATGCAGTGCGCCTATTCGGGCTTCCTCAAGCGGATTCCCTACGTGGACGTGGCCGTGATCGCGGCGGGCTTTGTGCTGCGCGCCGTGGCGGGCGCGGCGGCGATGGCGGCGCGCATCTCGCCGTGGCTCCTCGGGTGCGCGTTCCTCCTCTCCCTCTTCCTTGCGCTCTGCAAGCGGCGGCACGAGAAGGCGCTCGCGTGCGCGAGCCGCGCCGCGCTGAAGGGGTACCACCCCGCCGCCCTCGACGCGCTCATCTTCCTTTCGGCCCTTGCGACGGTCGGCGTCTACGTCTGCTACACGCTCGCGGCCGACACGGTCGCGCGCTTCCATACGCGCGGCCTCGCGTGGACGGCGGTCTTCGTCGCGCTGGGCGTCGCGCGCTATCTTGCATTGGTCTACGGACGAGGCGATGTCGGCCGCCCCGAACGCATTCTGCTCACAGATCGGCTGCTGTGGCTGATCATGGCCGGCTACGGAGCGACGGCGCTCGTCGTCGTCGCGGCGGTGAGGTTATGGCACTAGAAGACAATTCGAGGCTGAGAGAGGTCATGGAGCGGCGGCGGTTCGGGATGCGCCCCGGGCTCGACGTCATGCGCGCGGTGCTGGCCGCGCTCGGGAACCCGCAGGACGCGCTGAAGGCCGTCCACGTCGCGGGCACGAACGGGAAGGGCTCGACGTGCGCGATGCTCGACGAGATCCTGCGCGCGGCCGGCCTCCGGGTGGCGCGCTACACGTCGCCGCACCTCGTCGCGATCAACGAGCGCTTCTTCATCGACGGGGCGCCCGCGTCGGACGCCGCGCTGGAGGCGGCGGCGGAGCGCGTCCTCGACGTCGTCGAGCGCCTGGAGCGGTCGCAGGGCTTCAAGGTCACGTTCTTCGAGACGCTCACCGCGATGGCGTTCGTCCTCTTCGCGGAGGCGAAGTGCGACGTCGTCGTCCTTGAAGCGGGCCTCGGCGGGCGGCTGGACGCGACGAACGTCCTCGCCCCCGCGAACGTCCTCGCCTCGGTCGTCACGCGCATCGGGCTCGACCACTGCGAGTGGCTTGGGGCGACGCATGCGGCCATCGCCGAGGAGAAGGCGGGCATCGTCAAGCCGGGGCGGCCCGTCGTCTGCGGCGTCATGCCCGAGGCGGCGAAGGAGGCCGTCGAGCGCGTCGCCTCCCTCAACGGCTGCACATTCGTCGCGGCGGACGAGCACGTGACGGTGGAGAAAATGGCCCCGATGACGCTCACCTCCGCCCGGCGGAACCTGCCGCCGATCGCGTTTGGGCTGTGCGGCGCCTTCCAGGTGGAGAACGCGATGACGGTCCTCGCGACGATCGACGTCCTCGGGGAGGCATGCGGGCTCGACATCCCGGACCATGCGCTTGTCGCGGGCTTCACGCACGTCGTGTGGCCGGGGCGCTGCCAGCGCCTCGTGCGGGACGGCGTGGCGATCTACGTGGACGGCGCGCACAACCCGGACGGCGCGCGCGCGCTGCGCGACGCGCTGAGCCTCGGCGGCGTGCGCGGTCCCGTGGGGCTCGTCGCGGGCTTCTGCGGCGACAAGGACGTCCTCGCGCACCTGCGCACCATGAGCGCCCTCGCGACGCACGGCTGGGCGACGCCCATCCAGAACGCGCGCTCGCTCGACCCGGCGGAGGTGGCCGAGCGCATGCTCCTGGCGGGCTTCGCGTCGGCGGAGGCGTGCGCGGACCTTGCGGAGGCGCTTGAGAAGGCGCGCGCGTGGGCGCGGACGAACGGCGGCACGCTCGTCGTCTGCGGCTCGCTCTTCCTCGCGGGCGAGGCGCTTGTCGCGCTCGGGGCCTTCCCGTGGCGCGTCCGCGCGCCGGACGCGAACGAGCTGACGCTCCGCTGACCTCCTGTCCACATCCCCCTCCGCGAGAAGGACCGTTCGAGATCATGAGCCCTGCCGTGAAAGCGTGGATGCCTGCGGTTGCGGCGGCGGTGTGTGCCGCCGCCGCCGCGGAGACGAACCGCGTCGTGGAGCTTGCGCCCGTCGTCGTCTGGGACGTCCGCGCCCGTCTGCATGCCGCGCCCGTCCAGGATGCGCCCTGGACCTTGGCCTCGTCGTCCGCGTTTGCCGTGCGCGGACAGAGCCCGGCGGGGACGCTGACGGACCTGAGCGTCAACGGCTCGGCGTTTTCCGAGGCGGGCCTCCTCCTCAACGGCGCGACGGTCCGAAACGCGCAGACGGAGCACTTCAACGCCGACCTGCCGCTTCCGGGCGACTGGCTGGGCCGGCCGCAGGTGCTGACGGGCCTCGGGCTCTTTCGCGCGGGCGCAGGGCATCCGGCGGGCTCGCTGGCCGTGCGCCTCGACGGGCGGCCGACGCGCGGCGGCGCGGCGACGCTCGGCGCCGGCCTGGACGGGCTCGCCTTCGGGCGCGCGCATGCGCTGGAAACGTGCGCGTTCGGCGCGGTGGGCGAGGCGTGGGCCGGGGCGTTTGCCGAGGCGGCCCATGCGGACAAGATCGACGGATACAAGGCGAACCCGATGGATCGCGCGGCGGCGGGCGGCCGCTTCGGCTTCGGCGCGGAGGACTGGACGTTCGACGCGCTCGCCTCCTGGCAGTGGCGCGACTTCGGCTGCACGGGCGCGTACGGCGCGAACGAGAAGTATCCCGCGTGGGAGGAAGACCGCACGGGCCTCCTCTCGGCCAACTGGCGGCACGACGCGGACGACGACCAGGCGAGCGAGATTTCCGTCCTCTGGACGCGCGGGCGCGACGCCTACTGGCTCTACCGCGACAATCCCGCCTTCTACAAGAACACGCATCTCGCCGACGCGGTCACGCTGCACGGCACGACGCGGCGGCATTTCGCGGACTGGGCGTTCGTCGACGTGCGCGGCGACGCGGACGCGGAGGTCTATTCGACGACGCACCGCACCAACTATTCGGGGCGCGACCCGAAAAGGAAGACGGAGGATTTCCGCCGCTTCCACGGCTCGCTCGCCGCGCTGCCGGGCGTGCGCTTCGGCGACTGGGAGCTGGCGCTCGGCGTGGCAGGCGAATTCTACAGCGCGTACGACGCCGTGTGCGCGCCGGCGGGCGGCCTTTCGTACCACGTGGGGGAATCGTCGAAGGTCGCGCTCAGCTATCGCGAGGGATGCCGGATGCCGAGCTTCACGGAGCTCACCTACGACAGCCCCGACAGCAAGGGCACGATCGGCCTGCCGCTCCAGCGGACGCGGTCGGCGAATCTGGACTGGGACTGGGAGGCGCGGTCGGACGGCGCGTCTCTGCGGTCGGCGCGCGTCGGGGCGTTTGCGATGCAGAGCGAGCGGCTTGTTGACTGGCTGAAGGCCGGCCCTGCGGCCGGGTGGAAGGCGACGGCTCTCGATCCCGTGACGTCGTTCGGCTTCTCGGGCGACGCCGAGTGGCGGGCGACCAGGACGCTGTCGCTTCTGCCGCGCGGGGCGCTTGTCCTCAAGGAGACGTCGAGCGATTATTGGGCGTCGCGCTACGCGATGGACTTCCCGATCGCGTCCTTCTCGCTGGAGGCGTCGTACTGCGTGCTGGACAACTGGCGCGTGTCCTGGCGTCAGGGCGTCGAGGTTTGGAAGGAGAATCCCGTCCGTCGGGGAGGGCGCGTCCGGAACGTCTCGCGCCTCGAAACGCGCTACGCGCTCCCGTTCTGCCGGAATCTTGAGGTTTCGCTTGGCCTCTCGGACCTCTTCGACCAGGCCTTCGAGATCTTTCCCGGCCAGCGCGCCGGCGGCCTGACGGGGTATTTGGCCGTCACCTGCCGCTGGTGATGCGCGCCCCGCCCTCCTTGGGCGGCGACGGGGCGTAGGGCGCGCGCGGCGTCCGGGTGCCGTGCGGGGGAAAACTGTGCTATACTGCCGGGCATGGACGTGAAGCATCTCATTGCCGTGGCCGCCGGCGTGGCGGCCGTCGTGTGCGGGGCGGGCTCGCCGCTCGCGCCGTACTTCAGCAACCTGCCCGAGGGCACAGACCCCGGGACGGTCTCGCGGAGGGTGACGGACCAGTTCCTCTCCACGCGCCCCGAGAACTACCGCCCGAAGGGCTACCACGGCAACGAGGGCTACGGCTGGAACCGCTCCGTGCAGTATTCCGTCGTCTCCCTCTGGGTGAACGCGCTCGCCTGCGCGCGCCTTGACGGCGACCGGGCCCGCGAGGCGAAGCTCATCCGCCTCTTCGACGACTTCCTGCCGGGGCGGCCCAAGAACCGCTGCTGCTCGCGCCCCTACCACGTGGACGACACGATCTTCGGCGCGCTGCCCTACGAGATCTACCTCGCGAACAAGGATCCGCGCTGCCTGGAGATGGGCAGCTTCTATGCGGACACGCAGTGGACGCCGCCCTGCGAGGGGACGATCAAGGAGCGCCACGCGCCGCCGAAGGAGGTGCAGGAGGCCTACTGGGCAAAGGGCTACACGCCGCAGACGCGCCTCTGGATCGACGACATGTACATGATCACCGTCCTCCAGAGCCAGGCGTTCCGCGCGACGGGCAGGCGCGCCTACATCGACCGCGCGGCGCGCGAGATGTGCCTCTACCTCGACGAGCTGCAGCTGAAGGACGGCCCGGCGAAGGGCCTCTTCTACCACGCGCCCGACGTGAAGTACGTGTGGGGGCGCGGCGACGGCTGGATGGCCGCCGGCATGGCGCTCGTCCTCGACCGGCTGCCGGAGGACAGCGAACACCGCCCGCGCATCCTCAAAGGCTACCGCGCGATGATGGCGACGCTCCTGAAGTACCAGCGCCCGGACGGCCTCTGGAGCCAGCTCGTGGACATGCCGGCGGACCCGCGCAACTGGGGCGAGACGTCCTGCACGGCGATGTTCACGTATGCGTTCGCGACGGGCGTCGCGCGCGGCTGGCTCGACCCGGCGCAGTACGGCCCGGCGGCGCGCCGGGCCTGGCTTGCGCTCTGCGCGCGGCTCGACGCCTTCGCGAACATCTCCGACGTGTGCGTGGGGACCGGCAAAAAGGACGACCTCCAGTACTACTTCGACCGGCCGCGTGTGAACGGCGACCCCCACGGCCAGGCGCCGATGCTCTGGATCGCCTCCGTACTGCTGGAGACGGGCGCGGGGCGGCTGGAGGGGCTGCGCACGCCGGCGACCTCGAAGCACTTCGAGAAGCGCATCGACCCCGTCTCGGGCGTCGTCTCGTATGCGCTTTCGCTCGGCGTCGAACGGAACGTCCAGTCCCTCTACTTCACCGCGAAGTCGATGACGGCCGACGGACGCTTCCTCCTCGTGGACGTCTCGCGCAACGAGCGCCTCAACGACTTCGACGCGCAGGGGCGGCCGCTCAAGAAGGCCCCCGCGAACCGCAAGCACAAGGCCCTCGTCGACTTCCTGAAGGACGAGCTGGTCGAGCTCCCCGAGGTGGACGGGCAGATCCCGTTCGTCGACGTGAAGGACGACTACATGGTCTACTTCCGCAACCAGGCGTTCTACCGGCGCGACTTCCGCGCGCCGGCGGTCGAGACGAAGCTCTGCGACTACCCCGCCGAGCTTCTGACGGAGGGAACGCGCATCCGCTACCCCTTCACGCACCTCACCCTCACGGCGGACCGCACGAAGGCGTTTCTCGACTCGTGCCTCATCCGCCCCGGCAACGTGACGAACTACGTGCAGGGCGTCCTGGAACTCGCGACGGGCCGCTACACGCGCTGGGGCGAGACGCCGTTCTACGCGAACCACGGCCAGATCAACCCGGCGCGGGACGATCTCGCGATGTGCGCGTGGGAACGGGCGGCGTACACGCCGGACGCCCGCGCCTACCGCAAGAAGACGGGCTGGTACCCGCGCATGTGGCTCGTGCGTCCCGACGGCTCGCGCGAGATGGTGCCGGCGCGCAAGAAGAACTACGCCTCGCACGAGATCTGGGACGACGACGGGCAGGGCTTCAGCTGGTGCGGCGGCGGCGTCTACCACCAGGCCCTCGCCGACCTCGCCGCGGGCCGCCAGGAGTGCTTCTGCCCGGACCGCCAGGCGCGCCACAACATGCTCTCGGCCGACAAGAAGTACGTCGTCTACGACGTCGCGCCGGCGAAGTGGTGGCGCGGCTGCACGTGGAACGTGAAGTTCTACAACCGCGCGACGCAGCGCACGGTGGAGGTCTACGCGACGCGCCCCGCGCTCATGCCCGAATCGCACGAGAACCGCCTCCACCCCGACCCGCACCCGCACTTCAGCGGCGACGGGCGCTGGGTCATCTCGACGGCGAACAACGCGCGCGGCAACATGGAGGTGTACCTCACCGCCGTCGACCAGCTCGTCGCGCGCACGACGATGTCGCCGCCGGCGGGCGGGAAGACCGTCGTGGTGGAGAACCCGCTCGACGTGGCGCGCCCGGCGGAGACGGTGAGCGTGAAGTGGGCGGACCTCGGCCTCCGGCCCGGCGACACGGCGGTGCGCGTGTGGGACGTCGCCGCGTGCGTGCCCGTCGCCTTCCAGGACGACGCGAAGAGGGGTGCGCTCCTCTTCTCGACGGCGCTCGCCGCGAAGGAGACGCGCACATTCCGCATCCTCGCGGACGCCTCGCTGCCCCAGGCCGACCTCTCGATTGTCTGCTGGAGCCAGTACCTGCCCGAGCGCATGGACGACTTCGCGTGGGAGAACGACCGTTTCGGCGCGCGCGCCTACGGGCCCGTCATCATGCAGCCCGCGCCCGCCGGGCAGAAGCTCGTTTCAAGCGGCATCGACATCATCAACAAGTGCGTCCCCTACCCGGTCCTGCACCGCTGGTTCGTGGAGCGCACGGGCGAGGGCTCGTACCACAGGGACCACGGCGAGGGCATGGACAACTACAAGGTCGGTCCGAGCCGGGGCTGCGGCGGCCTCGGCGCGCGCGGCGCGGACGGCTGGGCGTTCTCGGTCAACTGGTCGAAGGCGAAGATGATCCAGTGCGGCCCCGTGCGCACGGAGTTCGAGCTGACCTATCCCGCGTGGGGCGGCTTCGGCGAGGAGACGCGCCGCGTGACGCTCGACCGGGGGCAGTTCTTCGCGCACTACCGTCCGCGCTTCCGGGGCCAGGCGCCCGCAGGCGTGCAGGTGGGGCCCGGCCTCGACTGCGGCGCGGCGCGCCAGCACGACGGCCAGATCGCGCGCGACCTCGCGGCGGGCTGGATCGCGAACTGGGAGCCGGACGGCGTGGATGGCGCGGACACGGGCTCGATCGCGACGGCCGTCCTCCTCGACCCCGCCGACGCCCCGGCGGCAACGGCGACGGACGCGCTCGGCTGCGAATACCTCTTCCCGTCCGCCGGGCGCACGTCGCTCGGCTACTGGGCGGGCGCGACCTGGAGCGGCGCGGGCGCCGTGAAGGACGCAAAGGCGTGGCACGCCCTCGTGCGCGACTTCGCGACCGCATTGCGGAACCCCATCAAGGTCTCGATCCGCTGACAAGGTAGGCGCGCGCCGTACCCGCGCCGCCCTCGGCGTGGAACGTGGTAGGGGCCGACGTCCCCGGCGGCCCGCGCGCCCGTGGGCGTCCCTGATGGCGTCCCGTGGGCAACGGCGCGCCGAGGACGTCGCGCCCTACCAGGTGCGCGCATGGTGTGCGTGTGCGGACGTGGCGTGCGTTGGCGGATATGGGGTGGTGCGTGGTAGGGGCCGACGTCCCCGGCGGCCCGCG
>CAKUCX010000094.1 GCA_934643865.1 uncultured Kiritimatiellota bacterium
GTCGTCGCCCATGCGTTCACCGCCGCGCCGTCGGCAAGCGTCCCGGCGAGCGCATCCGCCTGCCACACCTGGTCCGGGACGGGCAGCGCGCCGATGGACGGCGCCGCAGGCGCCTTCATGCCGCACAGGCCGGCCACCGGCGCCTCGCGCTCGAACTGGATCCGGAGATCATGGTGGGCGTCGCCCGCGTACTTCGCGAGCAGCTCGCGGGTCAGCGTCGTCTGCTCGTCCAGCGTCAGGGCGCGGTTCTTGAAAATGCGGAGTTCGGCCACGTCGAAGGGGCCGCAATGGGAGATGTTCTTGTCGTCGTCCAGCGAGACGCCCAGGTAGAGGGGCGTGGCCGCGCCCGCCTGGTCGCCGTTCGTCCGGCGGAACAGCTGCCACGTCGCCATGCTGGGCGGCGTGTTGGTCGTGGTATAGGCGCCGTCCACCATCAAGGAGATCCGGTCCCTGTCGATGGTCCCCACCAGCACATGGGGCGCGTTCTTCAGGTCCCGGTCCGGCCGTGAAAGCGCGCGTACCGCCGCGTCGGGCTGCCCCCACGAACGCCCAAAGCAGAAGCGGTTGCCCTGCATGAAGTGGAACTGGGGATTGACATCGCTGCGAAACCCGCCGTTCATGCCGCCCAGAAGGCACTTGCCCTGGTACAGCATGTGCCCCGTCCCATCGCCTTGGCCGTCCATGGACGGCCAGGCGACGAGCACGATGGAAATCCTCTCGTCGCCCGCGAACGGGTTCAGGGCGCCGGGAAGCGCGAGGCCGCTCCCCGCGAAATGAACGGCGGCGTGGCCGTTCATCTCGCTGTCCGCCAGCAGGGTCGGAACCGCAGAGGCCACCGGCCCGCCGTAATACTCGGTACGCGGCAGCACGCAGTTCGAGATGGCAAGCCCGTGTACCGAATCCGTCCAGTTGGAGATCGCCGCGCCGGGCGCGTGTACCGCAAGGAGGTCGTCGGCCCGCCACACCCAGCAGTCGTCCCCCGTCTCGAACGGGGCCGCCGACGCATTGTCGCCGCTGACCATGACGGACCCCTCCTCCACGGCGAGGCGTCCCGTGAACGCCGTCGCGTCCGCAAGCTTCAGCTGGCCCGCGCCCGTCTTGCGCACGTCGCCCGCCCCGAACACGGGCGCGGCCACATGGTTCGTGAAGCCGCCTGTGTTCCACTCCACGCTCCCTCCGGGGCCGGCGAGCTGCATGGCCAGCGTGGACGAGAAGTCGGCGCACGCCGTCAGCCGGCCGCCCTTGAGGCGCACGTCGTAGTAGGCGTTCGTGCCCGCGCGGTTGAATTCGTCGCGCCGCCAGTTCCAGTTGAAGCCCGTCTTGAAGCCGCCCGCCCCGACCTTGAGCTCGCCGCCTTCCAGGACGATGAGGCTATAGCCCTCGCTCACGCGGAACGGCGGCGAGTTGTTCTCGTAGAACATCTCCGTTGTCGTGTGCGGGGCGCTCGGCGCATAGGCAAAGCCATGGGTCGAATAGGTGCCGCCGCAGATTTCGAGCAGCGCGCGTCCAAAGCCCATCTGCGTGTCCACGAAGTCGAGGTACGTCCATCCGTCCACCGTCATCGAGCCGTCCCGGAGGGAATATTCGGCGAGGCTCGTCCGCGACGTCTGGCTCCCGCCGCCCACCTTGAACGACCCGGCCACGGTCGCCGTGCCGCCCGTCTGGGCGAAGCGCGTTTCACCCCGCCCGTACATGCCGACGCGCGCCTGGGCGAACGTGAAGGCCCCGCCGTTCAGGAAGAAAAGGCACGGGGCGTTGTAGGTGTAGTTGTAGTACCAGACGTTGCCGACATGGAAAATCCCCTTGCCCGTGAACGCGGCGTCCGCCTCCTGCGTCAACGTGCCGCCACCCACGACGAAGTCGTTCACCTGCACGCGCTCGCCCGTGGCGAGCGTCAGGTCGGGGCGGCCGTTCGTCGGGCCTTCGTTGTCCTTGACCTGCTCAAGGCCAAACGAGGCGTTCGAGACGAAGTCCGGCGACATGCCCGGGAACATCGCCGAGAGGCTGAACGGCCCGCTGAACAGGAAGCGGATGCTGGACGACGTCGCAATCTCGTTCGCCCACTTCAAGGGCTCGTAGCAGTTGATCTTCGTCGGCTTGCTCCACTCGGCGTTGTTCCATTCGGCCACGCCGTCGTAGGTGATCTTGCCGCCGTAGCCCGGGGCCTTGTAGTGCCAGACCCCCCGAGGCGTCGAGATCGTGAGCCCGGCCGTTCCGGAGATGGTCGAATGGAAGCGGGCCGGCATCCCGTTGAACGTCCACGTCTGCGCGGCGGCCGTGGCGAGCGGAAGCTTGAATTCGACGCCCCGAAGGCCCCGCGCCGCCAGGTTCACGCCTTGGACGTGTACGGAGAAGCCCTGCGCGCCCAGCGTGAGCGTCCGCTCCGACTGGAGCGTCGCCGTTGACGCGGTCAGGTTGGTCAGCACAAGGCCGCCGAGCGCGAGGTCGGCCGAACACGTCAGCGTCGCCCCCGAGGTGGCGCGCGACAGGTCCACCACCGCGACGTCCTCCGCGCCGGGCAGCGCCCCGCCGGCCCAGTTGGCGGCGTCCGCCAAGTCGGTCCCCGCGCCGGTGAAGGCGATGTCCGCCGCCACCAGCACGCCGCAGCCGCCAAGAAGGCAGGCGCTCAAGAGCTTCCGCACCATCTCCGTCCTCCATCCATTGAACAATGAATCCTCGGCATGTCTTTTTGCAAGATCTTCCCTCTCCAATCAGCCTAGCGGATAACCTTCACCTCGTGGCGGCGGAAGGCGAGGCGCTGTGCGCCGATCACCACGGTGGCGGGCGTGTCGCCGGTGTTGACGGCGATGAGGATGTCCTTGCCGTCCACGGTCTTGCGCCACCACTCGACCTTCGACGCGCCGTCCACGGCGGTGCCGGTCGTGACGGCCCCCGGCGCGGTGACGAGGGGACGGAGGGCGCCGAGTTCCTTCACGACCTTCACGAGGTTGGCCCAGGCGGCCGGGCACTGCGCGGCGGAGTAGAAGTCCTTGCTGCCGCGGGCGAACCACCACCACCACACGCCGTTGCATTCCTTCACGATGCCGAGGAAGGCGCAGGCGCGGAGGAAGTCGTAGTCGCGCGCGAACTTCGCGGGGTCGGGCGTCACGCCGCGCCGCCGCGCCGTGCCCTGGACGCCATCGTTGCAGTTGACGAGCAGGGTGATCGGCGAGGCGTTCTTGAGAAAGCGACGATGCTCGTCGATCTGTCGGACGACGCCCGCCGGGTCGCCATAGGCCTGGGTCCAGTGCGTGTCCCACGTGCGGCGGTAGTTGATCATCGTCTTGTTCCACGTCGTCATCACCACGGGATGGTAGGGGTCGAGCGCCCGCACGAGGTCCGCGCACGCGGTGAGGCGTTCGGGCGAAACGTACTGGGAGAGAATTTCGGGCTCGTCGAAGAGGTACCAGCAGAAGAGGGCGGGGTGGTCCGCCAGCATGCCGACGCGGCGCGCGATGTGCGAGAAGTTGCCCTGGACGATGCCCGTGCCCGTGTGCGTGCCACGATCGAAGCCGATGAAGGCGCGCAGGCCGTCTGCGGCCCAGCAGGCGTCCAGGTAGGCGCGGCAGGCGACGTCGTTCGTGCTGCCCTCCCAGCGGTAGGTGTGGACGACGTCGAAGCCGCTCGCGCGCACCTCGGGCATGTCGCGCGGCGTAACCTCGTAGATGCCGAGCGGGAAGATGCGGCGCCCGGCCTGCACGTAGTCGCCGTGCGCGTCGACGACGACGGCGTTCGTCGGCTGGGGCGCGTTCAGGAGCCAGAACGGGCGTGCCGTGCGGTTGCCGGCGGCGTCCGTCGCAATGAGCGTCCCCTCCGTGAGGCCACGCGGCCAGCCGCTGGCGGGGGCCGCGAAGGTGACGGCGTAGACGCCGTTCGAGCCGGGGGCGCCGCAGGTGCCGCGCGCGGTGCCGCAGGTAACGACGGGGGGCGTGGCGCCGTCGTCCTGCACGACGACGGTGAAGGGCGCGTTCGCCGCCGTGACGCGGCAGGCGACGGTGCGGATGTCGGGCGGCAGGCAGTCGCGGTCCTTCGGCGCGGTCTGCCGGAAGGCGCGCGCGGCGGCACGCTGGGCGCCGGGGGCGCCGGCGCGCCAGTACCAGGTGCCGGGGTCGAGCGGTACCTTCAGCTGGAAGAACGTGACGCCGGGAATGGTGTAGGTGCGCGTCGCGTTGGCGGGGAAGGACGGGTCGCGCGCGAGCTCCACGGTGTAGGTGCGCGCGCCGGGCAGGTCGCCCCACGTGAAACGCGGCGTGTTGCAGGCGAACGCGGCGTCGGCCGCCGGTTCGTGCATGTCAATCGTCCGCTCGATGGCGGTGAAGGTGAAGTCGTCGAACCAGGCCTTCCCCGCGCCGCGCAGCGCGAGGTAGATCTGCGCGTAGCCCGCGTCGTCCGGGGCCTTGAGATGGGCGCAGGTGGCCCGGTGCCAGTCCTTCGTGCCGAACGAACCGCAGGCGTATTCGCCG
Source organism: uncultured Kiritimatiellota bacterium (assembly GCA_934643865.1). GTDB lineage: Bacteria > Verrucomicrobiota > Kiritimatiellia > RFP12 > UBA1067 > RUG572. The sequence continues at coordinate 4,464 of CAKUCX010000094.1, forward strand.
GCGGCCATCCACTTGCCGTTTTTGTCGGACCATTCGACGATGAGGCCGGCGCCAACGGAGGACATGCGGCCCTTGCGGTCCGTCACGTTCTCCGTCTTCACGAAGCAGTCGGCGCGGTAGAGGCCGCCGCCGACGATGGGGATGCGGCGGGTGATGTAGACGCCGTCCTTCATCGGGTCCGTGACGGCGAGGACGGCGGAGGCGCGTCCGCCGTGCGCGACGGTCGGATCGAGGGCGGCGTTGGCGGGCAGGCTCCAGCCGGCGGTCCCGTCCTCGAAGCCGGGGTTCGCGAGGTCAATGGGGCGGCTGCGACCGTCCTGCGGCGTCGCCGCGCAGACGAGGGCCGCCGCAAGCGCGACGAGCGGAAGGATCGTGTGTTTCATCGTATGCTTCATCAAGATACCCCATCCTTTAATCATTCTTTACACTCCACAGTCTAGCGGATTTCCACGTGCGTGTCCAGAGCAAACGGTGTATAATGCGCGCGGGGCAAGAGTGCGAAAGAAAGAAGGAAAAGGACACGTTGGCATGGAGAAACGGATCGAGCGGCTGGCCTGGGGCACGGATGCGGGATTCTACCGGATTCTGCCCGAAGAAGTCCTGATGCCCGCAGACGAAAAGGGCGTGCAGGACATCCTCGCGCGGGCGCGGCGCACAGGGAAGACCGTCACCTTCCGCGCGGCGGGCACATCCCTTTCGGGGCAGGCCGTCGGCGATTCGCTGCTCGTCGTCTGCGGCAAGAAGTGGGAGCGCGCCGAAGTGCTCGACGGCGGCGCGCGCGTGCGCCTCCAGCCGGGCGTCGTCGGCCAGCGCGTGAACGACCTGCTGCGCCCCTACGGGCGCATCTTCACGCCGGACCCGGCCTCCGTGCGCAGTGCGATGATCGGCGGCATCGTGAACAACAACGCCTCCGGCATGAGCTGCGGCACGCACGCGAACGCCTACCGCATGCTGGAGAGCGTCCGCCTCGTCCTGGCGGACGGCACGCTGCTCGACACGGGCGACGCCGCCTCCCGCGCCGCCTTCGCGGCCTCGCACGCGGCCTTTCTCGCGCGCCTCGCGGCGCTCCGCGACCGCACGCGCGCCGACCCCGCACTCGCAGGCCTCATCCGCCGAAAATACGCGCTCAAGAACGTGACGGGCCTCACCATTCTGCCCTTCGTCGAGTTCGACGACCCCTTCGACATCCTCGCGCACCTCATTCCCGGCAGCGAAGGGACGCTCGCCTTCCTCTCCGAAGTCGTCCTCCGCACGGGCGCGCGGCCCGCCGTGTCGGAATCCGCCCTGCTCCTCTTCCCCACGACGCGCGCCGCCTGCGAGGCCGTGGCGGAGATGAAGGCGACGGGGGCGCTCGCGGCGGCCGAGTTCTTCGACCGGCGCGCGATGCGCGTCGTCGAGCCGGACTTCCCCGAGCTGCGCGGCCTCCCGGAAGACGCCGCCGCGCTTCTCGTGAAGATCGAGGCGGCGACGCCGGCGGCGCTCGCCGCGCGGCGCGTGCGGCTGGAGGCCGTCCTCGCGCGCTGCACGCTCTGCGCCCCCGCCGCGTTCACCGCCGACCCTGCGCGCGTCGGCAAGTACTGGGCGATGCGCAGCGGCATCTTCCCCGCCGTGGGCGGCGCGCGCGAGATCGGAACGACGTGCCTCATCGAGGACGTCGCCGTGCCCGTCGACGCGCTCGCGGACTTCACGGCCGACCTCCAGCGCCTCTTCGTCGCGCACCGCTACCCCGACGCCGTCATCTACGGCCATGCCCTGGAGGGCAACTGGCACTTCATCCTCAACCAGCGCTTCGACAGCGAGGCGGCCGTCGCGCAGTACGACGCGATGATGCGCGCCGTCGTCGCGCTCGTCGTCGACGTCTACCACGGCTCGCTCAAGGCCGAGCACGGGACGGGGCGCAACATGGCGCCGTTCGTGCGCCGCGAATGGGGTGACGCGGCCTACCGGCTCATGCAGGATGTGAAGGCGCTCTTCGACCCCGAGAACCGCCTCAACCCGGGCGTCGTCTTCAACGAAGATCCGCGCGCCCACGTGGCGAACCTCAAGCCGCTCCCGCGCGTCGACCCGCTGGTGGACCGCTGTATCGAATGCGGCTTCTGCGAGGTCAACTGCGTCGCGCACGGCTTCGCCCTCTCGTCGCGCCAGCGCATCGTCGTCCAGCGCGAGATCGCGCGCCTGAACGCCTGCGGCGACGCGGCGTCCCGCGCGCAGGCGGAGGATCTTGCCCGCGCCTTCAGGCGGATCGGGCGGGACCTCTGCGCGGGCGACGGCCTCTGCGCGACCTCCTGCCCCGTGGGCGTCGACACGGGCGCGCTCATCCACGTCATCCGGGGCCGCGCGCTCGGCCCTCTCGGCCGCGCGGCGGGGGCCTGCGCGGCGCGCCACCTGAACCTCGCCGCGCAGGCCCCGCGCCTCGCGCTCGCGGCGGCGGCGGCGGGCCGCGCCGTCATCGGGGCGAAGGCGATGGCGGGCCTCTGCAAGGGCCTCCGCGCGGCGAGCGGCGGCGCGCTGCCCCTCTGGACGCCCGCCGTGCCCGCGCCGCATTTCGGCGGCTTCGCGGCCCGCCCGCCCGCGTCCGCGCATCCGCGCCGCGTCGTCTACTTCCCGAGCTGCCTCAACCAGCGCCTCGGGCGCGTGCCCGGCGCAAAGGGGACGCGTGGCACGGTCGAGGACACGCTTGCGCTCCTGGCGAAGGCGGGCTGGCAGGTCGTCTTCCCCGCCGGGCTCGGCAACCTCTGCTGCGGCACGATCTGGGAGTCCAAGGGCATGGAGGCCGAAGCCGACCGCAAGTCGGCCGAGCTTGCGGACGCCCTGCGCGCCGCGTCGCGGGACGGGCGCGACCCCATCCTCTGCGACCAGAGCCCCTGCCTCGCCCGCATGCGACGGACGATGCCGGGGCTCGACCTCTACGAGCCCGCGTCGTTCATCGCGAAGTTCCTGCTTGCCGACCTCGCGATCAGGCCGCTCGACGCCTGCGTCGCCGTCCACGTGACCTGCTCGATGCGGAAGATGGGGCTAGAGGAGAAGATCGTCGAGGTGGCGCGCGCCTGCGCACGCGCCGTCGTCGTCCCGGACGGCATCGGCTGCTGCGCCTTCGCGGGCGACAAGGGCTTCACGCATCCCGAGCTCAACGCCTGGGCGCTGCGGAAGCTGCGCGCGGCGGTGCGTGCGGCGGGCGCGACGGAAGGCGTCTCGAACTCGCGGACGTGCGAAATCGGCCTCATGGCGCACGCAGGCATCCCCTACGTGAACATCGTCACGCTCGTCAACCGCGCCGCGATCGGGCCGCGCGTCATCCCCGGTACGTGAGCCGGGCGAAGACGAGCCGGCACATCCAGTCCACCTCCGCCTCGGCCCAGGCGTGGCGCGTGACGCCCATGGGCGCGTAGATCTCCGCCCAGTTCGGCCGGACGGCGGCGTGCGAGAAGCAGACCGCGCCGAGCGCCGCGCTCCAGAGGCGCGTCTGCAGGTCGTCGAGGTCGGAGCCGTCCGTCGTGACGGCCATCCGGATCAGCCGGGCGAAGGCGTCGCGGAGCGGCTGGTAGAAGCGGCTCGTGATCGTGGCGTGGAGCGGGGAGGGGTCGGCGAACTCGCGCGCCACGATGCGGGCGACGTAGTTGTGCGGCGACTCGGGGTTCCCCGCGATCTCGACGGCCTTGCGGATCCACGCGCGCACGGCCGCCTGCCAGCCCGCCGCGTCGCGCACGTCCCTGGCGATGTCGAGGAACGCGCTGAGCCGCTCCTCGTAGGCGTCCTTGGCCACCGCCTCGTAGAGGCCCGCCTTGGAGCCGAAGTGGTACTTCACGAGGGCGACGTTCGTCCCCGCCATTTTGCAGATGTCGTGGAGGGACGCGCCCTCGTAGCCACGCGCGGCGAAGAGCTCGGCCGCCGCCGCGATGAGCGCGCGCCGGCCGTAGGGCGCGCGGGAGACGTCCTTGAGCAGCCTCGGCGGCCGGGCGGGCTTCTTCCCCCCGGGGGCCTTCCCCGCCCCGCTCACTTTCTGCCTCCCTTCGCCGCGAGACCTTTTGGCGTGAGGCGGTATTTCTGCGTGGGCGAGCGCGGCGAATTGGGCTGCGTCATCTCGACAAGGCCAAGTTC
>CAKUCX010000095.1 GCA_934643865.1 uncultured Kiritimatiellota bacterium
TTTTCAACGCAAAGTCCGCAAAGGGTTCTGACGCAAAGTTCGCAAAGGCCCTTCGCGTTCTTTGCGTTCCCTCTGCGTTCTTTGCGTTAAAACATACCCGCACCCCTCTTTTCAACGCAAAGGTCGCAAAGGGTTCTGACGCAAAGGTCGCAAAGGCCCTCCGCGTTCTTTGCGTTCCCTCTGCGCTCTTTGCGTTAAGACATACCCGCACCCTTCTTTTCAACGCAAAGGTCGCAAAGGGTTCTGACGCAAAGTTCGCAAAGCCCCTTCGCGCTCTTTGCGTTCCCTCTGCGTTCTTTGCGTTAAAACATACCAACACCCCCTCTTTTCAACGCAAAGGTCGCAAAGGGTTCTGACGCAAAGTTCGCAAAGTCCCTTCGCGTTCTTTGCGTTTCTCCGCACTGCATTCTTTGCTCTCTGCCTCCAGAAACGGAACGGCATGCTCTCGCCCTGCACGATTCGCGAATGCGTCCAGGGCGAGCGGGCCGAAGCCGCTTCACGCCCTGGGGAGTTCCCAGCCGGGGCGGTAGGTCGTGCGCGTGTAGGCGTTCGCCGAGGCGATGTTGGTCACGCGCCGCCCGTCCCAGTCGAGCTTGACCTTCCCCGTCTGCGCGAGGACGTTGCCGAGCAGCACCGTCTTCACGAGCGGCACGCCGAAGCGGAAGTCCGCGTTCGCGCGGCGGCCCTCGCGGATGGCCGCGAAGAATTCGTGGACGTGGCTCTTCTTGATGCGCGGCAGCCAGGGCGTCGGGCGCGTGATACCCTTCTTGAGCGAGGACGGCACGAACTGCATCGCCGAGCCGAACTCGTTCTGCCAGAGGATGCCCTTCTCGCCCATCCAGAGCGTGCCGACCTGCCCGAGCGGCAGCTTGTACTTCCGCTCCAGCTCCTCAACAATGGGCGGCAGGTTCTGATATTCGCGCTTCGTCGCGATGCCGATGCGGTTCTGGTGCGCGGCGTCGACGGGCACGCCGTCCTTGATGCCGTCCCACCAGTGGATCGTGACGGGATCCATCCCCTTGCGGGCGGGGAACGTGAAGTCGATCGTCTGGCGCAGCGGCCACGAGCCGGGCGCGCCCTCGCGCTGGTCGAGGAGTTCGGCGCTCACGGGATCGACCTCATCGAGGCGCAGGGCGAAGAACGAGGCGTCCATGATGTGGTTGCCCATGTTGCCGATGTTGCCGTTGCCGAACCCCTTCCAGTCGTACCACTGGTGCGGGCCGTAGCACGTCTTGTAGGGGCGCATCTCGGCGGGGCCCACCCATTTGTCCCAGTCCAGCCCCTCCGGCACCGGCGCGTCCGGCGGCACGACGGCCTGGGCGTTGATGCGGTCGTCGTAGCACCACACGTCGCGCACCTGCCCGATGGCGCCGCTCTGGATGTACTCGACGATCTGCGCGAGAATGGGCGAGGAGTGGCCGTGGTGGCCGCACTGCGTGACGACGCCGGACTTCTCCGCCGCCGCCAGAAGAAGATCCGCCTCCTCGATCGAGTAGGCGATCGGCTTCTCGACGTAGACGTGGATGCCGTGCGCCATCGCGAGGAGCGCGGGGAGCGCGTGCTGCTGCTGGTTCGTCGCGATGATCGCGGCGTCGATGCCGTCCGCCATCTTCGCGAAGAGTTCATGGTAGTCGGCGAACGCGGGGATCTTCTCGTAGCCGCGCCCGGGATAGCACCTGCAGAGACGCGGGCGGATCAGGTCGAGCGCGCGCCGGTCGGGATCGACGAGCGCGACGATCTCCACGTCCTCGCATTTCGTCGAGAGGACGGCGCGCATCCGAAGGCCGCAGCCGATGAGCGCCACGCGGATGCGCCGCCCCGCCGCGATCGTCTTCGCGCGCGGCGACGTGCAGGCGATGTTGAAGAGCGGCAGCGCGCCGCCGGCGGCGGCCAGTTTCAGAAACGACCTTCTCTGCATGGCGTTCTCCTGTTGTGTTCGTCGTGGTGTGACTGACCCGAAGTATACCCCTTCCGCTTCCCGGCGTCAACCGGGGGCATCGGACGCGCGCCTTTGCGGAACGGCAAAATTAACTCTTTACAGGGGGGGGGTGCGAAATGTTAAACTACGCGCATCGTTTTTGATGGTGTCTTAAACGACGGCAACGCATACGACAAGGAGGAAACGATGGGCAGCACGACGTGGATGGGCAGACGGGCCTGGGCTTCGCTTGGGGCGGCGGCGCTGGCCGGCGGCCTGCAGGCGGCGACATGCGTATGGACGGGGGCGTCCGGGCGCTGGTCGGATGCGGCCAACTGGCGCGACGGGCTTCGCCCCGCCGCCGGCGACACGGTCTACGTCTCCAACCGCGTCGGGCGCGTGACCATCGCGCTCGACGAGCCGAACGTCTCGCTCGCCTCGATCCGCTTCGAGGGCGAGGGGCCCGTCTCCCTCACCGGCGAGGCGCTGACGCTCACGGGCCGGTTCCAGATGGTCGGCACAGGCGAGACGAACATCATCAACCTCCCCGCCAGCCGCTTCCCGTGGTTCGCCTGGAACGCCGCCGTCACGTGCCGCGTGCCGCTCACGTTCGCCCCGGCGAACGCCCGGGAGGATACGGGCATCTGGACGGCCCGGCAGAACGCCGTCTTCGAGCGGCCCATCACGATTGTCGGCGAGAGGCGGTTCCTCGTCCACGGCGGCTACCAGGTCACGGCGGCCGAACACGCGGCGGGCCAGAACAACGCACTCCCCGCCGTCACCTTCCTGGGGGAGGTCAACGGCCCCCAGGCGACGTTTCAGACGATCCAGTACCCCAACGGCATCTGCACGGCCTATGCGCCCATCCGCGTCAAGCACATGCGCGTGAGCAGCTGGGGGTCGGCGGCGCTCTGCCTCGGCGCGGCCGGCAACAGCTGGGAGACCATCCGCACCGACTACAACAACCGCTACCTTGCGCTTGTCGCCGGCGCCTATCCCTCGAACAGCGTCTTCGCGCTCGCGTGGGACGCGCCGGCCCTTGGAACCTGGGCCTTCTTCAACCTCGGTCTGCACGATACGACGATCGACCGCCTCGACGACGCCTCGCCGGAGGCCAGCGCACAGCATGCGCGCGCGACGGCGGGGAACTGCATCCTCGCGAACACCGACCAGGGCGTGGAGGCCCCCGTCACGCTCACGCTGCGCGGCACGGCCGACGGATGCTCGGCCCTCGCGGTGCAGACGAAGGTCTCGCTCGTGTGGGATCCGGTCGGCGACTTCACGCAGACGCTCACGGGGCGCGTCTCGGAGACGACCGGGATGATCGCCGTCCGGCGCGGAACGCTTGCGTTCGCCGCCGGCACGCGCTTCCCGAACGTCCGCCGCTACGAGATCGCACCGGGCGCCCGCCTTGCGCTCGCGGCGGACGTGGCGCTGGAGGCGCACCTCGTGCAGGTCGGCGGGACGGTCATCCCCTCCGGCACCTACTCCGGCGTCGCCGCCGAGGGCGTGACGCAGGTGGACTGGCTGCGCGGCGCCGGCACGCTGCACGTCGACACGGCGGCGGCAGCCATCTGGAAGGCGCCCGTCTCGGGCGACTGGGACGACGGCGCGAACTGGCTCGGCGGCGGCGCGCCGTCCGCCGACACGCCGACCTACCTCGTCGCGCCGTCCGCATCGGACTACACCGTGACGGTCCGCAAGCCGGTCGCGGCGTTCCCGTCGCACCTCGCCGTCGGCAACGCGGGCGGCGGCACGGCGACGCTCGCGTGCGAGGCGGACGTCTCCATCTCGTCCGCCTCGCACAGCGTCCTGGAGGTGGCGCGGGGCGGCTGCGTGCAGGTGGCGGAGGGGGCGCGGTTCTGCTGCGCGGGCATGGAGCCGCAGGCCCATGCCGCCCTGAACTGGTCGTCCCGCCTGGACGCGCGGAACCGCTCGTCGTTTCGCCTTGCGGGCGGCACGTGGCTGAACAACGGCGGCGAGACGGTGTTCACGAACTACATCGGCAACTTCGTCGTCCGGGAGGCGGAGGGCGTCCCCGGCCGCCTGATCGTCCGGGGCGGACGACTGGGCTACATGAACCTTGGCAGCGAGGCCCCGCTTCACGTGCTGACGGGCGGCGGCGTGGACGTGCGCGACGCGCGGCTCGACATGCCGCACCACGGGTACAACCACCTGACGGACCTTGACGTGGCCGGCGGCACGCTGTCCCTCTCGAACACCGCCTTCTCCACGGAGGGGACGTTCCCGGAAACGCCCGGCGGGGGGAGCATGACCTTCGGCACGGGCACGTCGACGCTGTCCGGCGACGCATTCTTCAGGCTCAAGGGTGGATACTGCCACGTGAAGCCCGGCGGGGCGGGGCAGACGGCGCGTCTCGTGTTCACGGGCCATGCGTCCTCCAAGACGGCCTTCCAACCCATCTTCGTCGGCCAGACGGCCGGAGGGGAGAGCATCCTCGACTACCAGGGGACGAACGGCGCGCAACTTTGCGTACACGTCGGCGTCGACGAGGGGCGCGGCACGTTCCGCGTACCGGCCGGGGCGCAGGCGGCCATCCACTCGTGCGGGCTCTTCGTCGGCGTGGCATCGGACATGAAGAGCGCCGCCCTCCCCAACAAGCTGGAGGAGATGATGGAGGTCGTCGGCGACGTCGACGTCGCGGGGACGCTGGCGGTGGAGGGGTCGTTCCATCCGGGCTGGGCCGCCGGGCAGCGGCCTTCGGGGCTCGCGGTCGGCTACGGTTGCACGAAGGCCGAACGGGTGGGGCGGCCCTACATCGGGCGGATGCGGCTCTCCGGCGCCTACAGCCAGAAATTCGGACACGCGCTCATCGGGACAGGCTACGGCGCCGGCGCATACGTGCAGACGGGCGGCACGGCGACCTTCTTCACGCAGCGCGACATGAGGGCCCCCCTCCTTTGCTCGCGCCTGCTCGTCGGCTTCGCGGGCGGCGAAGGGCGCCTGGCCGTCTCGAACGGCGTGATGCGCGTGCAGAACGGCTCCGTCTACGTGGGCGGATGCGACACCAACGACCTCTACCTGTGTACGGCGGGCGAGGTCTACGGAAGCATTACGAACAACGACGGCTGGGCGGCGTATGGATGCCCCGTCGAGCGCTTCGCCGACGGCGTCCTGACCGTGGCGGGGAGCGGCGCGTTCACGGCCGACCATGCCGTGACGGTGGGCGCGCGCGGAACAGGCGTCGTCGAGGTCGTCGGCTCGCAGGCGTCCCTGACGGTGCAGGACCTCGTCCTCTCGAACCGCCTCGCCGCGACGGTGCGCTTTGTGGCGGACGCGGCGGGCGTCGCGCCGATTGCCGTGCGCGGCACGCTGGCGATCGCGCCCGGCGCGGCGCTCGACGTCGACCTCACGGACTGGAACGGCACGGGGACGATCCCGCTCTTCACCTACGCGGCCTGCACGGGCGCCTTTGACGAGGCGGCCGTCACCGCGCGGGCCGGCGACCGCCAGCTGCCCGCCGCCCTCCTGCAGTCGGAGACGGGCATCCGCCTCGCCCTCCTGCGCGGCACGCAGATCATCCTGCGCTAGCGCCGCCCCCTCCCATTGCGGCGGCGCGCCATGTCACCGCGCCCCTTCCGTCCAGAGGCCCAGACGCTTCGCGCGCCAGTAGGCGGCGAAGAGGTGGCAGGCGCGCGTGGCGCCCACCGTCTCGGCCGGCACGTGCGTGATCGCGTTCGCGAGGAGCGCGCGCTGGTAGGGGCCGTAGGCGAAGGCGCCCTGCGGCACCATCATCTGCGCGAGGTGGACCTCGGCGCAGCCGCAGAGGTAGCGCGTGTCGGCGCCTGCGATGCGCGGCGCGCGTTCGCGGGCGAGGCGGGCGCACGTCACCATCGCGCCAATCGCCTTCGCGCGGTACTTCTCGTCCGTCTCGACGGCGAGGATCGCCTCCAGGGAGGTGTTCATCTGGATGAGCGTGTAGTCCGGCATCAGGTTGCGCACGACGGAATCGGGACACGTCCCGAGCGCGCACGAGCCCTCCAGCGCCTCCGCGCGGTGCGTCCGGTAGAGCTGCGTCCAGTGCGCGTCGCCCGTCACCTCCCCCGCGAGCGCGTAGACCATCGCGAGGCGCGCCGCCTCGTGCGGCTGTACCTCGCGCATCTTGCAGATGCCGCGCGGGTCCGGCGTGCCGTCCGCCTGGAGGAAGTTCCAGTCGTTCGCCTGGGTGACGGTGTGCGCCATCCGCGCGGCGACCGCCGCGAACGCCGCACGGATCTCGCGCTTCAGCGCGTCCGGCGCCAGGCCGTCCGCCGCGACGTAGCGGAAGAGGCCGTGCATCCAGTGCGTCACCTGGTCGCGGGACGAGAGGCGGCAGATGGAGGTGCCGTCCTCCACGCAGAGGCCGCGCGCGACGAAGCCCTTGTACGGGTGGGCCGTCGCGAGGTTGAGGAGGCCGCGCGCGATCTTCGCGGCGTCTGCCGCCGTGGCGGCGTCCCGCGTGACAAGCCACTTGTCGACGAGGCCGCTCAGGGCCACGCCGCCGTTGATCGCGCAGTCCTCAAGGCCCGTGCCGTAGCCGAACTCGGGCTTGAGGAGGCCGCCCGGGAAGTCCTTCGCGGGGTTCACCTTGTCCGGCGCCGTGATGTAGATGCCGCCCGTCTTCGGGGAATAGAACGTGGCCATCACGCGCGCCCAGGCGGCGTCCGCCCACGCGCGGAGCGCGGGTTCGGCGGGATGCGCGAGCGGCGGTTCGGGCACGGGCGCCGCGTCGTACACGCGCACGAAATCGACCTCGAAGCAGTCGGGCAGCCGGGCCTTGAAGAGGCGCGGATCGGGCGTGCCCCAGCTCTTCGCGTTGCGCCCGGCGGTGAGACCGCCGTCGCTCCCCGCCTTGCGGTAGCCGCCCGGCTCGGTGGAGACGAGCAGGAACTGCGGCACGTGCGAGACGGGGTAGTTCTGCTCGCCCACCTTCTTGCCGTCGCAGTAGAACGTGTAGCCTTCGGGCGTCCAGTCGCAGCCGTAATGGTGCCAGCCGTCGGGCGTCTCCTCGTGCGTCCACTCGAAGTGGTCGTACCAGCAGGAATCCCGGCCGTAGCCGCCCCAGCCGTTGCCGCCCACGATCTTCCCCTTCGTGAACTGCTTGTAGTTCTCCATGATGTCCGTCTCGACGCCGCAGACGCCCGCGTCCGGGTGCGAACCGACGCCGGGAGCCTGGAGCCAGAACGCCGAATGCCAGCCGGGGTTCTTCGGCTGGCGGCAACGGATCTCGAAGTAGCCGTACTTCTTCATGAAGAGGGGCTTCTTCCGCTTGCCGAACGGCCAGAAGCCGGACGTGTCGCGCGGGATGTCGTAGGTGAGCGAGCCGGTCTGGAGGTGCGGGGATGTGAAGTCGTCCCCCTTCCGAATGAGGTTGAGCTTCACCGTCTCGCCCGTCATCTCCACGCCCTCGAAGCCGTGCGCGAAGGCCGGGAAGTCGTATCCCCAGAAACTCTCGCGGCACATCCACTTCGTCCGGTCGATCTCCTTCCGGTCGAACTCGTCGTGCCAGACGAGCGTCCACTTCTTTCCGGGCGGCAGCAGGGAGGGCGCCTTGCCGACGACGGCCTCCGTCTTCACCTGCACGGGGGCGCGCGTCTCGACGTGCGCCTCGATGAATTTGGCCCCGGCGCAGAGCGCCGCGAACGAGGAAAGGCAAACGAGCAGTGTCTTCATGCGAGACAGTGTAGCATATTCTGCGGGTACATCGCGCGCCGAGCCGCCCTCGGCGTGCAAAGGAAACGCCCGCGACGAGAAGGAACGACGCGTACCGCCCCGGCGGAACTGTCCCGAAGTGAAATCCCGCTCATCCCCACAAAACCCACGGCGGGAGCGTGGCCGGACCACGCAGCGAACAGGGGACGGCGGTCGGGACGGCGGTCGGGGATGGCGGTTGGGGATGGTGGTTGGGGACGGCGGTTGGGGACGGTGGTCGGGGACGGTGGTTGGGGATGGCGGTCGGGGCGGCGGTCGGGGACGGCGGTTGGGGACGGCGGTTGGGGATGGTGGTTGGGGATGGCCGGTTGGAACCTGTGGCTGGAATCTGCGACCGGAACCTGTGGCTGGAACCTGTGGTCGGAATCTGTGGTAGGGGCCGACGTCCTCGGCGGCCCGCCCCCGGCGCGGGACGTCCGGCTGTCAGACCAGATGCGTGAGGCCGGGCGGGCGCGCGGGACGCGCGCCCCTACCAACA
>CAKUCX010000096.1 GCA_934643865.1 uncultured Kiritimatiellota bacterium
GGGGACGGCGGCGGCGCGGGCGCGGACGCGCGCGTGCGTGCAGGGCTGCGAGACGCCGGCGGCGCGCATCACCGCGCTCCGCACCGCCTTGCGCGCCGTCCGCACGGCGGGCCCCGGCCTCTTCGAGCTGCCCTTCGACCGCGCCTTCACGGCGCCGGACCGCCTCCTCGCGGAAGGATACGGCTCGCGCGCGGACTGGATGAACCTCCTCTACGCGATGCTGGAGGCCGCCGGGTTCGACTGCTCGTTCGTCCTCGCCGCAGGCGACGCGCGCGGCTTTCGCGGCACGGAGGCCGCCTGGCGCGCCGTTCCGCGCCCCAGTGTCTTCGGCACGCTCGCCGTGCGGGCCGTCTGGCGGTCCGGCTGGGTGCCGTTCTGCCGGGACGAGGCGGTGTTCTGGGTGTCCGCCGAGAACGAATACACGCCGCCGGAGGCGAGCGCGCGCTTCGGCGAATCCTTCTTCGACCCGCAGCGGAACGCCTTCGGGCGCATCGCGCCGGCGGACGCGGCCTGGGCGGCGCGCGAGGACAACGTGTGCCGCATGGAGGTGCGCGCAAACGGCGCCGTCGACTTCGATATCACGAACCGCACCTACGGCGCGCGCGTCGGTGCGCTCCGCAAGAACTTCGTGGAACTGCTACCCGAACTGCGGACCCGCTTCCACCAGAAGCTGCTCGGCGCGCTCGCGCAGAACGCGACGGCGACGGGCGAGCTGGAGACGGACACGGAGGGCTATCCCTTTGCGCTCGCCTTCCGCGCCTACGCCGAGGGGTTCGCCGTGGCGAAGGACGACGCCCTGACGGTCACGATCCCGGACTTCACGGAACGCCTCTTCGCCGTCGGCGGCGAAGAACGCCGCTCCCCCCTCGCCGTCACCGGAAAGGACGAGGTCGTCGACACGTATGAGATCGTCTTCCCCGAAGGGTATGACGCGGTCGAATGCCTGCCCGAGGCCCTGACGCTACGGAACCCACATGACGAGGCGGACGTGTGGCTGCGGCAGACGGTGGCGGCCAAGGTCGCGGACGGCCGCCTGCACGTGACCGTGCGCCGCCGCGCGGGCCGCGCGAAGGCCGTGCGCCTCGACGCCGCCTACGCGCCGTTCCTGCGGGAGTGGAACCGCCGCGCCGCCGCCCTGAACGCCCGCACCGTGACGGCCCGGCGGCAGGCGGGACGCCACGCGGTTTCGTCCGATGTGGTATACTAGCCGTGCAGAACGGGGACAGACTTCCGTCAACCAACAAGGAGACAACATGAGCAAGGATCAGTACGAAGCCGCGAAAAAGCAGTACGCCGCGCTGGGCGTCGATACGGAGAAGGCGATCAAGGCCCTCCAGAAGATCCCGATCTCGATGCACTGCTGGCAGGGCGACGACGTGTGCGGCTTCGAGAACGACGCGGGCGCGACGGGCGGCATCCAGACGACGGGCAACTACCCCGGCAAGGCCCGCACGCCCGAGGAGCTGATGCAGGACGTCGAATTCGCGATGTCCCTCATCCCCGGCAAGCACCGCCTGAACCTCCACGCCTGCTACGGCGTCCACAAGAACGGTCTCGTGGACCGCGACGAGATCGGCCCCGAGCAGTTCGAGCCCTGGGTGAAGTGGGCGAAGAAGACGGGCGTGAAGCTCGACTTCAACCCCACGTTCTTCTCGCACGCGAACGTCAAGAACGGCTTCACGCTCGCGAGCCCGGACAAGAAGATCCGCGCGTTCTGGGTGAAGCACGGCATCCAGTGCCTGAAGATCGCCGAATACTTCGGCAAGGCGCTCAAGAGCCCCTGCGGCATCAACTTCTGGATGCCCGACGGCCTCAAGGACGAGCCTTCGGACCGCCTTGGCCCGCGCAGGCTCATGGCCGACTCGCTCGACAAGATCTTCGCCCACAAGTACGACAAGAAGGCGGTCGTGCCGTTCCTCGAATCGAAGCTCTTCGGCATCGGCGTGGAGAGCTACACGGTCTGCTCGCACGAGTTCGTGATGGGCTACGCGCTGAAGAAGGGCATCCTCGCGCTCCTCGACATGGGGCACTTCCACCTCACCGAGAACGTGGCGGACAAGATCAGCTCCTTCCTGATGTTCTTCGGCAAGGTCGCCTTCCACATCTCGCGCCCCGTGCGCTGGGACTCCGACCACGTCATCCGCGTGAACGACGACCTGCGCAACGCCGCGCACGAGATCGTCCGCATGGGCCCCGAGAACTTCATCATCGCCCTCGACTACTTCGACGCCTCGATCAACCGCGTCGCGGCCTGGGTCCTCGGCATGCGCAACATGCAGAAGGCGCTCCTGGAGGCGCTGCTGGAGCCGAAGGAGACGCTGAAGGCCCTGCAGGACGGGGCGCAGTTCACGGAGCAGCTCGTCCTGCAGGAGGAGCTGAAGACCTACCCGATGGGCGCCGTGTGGCAGGAGTTCTGCGACCGCGCGGGCCAGCCGGCCAACGAAACGTGGATGGCCGACGTGCTCAAGTACGAGCGCGACGTCCTCTCGAAGCGCGCCTAGCTCGCGATGAAGACGCTCCTGGCAGGTTGTGCGGCGTTCGGGATCTGCGGGTTCGGCCTGGTGGCCGCCGCGCCCGGGCCCGCGAAGGCGGCGAAGCCGCATGTCGTCCACGTTAGGCCCGGCGAGGCGCTGGAGGCCGTGCGGGACGCCGTGCGCGCCCTGCCCGCCTCGAACCGCGTCCACGGCGTGGAGGTCCGCCTCCCGCCGGGGCGCTACGCGCTCTCCGGTCCGCTTGAGCTGGGGACGCCGGACGGCGGTACGCCCAAGGCGCCGGTCGTGTGGCGTTCGGACGACGGGGGGCGCGCCGTTCTCTGCGACGGCGTGCAGCTGCCCGCCGCCGCCTTTGCGCCCGTGGCGGACGCCGCCGTGCGCGCCCGCCTCGATGCCGCCGCGCGGGAGACGGTGCGCGTGGCCGACCTCGCCGCATACAACCTCCCGTTCTGGAAGCCGCTGACGCGCGAACTGCGTCCGCCAACGCCGGTTCCCGAACTCTTCTGCGACGGCGTGCGCATGACGCCCGCCGAGTGGCCGAACGGCGGCGAATGGGCCACCATCGCGGCGTTCGTGGACGAGGGCACGCGCCACAACGACGGCAGCGTGGGGCAGGGGCTCGGCGTGAAGCGCAACGAGAAGCCCGTGCCGCCGCGCGGCGGCACGTTCGGCTACGCGGGGAACCGCCCCGCGCGCTGGACGAAGGCACCGGAGGTGTGGCTCCACGGCTTCTGGTGCTTCGACTGGTACGACACCGTCCTGCCTGTCGCCGCGATCAACGCCGCGTCGAACACGATCACGCTCGCCGTCCAGCACACCTACGGCGTCCGGCCAGGGAATCCGAGCCCGCGCCGCTGGAAGGCGGTTCACGTGCTGGAGGAGCTTGACGTGCCGGGCGAATACTACGTCGACCCCGTCGCGAAGAAACTCTACTTCTGGCCGCCCCGCGCGCTGGGGCCCGCCACGCGCGTCGTGCTCGTGGGGGCGCGGCGCCCGCTTGTGCAGGTCGAGAAGGCGCGCAACCTCGTCTTCCGCGGGCTCGGCTTCGAGTTGTGCGGCGGCGATGCGGCGGTGGTGAAGGAGGGTGCGGCGGTGGCGTTCGAGCGGTGCGATTTCCGCAACATCCGGGGTAAGGCGGTTTCGCTTGTGGACTGCCTGGCGTGCCGCGTGACGACGTGCGACATCCAGGAGACGGGCACGGGCGGCATCTTCGTCTCCGGCGGCAACCGCCGGTCGCTGATGCCCGGTGAGAACGTCGTGGAGGATACGCGCATCCGCAATTTCTCGGTCCATTGCCTGACCTATGCGAGCGCCGTCCACATGATGGGCGTGAGCAACGTCGTCCGCCACTGCGAGCTTTCCGGCGCGCCGCACATGGCCGTGGGCGTCTACGGGAACGACCACGTCTTCGAATACAACGTCGTCTCGAACGTGTGCATGAGCTCGGACGACGCGGCGGCGTTCTACAAGGGGCGCAACCCCTCCTGCCGCGGTAACGTGCTGCGCTACAACTTCTGGAGCGAAATCGGCTCGCCGCGCGGGCACGGCAACGCGGCCGTCTACTTCGACGACGGCGACGGCGGCGACCTCGTCTACGGGAACGTCTTCTACCGCTGCGGCGAGCCGGGGCTCGGCGGCTTCGGGACGGTGTTCAGCCACGGCGGACATTCCAACCTCGTGCAGAACTGCGTGTTCGTGGAGTGTCGGCGTCCCCTCGGATCCTCGCCCTGGAACCAGGCGCGGTGGGTGGATTTCCTGAAGAGCCCGCTGATCCAGAAGCACCTCCTGGAGGAGGTGAGCGTGACGGGCCTCGTCTGGCGTACGCACTACCCCGCGCTCGCGGGGATCTTCGCGCCGGAGGACGACGCGGCCCGGTGGAATGTGGCGCGCGACAACGCCTTCGTGGGCTGTCCGGCGACCCTGCCGGGGCGTCGCCCCGGCGAGACGCGCCCCGGCCTCGTGTGCGGACGCTGGCGGACCAACGAGACGGATGTCGTCTTCGCGTCGGATCCGGGCTTCGTGGACGCCGCCGCGAAGAACTTCGCCCTGCGCCCCGACGCCGCGCTCTTCAAGCGGCTTCCCTCCTTCAAGCCCATTCCCTTCGAGAAGATCGGCCTCGCCACCAAGCGGTGAGAGGGCGATCGTGTGGGGGGCGGTCGCCGTCAAGAAGGCGGGGTCAGCGCAGCAAGAAGACCGTCCGTTTCGGGTCGAAGGGGCTGGGACGGTGGCAGACCCAGGCGAGCGGGGCCGTGCCGCCCGGGCCGCGCCAGACGCCGAGGATCCGGGCACCGTCCGGCGCATTGGCCCGTTCGTCCGCCGTCGGCGCGGCGAGGTAGTTCGCCTTGTCCCATCCAAGGAACGTCGAGGCGTAGACGGTGACCGGCGCCGCAGCGGTCGCGCTCGCGAGAACCGCCGCGAAGGCGTCTTCGTTCACGACGGGGCCGAGGTAGGTGACGGTCTTCAGGTTGGGCAGGTTGAGGAAGGCCCCCTCGCCCACCGCGAGGTCGGGGGCGGCGTTGAGGACGAGGTTCGTGATGCCGGCGTTGTTGAAGGCATTGCTCTGGATGTTGAGGACCTGCACCTTGGCGTCGCCGTGGGCGAGCCACGCCTCACCCAGGTTGTTGTCCTGGAGGACGTGGGGGCTGATGACGGTCACGGACGGCAGCTTCAGCGATCCCCGCAGACGGGAGGCCGTCCGCCCGTTGTCCATCTTCAGGTTGTTGTTCCGGCCCGTGCCGAACGTCTTCACGCCGTCGAGCGTCCACCAGCCGACGTCCGTGTGGCCGACGAGCGAGTTGTAGAACATGCCGTCGAGGGCCGTGGAGAACGTGAACGCGGGGCAGCGGAAGACGACGTACTTGAGGAGCCGCTGGTCGGAGAAGAACCATCTGGCGGGGCCGCCCGTCGCGGTGGGTTCGTCGATGAGGATGGCCTCGTAGGTGGCGCGCCGGTTCGTGGCGTGGAAGAGCTGTGCGTCCCCGACGCTCGTCAGCGTACCGGGCGTGAGGAGGACGCGCGCGCCGGGGATTGTGCCGTTCTGCGCGGAGGACAGGAGGGAGCCTTTCCCTCCCAGGCTGACGATGCGGTAGGCAAGGCCGTCCGTCCCCGTGACGGTGTCGCCGAGGTCGAGGACGCCGTCGCCCGTGTTGTCGGGCGCGTAGAGCGAACAGGCCGCGTCCCGGCCGAGCGTGACGGTGCGCGCCGCGCCGTCCACCGTCGCCTGAAGGCGGAAGGTACCGTTGTCGAGGAGGGCGTTCCGGTCGCCGTCCCGCGTGAGCGTCCAGGGATGGGTGAAGCGCGCGAAGGCCCAGCGGGTGAAGTCGGCGTCGCGCAGGACGAAGGTCGCCTTCCACATCTCGCGCCCGGTCCGCTGGGACTCCGACCACGTCATCCGCGTGAACGACGACCTGCGCAACGCCGCGCACGAGATCGTCCGCATGGGCCCCGAGAACTTCATCATCGCCCTCGACTACTTCGACGCCTCGATCAACCGCGTCGCGGCCTGGGTCCTCGGCATGCGCAACATGCAGAAGGCGCTCCTGGAGGCGCTGCTGGAGCCGAAGGAGACGCTGAAGGCCCTGCAGGACGGGGCGCAGTTCACGGAGCAGCTCGTCCTGCAGGAGGAGCTGAAGACCTACCCGATGGGCGCCGTGTGGCAGGAGTTCTGCGACCGCGCGGGCCAGCCGGCCAACGAAACGTGGATGGCCGACGTGCTCAAGTACGAGCGCGACGTCCTCTCGAAGCGCGCCTGACGCGCGGACGGCGCGTGCAGGCAAAAAGGCGCGGCCGGAGGAATCCTCCGGCCGCGCCTTCATCTGCCGCCTTGGCGCGGCCTATTTCTTCACGAGCTTGCGGACGGCCTTGTGGCTGCAGAACGTACGCTCCGTGTAGAGCTTGCTGCGGCGGGAGGGATTCCGCTTCACGACGACGATCTTCTCGACCGCCGGCGAGGCGAACGGGAAGAGCTTTTCGACGCGCACGCCGTAGCTGTCGCGGGAAACGGTGAAGTTGCCGCTGGCGTTCTTCGTGCCGTTGTCGATCGCGAGAACCTTGCCCTCGAAGTCCTGAAGGCGCGTCTTGTCGCCTTCCTTGATGCGCACGGAAACACGCACCGTGTCGCCCGAATGGAACTCGGGGAAGTTCTTGTCGGCGATGGCCTTGGCCTGCTCGGCGTTGATCTTGTCCAGAATTGCAATACCCATGATAATCCTGCCTTTCTACTTCGAAGGGTTCGGGGAACCGGGGTTCCCCGTCCTTTCCTTAGGCCTTCTTCTCGGCGGCCTTCTTGGACTTCACCGCGTGGTGCGGCTTCAGCTGCGGGTTGCGGGCGCGGCGGATGAGAGACGCGACCGTCTCGGAGGGCTTGGCGCCGTGCTTGAGCCAGTCGTCGACGCGCGCGAGATCCAGCTTGAAGTTGTTCTCCTTCATGGCCGTGTCGTACCAGCCGAGGATTTCCAGGAACTTGCCGTCACGGGGCGAACGCTCATCCGCCGCGACGATACGGTAGGTCGCGTGGTTCTTGCAGCCCGTGCGACGCATTCTGATCTTGACCATCTTTGATGTACCTCGTTTCGTTGAAGACGGCGGGAAGTTTACCACATTCCCCCGGGCGGTTGCAAGCGGAAATCAGATAAACCGAAATGCGGCTCATGCGCCCGTCTTGACCGTCCAGGTGCGGCCGCACATGTGGCAGGTGACGTCGAGCGCGGGGGGGAGGGCCGCGCGCTCGGCTTCGGGAAGCGCGGCGACCATCGCGGCGGCGCGCGCGGCGCTGCAGCGGCACGCGAAGGCGAGCGGGCGCGTGCGGCGGATCTCCGCCTGCGGAAGGCCCAGCTTCTTCAGGAGCGTGCGCGGCGCGGCCGCGCCCGAGGCG
>CAKUCX010000097.1 GCA_934643865.1 uncultured Kiritimatiellota bacterium
CGGCGCGGCGGCTCGTGGAGGGGTGCGGGAACACGTGCGCGGCGCTCTTCCGGGCCGTCGACGCCGCGCTCGAAGGGACGCCGCGCTCGAAGGGGAGATTGCGCTCGAAGGGGAAGTCGCGCGCGCAAGGGAAGCCGCGCAGGCCGGGGAGAACGTGCGCGTTGGGGATGAAGGCGGGGGGACGGCATCCGATGGCGGGGGCGGGACATGTAAAGCCCGGACGCGCGGGCGCGCGTCCCTCCCCTAGGCGCGCCAACCTTGAGAAACAATCTCCGCGAGCTCCGTGTTGACCGGCCGGAGGCTGCGGGTCCTTCGCGCGCCGGGCCCGTTCGGACGCCATGCGCCATGGCGGCCAGAATCCCGCGCTGTTCCGCGCCTGCCATGAAATATGCGTTTTCAGAAAGCAAAGAGGCTTCCCTTCGATGAACCCCGTATAATGCGGGGCGTCAAAAACCAAAGAAAGGAGGCCGCCGTGAATGATGGCACAGCCGCGTACCGATTGCGAGAACAACTCAAGAGATTCGTGGGGATAGTCTTCCCCCATATCCCAAAACCGAAGAAAGAGTTCCCCGGGCAGATGTTTTTCGGGATACAGGCGGGGCAGACGAAGGTCCTCGGCCGGATCGCCCGCGCGCCCGAGGAGGACATCCTGCTGAAGAAGACGGAGGAGAGGCTGTCGCGTCATCTTCTCGCCGAGGGTCTGGACGCCACGGTGCAGGACGCGGTGCCGACGCAGGGAGCCGCATGCGTACACGACGACACCATCGTGTCGATAGACCCCTTCGACATCCAGAAGACGTACGTATGGGACGGCGGGATACCGCTCCTCGCGAAGGTGTGGGACGGCAGCAGGGGCCGCGTGGGCGACAACCTCGGATACAACCTGTGCTTCGCCAGGATGTGGCCCGGCCTCGGCGACAGGCTCGCGGTGCTCGCCGACCACGTCAGGCACGTGTCGAAGCGGATGTTCGACGTGCCGGACTTCTTTTTCTACGCCATCGCGGACAGCCTGCGGACGCTCTTCTCCCGCCATGGCAGGTGGAACGGCCTCGACGGACCGGACAGGGAGCCGGAAGAGCCGTGTCAGATGCTCTTGGCCCTGTAGCCGCTGCGTCGGAAAATGCCGCCAAGCGGCGACGCCAGCGTGGACAGGCGTTTGCGCGACCGCTCGGCGCGGGAACGCCTCACCAGCCTTTTTACCGTTTGGGGATAGTCCAGAGACGCGCGCCCCTTGAAACCGCCGCCGGAATGCGCTAAACTATCCTTTCCAACTGGAGAGAGAGAAAGATGCGGATTCTGACGGGCATTCAGCCCTCGGGCAAATTGCACTGGGGCAACTACTTTGGCGCGATGAAGTCGATGTTCGACCTTCAGGAGAAGGGCGACAACTTCATGTTCATCGCGAACTTCCACGCGATGACGACGGTGCGCGACGGCAAGGCACTGCGCGCGCAGACGCGCGACGTCGCGCTCGACTACCTTGCCTGCGGGCTCGACCCCGCGAAGACGGTCGTCTACCGCCAGAGCGACGTCCCCGAAGTGCAGGAACTCGCCTGGTACCTCTCGTGCCTCACGCCGATGGGCCTCCTGGAGCGCTGCCACAGCTACAAGGACAAACTCGCCCACGGGCTGGAGGCGACGCACGGCCTCTTCGCCTATCCCGTCCTCATGGCGGCCGA
Organism: uncultured Kiritimatiellota bacterium; assembly: GCA_934643865.1. Lineage (GTDB taxonomy): Bacteria > Verrucomicrobiota > Kiritimatiellia > RFP12 > UBA1067 > RUG572. The sequence goes on from CAKUCX010000097.1 coordinate 1,680, forward strand.
CATCCTCATCATGAACGCCGACCTCGTGCCGGTGGGCAAGGACCAGAAGCAGCACCTGGAGGTGACGCGCGACCTCGCGCAGAAGTTCAACAACCAGTACGGCGAGATCTTCAAGCTGCCCGACGCCTACATCCCCGAGACGGTCGCGACGATTCCGGGCACCGACGGGCAGAAGATGTCCAAGAGCTACCACAACACGATCGAGCTTTTCGACCCCTCCGCCAAGAAGAAGATCATGGCCATCGTCACCGACTCGAAGACGATGGAGGAGCCGAAGGAGCCCGAGGGCAATTCGATCTACGAGATGTACAAGCTCTTCGCGACGCCCGAGGAGGCCGCGCAGATGGCGGCGAACTTCCGTGCGGGCAACTACGGCTATGGCCACGCGAAGAAGGAACTGCTCGCCGCCTACAAGCGTCTTTTCGATCCGTTCCGCGAGAAGCGCGCGGAGCTGGAGAAGGATCCCGACGCGCTGGAGGACATCCTCAAGGCCGGTGCCGCGCGCGCGCGCGCCGAGGCCGCGAAGGTCATGGACAAGGTGCGGGAGGCCGTCGGACTTTGAGAATTAAGTGGTTAAGTTGCCGCTGCGCGGCTTTAAGTCGTTCAGTTGCCTCAGTCACGCCATTCTCATCAAAGTGCCTTATTCGGTCGTTTAACATCACCTCCTCACTTAACCACTTAACCACTTTAACCACTTAACCACTTTAACCACTTAACCACTTAACCACTTTAACCACTTAACTACTTAATCACTTAACCACTTAACTACTTAACTACTTAACCACTTAAAGCCGCGCAGCGGCGACTTCATCTCCTACTACCATGGCCCAGGCGGAACTCCTCGCGGAAGACTACAAGGTGGACCTCGACATCTTCGAGGGGCCCCTTGACCTTCTGCTGTACCTGATCCGCCGCGAGGAGCTGGACATCTACGACATTCCCATCGAGCGCATCACGAGGCAGTACATGGCGTATCTCGACCTAATGCGCCAGTACAACCTCGACGTCGCCGGCGAGTTCATCGTGATGGCCGCGACGCTCATGGTCATCAAGAGTCGCATGCTGTTGCCCGTGGACCGCCGTGCCGCCGAGGAGGGCGTGGAGGAGGAGTGGGTGGACCCGCGCCTCGACCTCGTGCGCCAGCTCGTCGAATACAAGAAGTTCAAGGACGCCGCCGGACGCCTCGGCGAATACGAGGCGCTGGTGCAGGAACGCTTCGACTACGGCGGCGGTCGACCGAAGTTCGAGAAGACGGCCGCCGACGCGGCGGACGCCCTTTCGCGCATCGACCTCTACGACCTGCTGACGGCGTTCCAGGGCGTGCTCGCGCGCCTGGGCGAGATCCCGACGGGCGAGCTCAAGGGCGCGCGCTTCAGCGTCCCCGAGAAGATGGACCTCATCCTCGAACGCACGCGCGCGGACGGGCAGGTCTCGTTCTCGCATCTCTTTGACGCGCAGTCGCCGCGCGGCGAGGTAATCGTGACGTTCCTCGCGCTGCTGGAGCTTCTGCGCCAGCACCGCATCATCGTCTACCAGAACGCCGCCTTCCACGAAATCACCGTCCTCCCCTCGAAGGAGATGCCCGAGGACGCCCCGCTGGAGGCGCCGGATGAATGGTAGGGGCCGACGTCCTCGGCGGTCCGGTTCGGATGAACGATGGTAGGGGCCGACGTCCTCGGCGGCCCGCCGACGAGAAAGTTTGAGATGACAGAACCAGAAGAAACAGAAGAAGACGCGAAAAACGGGCTTGAGGCCGACGGGACCTCCGAACCGACGCCGGCGGCGCCGGTTGCGGAAACATCTGCCGTGAAGCCAAAGGGGCCGCGCATCCCCCTGCCGTCGTCGCTGCAGGAGATCGTCGGGGCGCTGCTCTTCGCGAGCGCGTCGCCCCTGACGGCGGCGGAGCTGCGCACGTGCGTGCGGGGCGTCGCGCCCGGGGAGGGGGACGACGCGGAGGTGATGTCCGTCTACCAGAGCTGCACGGCGCGCGAGATCGAGGAGGCCCTGCACGGCCTCGAAAAGGAGCTGGAGCGCAGCGCCTGCGGCTTCCGCCTCGTCTGCACGGGCGGGGCCTACCGCCTGCAGACGGCCTCGGCGTGCGGCCGCTACGTGCGCGCGCTCCTAAAACTCGACCGCCCGAGCCGCCTCTCCCGCGCTGCGCTGGAGACGCTGGCGATCATTGCCTACCGCCAGCCCATCACGAAGGCCGAGATCGAGCAAATCCGCGGCGTCGCCGTGGACACGATCGTCAAGTCGCTCGTCGACCTGCAGCTCGTGCGTCTCGTCGGGCGCAGCGAGCTGCCGGGGCATCCGTTCCTCTACGGCACCTCGCCGCTCTTCCTCGAACACTTCGGCCTCGCCTCGCTGAGCGAGCTCAACGACATCGACCCGACGCTCCAGCGGTCGAACCCGCGCGAGCGCGCGAAGCTCTTCGTCAAGGAGAAGAAGCCCGAGGAGCAGATGGCCGAAGGGACGGGGGAAACGCCCAAGAAGGCTGATGAAAAGGGGGCGGATGCGGTGGCCGTGACGGGGCCCGCGCCCGACGCCGCACCGGTCGCGAACGACGCCGAGGAGCCGGAGGACGCGGAGGCATCGGCGGACGCCGCGCCGGCCGAAGGCGGGGCCGCGCCGCGTCGTGTCTCGTTCCGCCCGGACGACGAGGCGGACGACGAGGTGGAAATCGACGACACGCCGGACGAGTTCGACGACGAGGATGACGACGACGATGCGTTCGACGACGACGACGAGGAAGAAGGAGAAGAGGATGAAGACTAAGCGTGCCATGCTGAAAGTCGGGATGCTGGCGGGTCTGCTGGCCGCCGTCTGCGGCTGCGACCGGGGGCCGTCCCTTTCCGAAATCGAGGAGCGCGAGCGGGCCTCGCGCCTCTACACGAACGCGATGGACGACCTGCAGGCCGGGCGGATGGACGCGGCGATCAAGGGTTTCGAGCGCGTCGTCCTGCAGGAGCCGAAGGCGTACTCCGCGCACTTCCAGCTCGCGACGCTCCTGCAGGACGTGCGCAAGGACTACATCGCCGCCATCGCCCACTACCGCAGCTACCTCGCGCTGCGGCCCGCCTCCGACAAGGCGACCGTGGCGCAGGACCGCGTGAAGCTCTGCGAGACGCTGCTCTCCGCCGAGGTGCTGCGCAAGGCGGGCGGCAGCGCGTCGGGCAAGCTCGCGGCCGACAACGAAAAGCTCATGGCGAGCCATGAGGCGCTCGGCGCGCAGGTGAAGAAGCTGGAGACCGAACTTGCGAAGGCGAAGAAGGAGATCGCCCGTCTGGAGACCGAGAACGCCTCCAAGAGCCGCCTCCTCGCGAAGCTGAGCGAGGCGGACGACGTGAAGGCGTCGAAGGCCCCTTCCGTGAAGGAGGCCCTGGCCGCGCTGCGCAGCGAACGCGCGGACGCGGAGCGGCGGCGCCTGACGCCGACGGACGCCGAGCTTCTGGATGACGACGAGGAGGCCCCCGTGGACCGCATCCGCACGTCTGCGGACGTGCAGAAGCTCAAAGGCGAGCTCGCCCGCCTCGACGCGGAGTCCGCGCCGGGGCCCGTGGACGCTGCGGCGGCGAAGAGGCACGCGCGGGATGCCGAAGCCGCGCGGACGCCGCCGGACGGGCCTGCGCGGGCGTCGCGCGGCGCGGACAGGGGCGGCTCGTCGCTGGAGTCGATGCTCGGGCGCATGGGGCAGAAAAAGCCGAAGGCGTCCGCCGCCGGACGCCCCGAAACGTACACCGTGCAGGACGGCGACACGCTCTTCAGGATCTCCACGCGCTTCTACGGCGCGCCGACCAAGTGGCGCGCGATCCGGGAAGCCAATCGCACGGTCATCTCCCCCGACGGGCGTCTGCGCGTGGGGCAGGTCATTCGCCTCCCCTGACCATGGCGCCGCTCGTTCCAACGCTCGTCCGCCGCCGCCATGCCTGGACGGGCATCAAGGCGCCGTGGCGCATCGACGTCGGCGACGAGGCCCTCGCCGCGCTGCCGGAGGCGCGCAAGGCCGGCTGGCGCCTCTTCCACTATCTGTCCGGCGGCGGCATGCGCGCGTTCGCGGGTTCGTCCGCGCGCGCGGCGACGGCGCGCCGCCAGACGCGGTTTCTCTGGTTCATGCTCGGCGTCGGCCTCGTCTGGCTCGCGCTGCGGTTCATTTGATCCCGAAAGGAGTTCGTCACGATGAAGACATCCGTTCTCGTTGCAGCCCTCGCCCTCGCCGCGCTGTCCGGCCTGGCCCAGGACACGGCGGCCGCCCGCGCGGCCTATCAGCAGCAGCAGGCGCTCGCGGAGGTGCCGCGCCTCGTCCAGCAGTTCGACCTGCTCGTGCAGAACCAGGACGCGATCGTCGCGCGCCTCGTGAAACTGGAAGGGACGGACGCGACGGGAGACGTGCGCGCCGAGATCGCCGCGCTCAAGGCCGAGATCGCCGAGCTGCGCGCCTCCCTCCGCCGCGAACAGGACGCGATGCGCGCGGAGATCGTGCGCGACCTCTCCGGGCGTCTCGCCCGCATGGCGCCGCCGCCCGCGCCGGCCCCCGCGAGCGCCGCGCCGCGCGCCTCCGCGC
>CAKUCX010000098.1 GCA_934643865.1 uncultured Kiritimatiellota bacterium
CGGGGGTGGCGGACGAGGGCATAGTGTACCAGATCCACGCGGCGCGCGCAAGGGGGAAACGGAAACTTTTTTCGGAACCTGAACCTCGTCTCTGGAGGCCCCAGCCTCCTGCACAGACCTCAGTCCGCGAGGGCTGCGAGGATCCGTTCGCCCCACGCCATCGCGCGCGCGAACTGGTCGAGCCCGAACGATTCGTTCGGCGAGTGAATGCGGTCCTGCGGCTGGCCCCATCCGACGAGGAGCGGCGCGGCGCCGCTACAGGACGCCAGTGTGGAGACGACGGGGATCGACGCGCCGTCCCACTGGAAGACCGGCCCGCGCGCGTCCATCTCGCCGAGAACGTGCGCCGCGAGTCGGAAGACCGGAGAAGCGAGCGGCAGACGGAACCCCGCCGCCTCGCCCGTCAGGTCCTCGACGAAGAGCGTCATGCCCCGGGGCGTGTGCTGGCGCAGATGCCGTTCGACGCACGCCATCGCCGCATCGGGGTCCTGCCCCGGCACAAGCCGCATGGAGAGCTTCGCGAGCGCGGCGGCGGGAATGACCGTCTTCGAGCCGGGCCCGCCGTAGCCGGAGTGGACGCCGTTCACCTCGATGGTCGGACGGAACGAGTTGCGCTCCGTGGGCGTGAGCCCCGCCTCGCCGCCGACGGGCGGGCACCCCATCTCCTCCTCGTAACGCGCGTCGCCCAGCGCGGCGGCCTCCGCGGCGGCACGCTCCGCATCCGTCGGCGGCACGATGCCGTCGCAGAACCCGCGCACGGCAATCGAACCATCCGCATTGTGGAGCGAGGCGAGCAGTTCCGCCATGCCCTGCGCGGGATTCGGCGCGATGCCGCCGAACGCGCCCGAATGGAGGTCGTGGTCCGCCGCCGTGAGACGCACCGTGAAGTGGCTCACGCCGCGCAGCCCCGCGACGATGGCGGGGCGCAGATCCGCCGCCGCGCCCGTGTCGCAGACGAGCAGCACGTCCGCACGCAGGCGATCCTTGATCGTCGGCGCCAGTTTCGCGAGCGCGGTGGACCCGCTTTCCTCCTGCCCTTCCAGCACGACCTTGAGCGTGGGCACGGGGCGGCCCGCGCGGGACGCGAGGAACGTGCGCATCCCGCAGAGGCACGCGAACCACTGCCCCTTGTCGTCCTGCGCGCCCCGGCAGTAGACACGCCCATCGCCCTTCAGCGTCGGCGCGAACGGCGGCGTCTTCCATTCGTCGAGCGGATCCGCCGGCTGTACGTCGTAGTGTCCGTAGAAGAGAACCGTCGGCGCGCCCACGTCGCCCTTCCGTTCCGCGAACACGACGGGCGGCGTACCGAGGAGCCCCGGCGCCTGCATGAGTTCCGCCTTGAAGCCAAGGGGCGTCAGCCACTTCTGGATCCACGTCGCGCAGCAGAGGCAGTCGCGCAACTTCACGGGGTCGGCGCCGACCGTCTCGAAGCGCAGCAGCTCGAAGTATTCGTTGAGGATGGAAGCGGAGATGGAGGATGGCATGGACATGGCGGTGCCCTTTCGTCTTCAGAAAAACAGATCGCGTTCGCCCCGGCAGGTGGCCTCATACTGCTTCAGGACGGAGGGATAGAACTTCGGCACCCATTCTTTGATGCCCGCCAGCTCCTTCTCGATGAGCGCCTCGCCGACGGCGCGGGTGGCGGGATCCTGCGCGAAGTCGTCGAGCCATTCACGGAAGGTGAGGACCGCGTTGATCTTGCAAAACTTGCCCTCGCGCCCCGTCTTGAGCGCGTCCATGATGCACCCGCCCGTGCGGCCGCAACGGTAGCCCGCCGTGCAGAAGGAGGTGATCGTGCCGCGCTCGGCGAGGTACTTCACCATCTCCTCGATGGAGCGGTTGTCGCCGAGCATGAACTGCTGGCGCTCCTTCTCCTGGTGCGCCTCGTCCGCGAAGTCGCTGTAGCCCTTGATCGCGATGTTGGAGGAGCAGTCGAGCTGCGTCATGCCGCAGTCGAGCGCGCGGTTGCGGCTTTCGGGATGCTCGCGCGCCGTCACGATCATGCCCGTGTAGGGCACGGAGAGGCGCGCAATGACGAGGATGCGGCGGAACGTCTCGTCGTCGATCAGCCACGGCGACTCCTCCGGCACCTTCGTGCCGCTCGCGGGCTCCAGGCGCGGGAAGCTGAGCGTGTGCGGACCGATGTTGAACCAGCGCTCCAGGTCGCGCGCGTGCATGATCGTGGCGAGCAGTTCGAAGCGCCAGTCGCAAAGGCCGTAGAGGACGCCAAAGCCCACGTCGTCTACCCCCGCCTCCAGGCACCGGTGGAAGCACGTCGTGCGCCAGTCGTAGTTCCCCTTCATGCTCCACGCCGGGTGCATCTGTTCGTAGAGCTTGCGGTTGTACGTCTCCTGGAAGACCTGGAACGTGCCGATGCCGACGGAACGCAGCACCTTCAGGTCCGCGACCGGCAGCGGCGCGGCGTTCACGTTCACGCGGCGGATCGCGTTGAGCGCCCCCGTGCGCGGCGCCGGCACCTTCCGGCTGTAGCACGTCTCGATCGTCTCGGCGATGTACGCGGTCGAGGTCGTCGGATGCTCGCCGTAGACGGCGATGAGGCGCTTGTGGCCGATGCGGCCCGCAAGCACGTCGATCTCCTCCCGCAGTTCGTCCATCGTGAGGACGCGGCGCTTCTGCAGGGCGTTCCCCTCGCGGAAGCCGCAGTAGCGGCACCCGTTCACGCAGAGGTTCGACATGTAGAGCGGCGCGAACATCACGATGCGGTTGTCGTAGACCTTGTGCTTGATGCGGTCCGCCGCCGCGCGCATCTCCTCGAAGAGCCCCGGATCCGTCACGCGCATCAGCTCCGCCGTCTCGGCGGGAAGCAGCGTCTCGCACGTCGACGCGCTCTTCGCGATGATCTCCCGCACGCGCACGGGATCGGCCGGCTTCGCGTCGATCTCCGCGATCAGGCGGTCGATCTCCGCCTCGTCCACGAAGTGCTTCCCGCCGGGAAGGTACTTGTCGATCTCCGATTGGACGATGAAGTTCTTCGTATAGTCCGCCGCGTCCCTGAAGGAGCGGATGGTTGAGCAGTCTGCCATGGGAGGATGAAGTGATTAAGTGGTTAAGTAGTTAAGTAGTTAAGTAGTTAAGTAGTTAAGTAGTTAAGTGATTAAGTAGTTAAGTGGTTAAGTTTAAGCATCTTGTCTCGGAAACATTTCCCGAACGGGAGGGACGCGCTTCGTCGCGTCCGTGGGCGGCACGGAGGCCATTCCTCTCGAATTGCCGATCAACTCTTTTATTTGTCTCATCCATAATATGCCGAACGCGATCAGTATACTTGACGTGGCGGCGAAAGTATGTTGTAATTTCAACAATGACGCAAACTTTCGACATCTTCGATTCGCTTGACCTCAAGACCGCGCGGAGCTGCCTCGGCGCGCGCACAGCCATGCTCGACACAGGCGAACACCTCTTCCACGAGGGCGAACGGACCCGCTTCTTCGGCCTCATTCTCTCCGGCGCGGTCAACGTCGTGCGCTACAGTCGGGACGGGCGCGCGAAGGTGCTGTCGCATCTTGTCCGAGGCGAAGTCTTCGGCACCTCGTTCATTCTCGGCGGCGAAGGACGTTCCTTCGCCAGCGTCGTCGCCACCGAACCGACGCGCATATTGTTGCTACGCGGCGAGAAGGTCCTCCGCCCCTGCGCCACGCGCTGCGCCGCCCACGTCCAGCTCGTCTGCCGCCTTCTTGAGACCCTTGCGCACCGCAACACGCTCCTCGCGCGGAAGATCGACTGCCTGACGCAGCACACGACGGCGGAAAAGCTGCTCGCCTATCTGGAAATGCGGGCCGAGGCGACTGGAAGCGATGCGTTTGAAATCCCCTTCACGCGCCAGCAGCTCGCCGACTACCTCAATGTCGACCGGTCCGCCCTTTCGACGGAAATCGGCAAGCTCGTCCGCAACGGCCAAATCGAAACGACCCGCCGCCATTTCCGGCTCCTGCGTCCCCAGTCCCTCGCACCGCGCACACGCGGGCCGTGACGCGCGCAGGCCGTGACATACGCGGGTCGCCGAGGACGTCGGCCCCTACCAACGCCGCACGTACGGTCGGGCCGCGCATCATGTGGCGCGCAGGGCCGCATACATATCATGTGACGCGCAGGGCCGTATACATGGTAGGGGCGGACGTCCCCGGCCGCCCGCCCCACGCACAGGGGCGACGCCGGTGGACGATGCGTCCACGCGGGCCGCCGGGGACGTCGGTCCCTACCAACGCCGCACTGCCGTGGTGTGCAGGGCCGCACGCATATCATGTGACGCGCAGGGCCGTATACATGGTAGGGGCGGACGTCCCCGGCCGCCCGCCCCCCGCACGCACAGGGACGACGCCGGAGGGCGATGCGTCCACGCGGGCCGCCGAGGACGTCGGCCCCTACCAACGCCGCACGTATGGTCGGGCCGCATACATGGTAGGGGCGGACGTCCCCGGCCGCCCGCCCCCGCAAGGGAATCACTGCAATCCCGTCGTCTTCTTGCTCGTCGTTACGCGCACGGTCTTCGGCAACGTGCCCAGCACGGCGCCGTTCACGACCTGGCAGTCCCGGAGGTTGAGCAACCGAAGCTTCGGCAGCTTCGCCGCGAAGGCGACGTCGACCGGCTCCTTCGCGCCGGAGAAATCGACCTTCTCAAGCGCGGGCAGGCCAGCCAGCACCGCCGTGTTCGTGAAGCGGCAGCCGGGCAGCTCAAGCGTGCGGAGTTTCGTGTTGTGCGCGAGAAACGCGAGATCGCCCAACGACGTCGACAGATTGTCGCCCTTCATGTTCCAGCAGCGCAGGTAGGTGAGGTTCGGCAGCGCCTGGATCGGCGTCAGGTCGGCGAACTTCTCGGCGAAGACCTTCAGCTCCTCGGCCTGCGGCACCTGGCGCAGCCACTCCAGCGACGTCATCTTCGTAAGCCCGCCGTGGAACTTCTTCACCTGCTTGAGCGTCCCGAGCGAGGCGTAGCCCTCGGGTGTCGTCTTCACGGCGTAGTAGTAGACGCGGTCGAGATTCGGACAGGACGCGAGCGGCGAGAAGTCCTTCACCTGCGACCCGTAGAGCCCGATGTTCCTGAGCGCGGGCAGCCCCGCGAGCGGCGCGAGATCCAGATTCTCGATGTCGTGCAACTCAAGGTCTGTCATGTTCCGAAGGGACGCGAACCCTGCGAGGGCGACGCCCTTCACGTCCCGCACGCGCACGGTGGTCGCCTCCGGGCACTGCGCGAGCGCCGCCGCCACCGTCTCCGCGTCCGCCCCCTTCTCGAACACAAGTCCCACCCGCCTTCCTGTGAGCTTCGCCTTCGCGGCGGCGATCTGCTCGGGCGTCGCGGGCTTCTTGAACACCAGCGAACCGTACTTGCATTCCGGCTCGGCCGTATCGGTCGCCGTCGTCCGGACGGACGTGGCGGCGGCGGGGAGGGCCGGCGCGGCGGGCGCGGCAGCGGCGGGGAGGGCCGGCGCGGCAGCCTGTGCCGCAGACGGCGGCGCAGCCG
>CAKUCX010000099.1 GCA_934643865.1 uncultured Kiritimatiellota bacterium
CACCAACGCGCCCGCCGTGCCGCCGGCCGCCGCCACCAACGCGCCCGCCGTGCCCCCGCCCGCCGCCGTCCCCCCGGCACCCGCCGACGACCGCACGGACGAAATCGACCTGGAGGAGGACGACGACGCGGCCCTCGCCGCGAAGCGCCCGCGCGTCAAGCCGACGGATGAAAAGGGCCCCGTCTCGCTCGTCGACATCGACTGCGACGAGGCGACGATCGCGGACGTCCTGCGGCAGTTCCGCAAGACGACCGGCGCGAACATCATCTCGGGCGAGTCGACGAACTACCAGCGCCGCGTCTCCGTCACCCTCCGCCGCGTCCCGTGGCTCCAGGCCCTCACGTCCATCCTCGGCTCGCGCGGCTTCCGCCTGGACGAGCGCGACGGCATCTACCGCGTCGCCGAGGACCTGCAGGCCATCCCCCTGCAGACGACGACGTTCGCGCTCAACCACGCCTCGGCGAAGGAGCTTGCCGACCTCTTCAACGGAACCTACGCGCGCAAGGACGCCGCGGGCAAGCCGCTCCACCCCATCGCGACCTGCTTCGAGGGCGCGAACGTCGTCGTCGTCACGGCCGACGAGAAGACGCTCTCCGACTGCGCGCGCATCGTCAAGGCCGTCGACCACGCCGTCGCGCAGATCTACATCGAGGCGCGCTTCCTCGAACTCTCCTCCGAGGCGATGCACAAGCTCGGGATGAACTGGCAGCAGCTCAGAAGCTGGTCCGTCTCCGCCCGCGCGCTGAAGGCCGGCGCCGAGTCGAACCACGGCCGTGCGGCCGTCTACGACTCGAAGGCGTCCTACACGCGCAAGGAGTGGGTCAAGACCGGCGAGCAGCGGCAGACCTCGGCCGAGACGAACTCGAAGACCGACACCTACACCGACCTCGCCGACGGCTCGCCGGGCATCGCCAAGAGCGTCCTCGTCCCCGACAAGATCAACGAGGCGGCGGGCGCGGGGCTCTCCGCCGCCAGCATGGCCTGGCGGCGCGCCGGCGGCTTCTCGGGCCAGCTCTCCGCCGACGACTTCACGCTCGCGCTCAGCGCGTTCGAGGAGTTCGGCGAGGGCAAGATCTTCTCCAACCCGAAGATCATCGTCTCGAACGGCAAGGAGGCCAAGGTCGACATGACGACGAAGGAGCCGAACGTCACGGTCGACGCGAACTACACGGGGACGAGTTCGCAGAACCTCTCCATCTCCACGAAGCTGGAGGTGATCCCCGGCGAGGACAAGCAGATGTTCGCCAAGGAGGCCTTCTTCTCCTACGGCATCGAGCTCTCGGTCAAGCCCCGCATCTCCCCCGACGGGCTCATCTCCGTCGAGATCGTCCCGACCATCAGCGAGAAGACGGACGAGAAGACGATCGCCGGCGCCGGGGAGGCCATCTACACGAGCTACCCGATCATCAGCGTCAAGCGCCTCACGACGGAGTTCACGATGAAGGACGGCTCGACGGCCGTGATCGGCGGCCTCACGCAGACGGTCGAGGACGACGTCGACTCGGGCATCCCCTACCTGCGCAAGATCCCGTGGGTCGGCCCGAAGCTCTTCGGCTGGAAGAGCCGCCAGAAGGTGCAGAAGGAGATCATCGTCTGCGTGACGATCGGCATCGCCAACCCGGCGGAGCTGCCCGAGGACGTCGGCCTGCCGAAGAACGCCGTCCTCGGCCGCGAGTACCTCACGGGCGCGCGGCAGGAGCCGGGCGCGCGCGACGGGAAGGCCCGCGAGGTGCTGCGCCTCGACATGCGGCCCCTCGACGAGCGGAAGCACGAACACGCCGGCACCGTCAGCGTCCGGGCCGTCAAGTGAGCCCCGCGCATGGCCCTGACGCTCCCGACCTCCGTCTACACGGCGACGCGCGGCTATGCGTGGTCGGCGGTCCCGGCCGGCCTCGCGCCCGCCGACCTTGAGGCGTTCCTCGCCGACGCGACGAAGGACCGGCCCGACTTCGAAGACGAGGCCGCCGCCTCCGCCGGCGTCATCGTCCGGCACGGCGTCGTCGCGCCCTTCTCGGTCCGCCGTGCCCGCCGCTGGGACGCCGAGGACCGCGACGCCGACTACGCCGCCTTCGCCTTCTGCTCCGCGCCGGACGCCGCCGCCGTCGACTTCGCCGCGCTTCTCGCCGACCCCTTCTTCACGGCCCCCTCCCGCACGCCGCCCGCGCGCCTCGCCTACGACGGCCCGGCCGCGTCCGCCGCCCCGCTGCCCGCCGCCGGGCGCCTCCTCTGCCGGAACCGCCTCGACGGACTCGACCCGCGCGCGGCCGGCGCGCTGATCGCGGCCTACGCGGCCAAGGCCGACTTCTGGACCGTCCGCCTCGCGGGCGCGGTCTGCACCGTCACCACCTCCCCCTGGCACCGATGACGCGCCTCGCCATCGTCGGCTGCGAGGCCAGCGGCAAGACCGTCTTCATGTCCGCCCTCGCGGACCTCTACCGCGACGCGCTCACGCCCGAGAACCCGGCGGCGAACCGCTTCGCGCGCCTCGCGGCCCGCCAGCTGCGCGCCCGCCGCGAGTGGCCGCCGGCGACGAACCCCGAACGGTCGGCGGCGCTCGACTTCGCCCTGCGCGCGAACGGCCGCCGCCTCGCGCGCTTCAGCCTCCTCGAATTCGGCGGCGAGACCTTTCGCGCGGCCTTCCGCGACGACGAGGGGGCCCCGGCGCACAAGAGCGCCGTCAAGCGGCTTCTCGACTACCTGGCGGACGCCGACTTCGTCGCCGTGCTCGTCTCGCTCAAGGAGCTGCTGCGCGACCCCGGCGCCGTCCCGATGGAGGACTTCGAGCGCGACACGGAATCCCTGTGGGTCACGCGCGGGCTCCTGGAGTTCGTCCGCGCGCACCTGCCGCGCGCGGGCGTCGTCATCGGCCTCACGCGCGCCGACCTCTACCGCGCCGAGATCGCCGCCGCCGGCGGAGCGGCGGCCCTCTTCGCCCGCCACTGGCCGTCCATCCGCGCCGTCGCGCCGGAGGTCCCCGTCGTCCCCGTCGCGTCCGTCAGCGCGACGGACGCCGACGGACGGCCCGCCGAAGGCTTTTCGACAGAAGGAGCGCTCACGATCATGCACGAATACCTCAGGCAGAACAGCGAAACGCCCGAACAGCTCCTCGCCGAGCTGGCGGGCGAGCGCACGGAACTCGAGACGCTGAAGCCCGCCGGCTCGCCGACGTTCTACGCGAACAAGCTCAGGCGCTTCGTCGCGAAGCTCGACAGGGCCGAGGCCGCCGTCGTCATGTCCGGCCGCGCGCCCGGCGAGGAGATCGCCGCCCTGCGCCACGCCGCCGACGCCTTCACGCAGGCGCTCCGGCAGACCGGTCCGAAGCCGAAGCCCCGCAAGAAGAAGAAAAAGGGCGGGGTGCGCGCGCTCCTGGCGCTGCTCCTGCTCGCGGCGGGCGGCGGCGCGCTCGTCGCCCTCTGCCCGCGCGAGGCCCGGGACGCCGCCGGCCGGCGCCTGCGCCCGCTTCTCGACGCGATTCCCCGGCTCGCGGCGCGGCAGAAGCCCCCGGAAAGACCCCGCACGCTCATCATCACGAACATCCTCACCGAGGTGCGCACCGTCACCAACTTCGTCGCGCAGGCGCGCGCCGAGAGCAGCCCGGCGCCGGCGCCGAAGGCGAAGCCCCGCGAGGCGAACGCGCCCCCGGCGGCCGTTGCGACGAATGCGCCCTCGGCGGCCGTCGCGACGAACGCGCCCCCGGCGACGGCGGGCGCGTTCCGCACCTGGCGCGACCATCGCGGCACGGCCATCGAGGCGCGCTGGACGGACACCGCCGCAGACGGGAAGGCGATCACGCTTGAGACGCGCGGCGGCAAGAAGATCCGGGCCGTCCTCCGCAAGTTCTCGGACGAAGACCGCGCCTTCGTCGAATCCGAACTGCGGCGCTGACCCGCCGAAGAGACGCAAGACGCCGCGCGCCGCCCTTTCGGGCGGCGCGCGGCGTTCCTGCTCCGGCGAAGCGGAATCGGCTTCGCTTAGAGCTTGTCGTTCGAGCCAAGCACGTTCACGATCTTGTGAATGTAGAGCTTCTTCATCTCCTCGCGCGCCGGCGAGAGGTACTGGCGCGGGTCGAAGTGGTCTGGATGCTCGGCGAAGTGCTTGCGGATCGCCGCCGTCATCGCGAGGCGCGAGTCGCTGTCGATGTTGATCTTGCACACGGCGCTCTTCGCGGCCTCGCGCAGCTGCTCCTCCGGGATGCCCACCGCGTCCGGCAGCTTGCCGCCGTTGGCGTTGATGATGTCAACGTACTCCTGCGGGACGCTGGACGAGCCGTGGAGGACGATCGGGAAGCCCGGGAGCTTCTGCTCGACGGCCTTCAGCACGTCGAACGCGAGCGGCGGGGGGATCAGCTTGCCCGTCTTGGGGTCGCGCGTACACTGCTCGGGCTTGAACTTGTAGGCGCCGTGCGAGGTGCCGATGGAGATCGCGAGCGAATCGCAGCCCGTCTTCGTCGCGAACTCCACGACCTCCTCGGGCTTCGTGTAGTGGCTCTCCTCGGCCGCCACCTCGTCCTCCACGCCGGCGAGCACGCCGAGCTCGGCCTCAACCGTCACGTCGTGCTGGTGGGCGTATTCGACGACCTTCTTGGTGAGGGCGATGTTCTCCTCGAACGGCAGCGAGGAGCCGTCGATCATGACGGACGAGAAGCCGCTGTCGATGCAGCTCTTGCACGTCTCGAAGCTGTCGCCGTGGTCGAGGTGCAGCACGATCTGCGGGTTCGCGCAGCCGAGTTCCTTGGCGTATTCGACCGCGCCCTGCGCCATGTAGCGGAGGATCGTGGGGTTCGCGTACTTGCGCGCGCCCTTCGAGACCTGCATGATGACGGGGGACTTCGTCTCGACGGCGGCCTGGACGATCGCCTGCATCTGCTCCATCGTGTTGAAGTTGAACGCCGGGATGGCGTACCCGCCCTTGACGGCCTTCGCGAACATCTCCTTCGTGTTGACGAGACCGAGTTCCTTGTAGCTGACCATGTTTGAATCTTCCTTTCTTGGAAAAATTGAACCTATATTATACACACGCCGCGCCGTCTTGGCAAGACCCGCGACGGACGGACAGACCCACAGACCCACACAGCCCCACCCTTATCCCGATTTTCGGGACGGCTTATCCCGATTTCTCGCCCAGCCCCCAGGGGGGGGGATATTTCCGGACCTCCCGGAAAACGTCCCGGACTTTCCCCGCGCGATTCCACCGCCGCGAAGTCCGCGTCCTCCGACCGGTCAACACGGAGCGCGAGGAGACACGAAGATTGTCTTTCAAAGTTGACGCGCCCATGGTAGGGCGCGACGTCCCCGGCGCGCCGCGCACACGGGGACGACATCGGGGACGACATCGTGTACGCGG
>CAKUCX010000100.1 GCA_934643865.1 uncultured Kiritimatiellota bacterium
GCCTGGCGCAGCGCGGCCAGCTCGCGCTGCGAGGGGACGCGCAGGCGGCGGCGGCCGCCGCCCGTCGCGAGCAGGCGGTCGAGTTCGTCCGCCACCTCGTCCGGCGTCTGGATGCGGTCCTCCACGTTCGGGCGCGTCATCCGCGCGATGAGGTCGGCGATGCCGGCCGGCACGTCGGGGCGGAAGCGGCGCACGTCGGGGATCGCCTCGCCCTTCATCGCGCGCGCGACGATCGCGAGCGCGTCCTCGCCCTCATACGGGCGGCGGCCCGCGAGCATCTCCCAGAACGTGACGCCGAGCGCGTGGATGTCCGAGCGGATGTCCGCGAGGTGGGCGTTCTCCATCTGCTCGGGCGACATGTAGGCGGGCGAGCCGATGATGAAGCCGTTTTCGGTGATCGACGTGTGGCGCGTCTTCTCGTTCGCGAGGCGCGCGATGCCGAGGTCCGCGAGCTTCGGCGTCACGCCGTCGGCCGTGAACATGATGTTGTCGGGCTTCACGTCGCGGTGGACGACGTGGCGCGCGGCGACGGCCGCGAGCGCGCGCGCGACGCGCGCGACGATGTCGCCCGCCTCCTCCACGGAGAGCGCGCCCCACTTCCTGAGGCGGTCGCGCACCGTGCCGCCGGGCACGTATTCCATCAGGATGTAGGCATAGCCCGTCTCGGGGTCGCGCCCCACGTCGAAGACCTCGATGAGGTTTTCGTGGCGGACCGACATCGCCAGCTCCGCCTCGAAGAGGAAGCGCTGCTTGAACTCCGGGTCGCTCTTCTCCATCTCGGGGTCGAGGATCTTCACAGCGAACTCGCGTCCGCTCGCATCGCCCCGGATGAGGTAGACGGCGCCCATGCCGCCCGCACCCAGCAGTTTCACGACCGTGTAGTCGCCGAACGTGCCGCCGGGCCTGAGGAGATGGGGATTCGCGCCCTCGCTCATTTCGCCGCCTCCGCCTCTTCGGCGCGCTTCTCGGCGAGCTGGCGCCGCACGCCGCGCAGGACGCCGTTCGTGACGGCGAGGCGGTACCACTTCGCGGCGCGCAGGCGGAAGGGCGCCGCGTCCGCCGCCGCGAGGCCGGCCGTCTCGGGATAGTTCCACCAGCGGTCCGCGACGTCCGCCGTCGTGAGGCGCGTCACGCCCGTGCGGGGATAGCGCCGCTCGAAGAGGGCGAGCGCGCCCTCGCGGCCGTCGAGGCGCGCGAACTGCGCGAGTGCGCCCGGCCAGTCGCCGAGGACCGCGAGCGCCGCCCCGTAGCGCTCGCGGGCGGAGAGGTCGTCCGGCGTCTGCTCGGCGGCGGCGCGGGCGGACTCCACGGCGCGCACCTTCTTCTCCGCCGCCGCCAGGCGCGTGAACAGCTCCTTCGCGCCGGGCGTCTTCGCCGTCACCTGCCGCGCCAGGGCGCGCGACGAGAAGCGCGCGAGCGCCTGCGCGTACTCCAGGCCGCCGTCGCGCGCCATCCGGTCGTAGAGCGCCTCCGCCGCCGCGATGTCCCCGCCCGTCAGATGCTGGCGGAAGGCGGCCCGGCGCAGCAGGTAGATCGCCGCCGGGTCCTCGGCGTTCCGCGCGTAGTCGAGGAGGGAGGCCGCGAGCTCGCCGTGCGTCATCCCGCCGCGTTCGAGGGCCGTGTAGTCGGTGCGCGTCAGGTTTTCGACGTCCGCGCGCACGGTCTCCAGCGCCTCCTCGTCCGGGACGGGAAGGGCCGCCCCCGCCGCGAGGGCCCCGGCCAGCGCGAGCGCGGCCATCTGGCCGCGCCGCTTCACCGCACGACGAAGTTGACCATGCGCTTCGGCACGGCAATCACCTTCACGATGGTCTTCCCTTCGAGGAACTTCGCGACGTCGGGGTTCGTCTTCGCGGCGGCCTCCATCTCGGCCGGCGTCGCCGCCACCGGCACCATCACGCGCCCGCGCAGCCGGCCGAGGACCTGCACGGGGATCTCGATCTCGTCCTCCACGAGCGCCTTCGGGTCGAACGCCGGGAACGGCTCGTAGGCGAGCGTCGTCGCGTGGCCGAGCACCTGCCACAGCTCCTCGCCGAGGTGCGGCGCGAACGGCGCGAGGCAGAGGACGAACTTCTCCGCCGCCGCGCGCGGCAGGTCCTTCCCCTCGCCCGCGAAGGCGTTCACGAACACCATCATCGCGCTGATGGCGGTGTTGAAGCTCATCGCCGCCAGGTCCTCGTCCACCTTCTTGACGGTCGCGTTCAGCACCTTCGCCTCGGCCTTCGTGAGCGCGCGGTCCACGACCGGCTGCTCCGTCACCATCTTGTTGACGCGCTTGAGGAAGCGGTAGACGCCGTCGACGCCCTTCGTGTTCCAGGGCTTCACCGCCTGCAGCGGGCCCATGAACATCTCGTAGAGGCGCAGCGCGTCGGCGCCGTAGTCGCGGATCACGTCGTCGGGGTTAACGACGTTCTTGAGCGACTTCGACATCTTCGCCGGGAACTCCGTCAGTTCCTCCAGGTCGGCGTCGGCGGGCCGCCCCGCCGCCTCGTCCGCCAGCTCCTTCGGGCCGAACGGCTTGCCGTCCTTCCACACGACCTGGTCCATCGGGATGAGGACGCCGCGCGTGTTCCTGTACGCGAGGCCGAGGATCATGCCCTGGTTGACGAGCTTCTGGAACGGCTCGCTCGTCGGCACGAGGCCGAGGTCGAAAAGCACCTTGTGCCAGAAGCGGGCGTAGAGAAGATGCAGCACGGCATGCTCCGCGCCGCCGACGTAGAGATCGACCGGCAGCCACTTCTTCAGCAGCTCCGGGTCGGCGAACGCCGTGTCGTTGTGCGGGTCGATGTAGCGCAGGTAGTACCAGCAGCTGCCGGCCCACTGCGGCATCGTGTTCGTCTCGCGCAGGCCCTTCCGGCCCGTCTTCGGGTCGACGACGTGAACCCATGCGGCCGCCTTCGCGAGCGGCGGCTCGCCCGTGCCCGTGGGCTTGTAGTCGGCGAGTTCCGGCAGCGTGAGCGGCAGGTCGCCCTCGTCCACGAGGCTCTGCGTGCCGTCCTCCCAGTGGATGACGGGGAACGGCTCGCCCCAGTAGCGCTGGCGGCTGAAAAGCCAGTCGCGCAGCTTGTACTGCGTCTTCGCCTCGCCGACGCCCCTCTCGACGAGCCACGCGATCATCGCCGTGCGCGCGTCGTCGACCGAGAGGCCGTTGAGGAAGCCCGAGTTGACCAGCACGCCCGTCGCGATGTCGGTGAACGCCGTTTCGCCCGTGTAGGGAACGCGCGCCGCGCCGGGAGGGACGCAGCTTGCTGCGTCCGCCTTCGCGACGACCTGGTAGATCGGCAGGCCGAAGACCTTCGCGAAGTCGAAGTCGCGCGCGTCGTGCGCGGGCACGGCCATGATCGCGCCCGTGCCGTAGGTCGCCAGCACGTAGTCGGAGATGAAGAGCGGCAGCGCCTCGCCGTTGACGGGGTTGACGCCCTTCACGCCCTCCAGCCACACACCCGTCTTCTCCTTGTTGAGTTCGGTGCGCTCCAGGTCGCTCTTGGCGGCGGCCTTCTTCTGGTAGGCCCGCACGGCGTCCGGGTTCTTGATCGTGCCGTCCGCCAGCCACTTCTCCACAAGCCGGTGCTCCGGCGACAGCACCATGTACGTCGCGCCGAAAAGCGTGTCGCAGCGGGTGGTGTAGACAGAGATGACATCATCCTTGGGCAGGGGTGCGGGGCCGCCCGAGGCCCCGTCCTTCGCCACCCGAAACGCCACCAGCGCCCCCTCGGACTTCCCGATCCAGTTGCGCTGCATCTCCTTGATGCCCTCGGGCCAGTCGAGCGTGTCGAGCCCCGCGAGCAGCTTCTCGGCGTAGGCGGTGATGCGCAGCATCCACTGGCGCATCGGGCGGCGGATCACGGGGTGGTTGCCGCGTTCCGAGCGGCCGTCGATGACCTCCTCGTTCGCAAGCACCGTGCCGAGCGCGGGGCACCAGTTCACGGGCACTTCGGCGACGTAGGCGAGCCCCTTCTTGTAGAGCTGCTCGAAGATCCACTGCGTCCACTTGTAGTACTTGGGATCGGTCGTGTTGACCTCGCGGTCCCAGTCGTAGCTGAAGCCGAGCGCCTGGATCTGCCGGCGGAAGCGGTCGATGTTCTTCTGCGTCGTGACGGCGGGGTGCGTCCCCGTCTCGACGGCGTACTGCTCGGCGGGGAGGCCGAAGGCGTCCCAGCCCATCGGGTGGAGGACGTTGAAGCCCTTCATGCGCTTGTAGCGGCAGAGGATGTCCGTCGCCGTGTAGCCTTCGGGATGGCCCACGTGGAGGCCCGCCCCCGACGGGTAGGGGAACATGTCGAGGCAGTAGAACTTCGGCTTGTCCGCCGCGGTGTCCGTCTTGAACGTCTTGTTTTCCAGCCAGTACTTGCGCCATTTCGCTTCAATGGCGCCGTGATCGTAGTCGCTCATCTTGTCTTTCTCTTTGGCGTGCCGCCCCGCCTGTGCGCAGTCCCGGCCGCCGCCTTACTTGTACGTTGAATCGACCTTCAGCATCTCAACCGTCTCGTGGACCGGGAACGAGCGGTCGAAGTTCCACTTGTAGAGGATCGGCAGCTCGGGGTAGGCGCTCCACCCGTTGGCGTAGCCGGGCGAGTTCGGCGCATGGGGGTCGCCGATCTCGATCGTCGCCCGGCCCTGCTCGTCGAAGGAATCCTGCCCGAACACGAACCAGCGCAGCGGGTAGAACTTGTCCTTCACGTCGTCCTTCAGCAGGGCGCCGCAGATCTTGAACGTCGCGCCGCGCCAGTTACTGGACGCCATCGTGTAGTCGTGGCTGCTCGTGCCGGGCTCGAGGCCCCGGATGCGGTCCGGCCCGTGGTGGACGCCCGTGGCGGTGTTCGTGAGCAGCATCGTGACGACCAGGCGCACGTTCGTGAGCGGGCCCAGCAGGGGGTCTTCGTGGGGCATCGGCACGATCGACGCAAGCGACGCGCCGGCGCCCGGCGTCGCGGCGGAGGTCGTCGCCGCGCCCACGCCGCCCATGCCCGCCTTCAGCACCCAGTTCCCGTTCGTCGGGTCGATGTCGAGCCAGTACATGTCGAGG
>CAKUCX010000101.1 GCA_934643865.1 uncultured Kiritimatiellota bacterium
CTTTGTGCCTCCGCGCGCTCCGTGTTGACCGGCCGGAGGCTTTCAAGGCCGGAGGCTTTCAAGCAAGATTATTACGCAGTGAAATCTCATTTTGCGCGGCGCGGGCGGGTCGCGTGGCCTCCGGACGGTCAACACGGAGCGCGCGGAGACACGGGGACACGGAGAGCGGTTTTGAGGCTGGCGGGCGCGCGGGACGCGCGCCCCTACCAACGTCGGGCCCGCGTGGATGGGGCCGTCCGGACGCCGCGCGCCGGGGCGTCTAGCGCAAAAAGAGGAACGTGCCGTCGCCGACGGACACGTGGCCGGAAGCGACCCACGGCGTCGTGGCGGACGGGTAGGCGCCGCCCTTCAGCTTCCTGCCGTCCACGAAGACGTGCGCGAACGAGGCGACGCGCCCGGACGGCACGGCGACCCGCGCGCCGTTCGTCAGGACAAGGTCCGTGTGGCGGAAGCCGCGCGCCGCCACCTGCGCCTCGGGCAGGACGAGCGTCGCACCGTCGAGCGTCAGCGTGTCGAGCGCGCCCGCCAGCGTATCCGGGCGGAGCGTCGTCGCGGCGTCGCCCTTCAGGACGCTGCCCGTACCGAGCGTGAGCGTCCCCATCGCCAGCGTCGCGGGCGCCTCCAGCGAGGCCGCCGCGAGTGTCACGCCGTCCACGAGCGCCACGGCCTCCGCCAGGCGGAACACCCCCGCCTCCTTCGCCGTGTCGAGCCGCACCACCGCATCGGTCGCGACCTCGACCGAAGCGAGGTAGCGGGACGCGGGCGAAGCCTCGGGCGCATCCAGCCGCGCGAAGCGGAAGTCGGTGATGCGCGGCGTCGCCCTGTAGCCGCCGCATCCGACGCCGAAGCCGAGCCAGGCGAGGTCGTCCTTCACCGACCCCGCCACGTCGACGTTCGTGAACGTATTCGTCACGCTCGTCGCGCCCTGCGTCAGCACGCTCGTGAGCGTCTTCTCCGCCGCGCGGTACGTCAACGCCACCGCCGTCGTCTGCCCGGGCAGCGCGAGAGGCGTGTGCTTCTGGGCGCTGCCCAGGGCCCCGCCGTTCCGGGCCACCCTGACCGTCTCGCGCTGGGCGTCGTTTTTCGGGTAGAAGTACCAGCCCACGGCGACGCTGTTCGTGATGCCGTAGAACCCGGCGTAGCCCGTGCTGCCGCCCACGCATTCGTTGCCGCGCGGGTCGTTGTGCAGGAAGAAGGAAACGGCGTCCGCTGGGATGGGCGTGGCGTTCACCCACAGCGAGAACGTGCAGCGCCAGTCGCCCGCCACGCACACGCGGTGGCGCGTCTGGGCGGTGGAGCGGTGGAAGCTCTCCGTCAGTTCGCCGATCTGCAGGCCGTTTGGATAGATGTAGCGTCCGCTGGGATGCGAGAAGGTCCAGCCGGACGCCGTGTGCAGGGCCACGTCCTCGAACGGCTCGCGCCGGAGGCGCAGCCCGCCGCCCGCGAGGCGCAGGGCCACGCCCGCGTTCGCGGCATCGACGAGCCCGAGGTCGCCCGCGCCCGTCTTGACGAGCGTGCCGGACCCGGCCATCCGCTCGAAGCCGAAGAAGCCCGGCACCGCCGCACGCGCCCGGCGCGCGTCGTCCGCGTCCGAGCGGAAGGTGAAGTCCTTCACCACGTTCTCGGTGTAGTATCCGCCCACGACGCCCCGGAGGCGGACCTGCGCCGTCGCGTTGGTCGCGAGCAGCGCCGCCATGTCGACGTCCGTGAAGACGACGTCCCGCACGTCCGCCCCGTCCCGCTGCGCCATCGAGACGGCGAGCGTCTTCGCCGTGGCGTCGTAGGCGAGGGAGACCTGCGCCGGGCCGTTCTGCGCGAAGTCGATGGGCGTGCAGTTGGTGACGGACTGCTCCTTGTCGTACACGTTGCGGCGGGTGAGCTTCAGCTGCGTCTTGCGCGTGTTGTACTTGTTCGTCACGCCGCCCTCCACCACCGTGACGTCCTCGTAGTAGCGCCACTGGAGGATGAGCCCGCGGGCGGACGCATCCAGGAACGACAGCTCCACCGCGTCCGCCGGCGCATGGTCGTGCGCGCCGAGGTCGTAGGTGAAGGACGCCTCCCAGTTCCCGCCCACGGGATAGCGGGCGACCGACAGCGCGACGCCGCTCATCTTCTTACCGTCGAGGAGGCGCGAGGTCGCAAGCGAACCGTCGTCGCGCCAGTACGCGCCGCCCGAAAGCGTCCAGAGCGCCGGATCCGCCGTCGTGAGCGGCGCGGGCACGGCGACGGCCCCGTCGTCCGCCACGTCCACCACCGCGCCGTCCGCGTAGGCGAGGCGGTTCATGAGGAAGCCGGACAGGTTCGCGTTCGGCCGCAGCCGCGCCGTGAACGTCTCGCCCGCGCCCAGTGTCTTCACGCCGCCCACGCGCACGAGGTCCACCGCCCCGTCCCGTTCCTCGAAGCGGATGTTGGAGAAGCAGAACGCGGCGTTCGAGCCGCCCGTCCCGCCGCCGAGGGTGAGGTACGCCGCGTCGGCGCCCACGACGGACGCAAGGTCCACCGCGTAGTCCCAGGCGGCCTCCACGTCGTCGGGCGTGCGGATCGAGAACGTGACGCGCCCCGCCGCCGCGTCGTAGACGAGACGGCACCGGCGGCGGGCCGCCCACGCGCCGTGTGTCGTCAGGACGCCCCGCGTCGAGTTGGTCTGCGTGTAGACGCCGTTCACGCCGAACAGGATCTGCTCGTTGTACACGTCCACGGTCACGCCGAACGAATCCGCCACGCCGGAATAGCCCGTGTTGCCGCCGCCGCAGACGCCGCTGCCGGCCTTCTGGAAGAAGAGCGACCACCCGTCGGCCGGCCGTGCGCTTGTGGTGTAGAGGAACGTGTCGAACGCAAGCTCGAAGGAGCGGTCCACGCGCACCGGCGCGTCCAGCACCGCCGTCGAGCCGGGGTCCGCCCGCAGGGCCTCGGTCACCGACACGGTGCCGTCGGCGCGCCACCGCGCGTTGCGGTTGCACGCCCAGGAGCGGAGGCGTTCGAGACCGAACGCCTCGAAGGTCGCCGCGTCCACCCGCACGTCCATCGCGCCGAGCACGCCGTCGCCGGACACCTCCAGCGCCGTTCCGGGCGCGCAGGCGAGCACGCCCGTCAGGCCGCCGGTCCAGCCGCCCGGCGCCACGCTCATGCGCAGGGTCCCCGCCTGCGCCGTCACATCCACCGCCGAGGGCGCGAGCGTCAACACGCCCGCGCCCGTCTTCACGATCGACGCGCCGGCGGCAAGATTCGTCGGCGGCATGCCGAGGCATGCGTAGAGCGGCGCATCGAGCGTCGCGCCGTCCGCGCCGATGCCGAGCCGCGCCGACGAGAGGCGGAACCAGTCCGTCGGCGCGCGGTTCGCCGTGCAGGGCGCAAGCGTCGCGCCGTTCAGGACCACGCTGCCGTTCGCGTAGCCGTTCCTCGCCGCGTCCAGCAGCGTGTCGTCCGTCTTCAGCGTGCCGCCGTTCGTGACGACGAGGCTGTTCCCCGTGCGGACAAAGCCCACCGGAAAGGCGAGCGTGCCGCCGTCCACCACGACCTCGGCCTTCACGTCGCCGCGGCGCCCGATCTGGAAGCCCTGGTTGGCGGTCGCCGGATTCTGCCGCCCGGCCGTCAGCGTCGCGCCCGGCCCCACGCGGATGCGCGCCTCGCCCACCCCTTCGCCCACGAACACATCGGCTTTGACCGTGAGCCGCGCGTTCTCGATGTCGAGGAGGGAACGGCCGTAGTAGTCCGAGACGCCGTTCGCGTTGTTCAGGCAGATCTGCGCCAGGTTCACGGCGGTGCCGCCCGACACGTAGAGGCTCGACGTCACGTCGTTGTCCGTCCGGCCCGCGCCGCGCGAGATGCAGAACCAGTTCCCCTGGTGGTCGACGGTGCCGCCCACGATGTCGAGCCGCGTCGACTTCTGCGTGCGCGACCCGATCCAGCAGATGCCGTCCAGGGCGTTCGTCTGGCCGGGCGCGCCCATCACCACGCGCCCGTCGTTGACCGTGAAGACGGCGTAGCCCTTGTCGCCGACGGTGCCCGTGGCCTCGTCCCACACGAGATCGTAGCCGTCCTGGTCCTCATGGGCGCGCGACACGCCGAGGTTGTTGTCGCCCGGCGCGGCCAGGGCGAGCGTGCCCGGACCGTCCTTGATGAAGGCGCCCGCCGTCTGGCGGACCGGCCCCGCCACCGTGAGCGTCGCCGCCGGATCCTCGATCCGCACGGTCGCCGGCAGACCGTCCGGCACCGTGAAGGTCAGCCCCTTCTCCAGCGTGGCCGTCGCCCCCGTGTAGTTCAGCAGCCCGCTCCCCAAGACGAACGGCACCCCGGCCTCCCCGAAGTCCGCCACCGTCGCAGCCGTGAACACGCCGTCGCCCGGCCACGCCTCCGTGACCGTCTGCCCCCAGAGGACCGCCGGCACGATGCACCCCACGGCGCACAGGATTCCACCCACGCGTGCCCACCCAGCTCCGTCTTGCCGCTTGTCCATAGACACCTCGTTCTCATGCGTTCACGATACAACCGTTCCCGACATAAACAAGTATACACTTCGCCCCCCTCCTTATCAATTGCAAGTTTTAAGTTCTTTGAAGACCCGGTGCGGATCCTTCGCGCGCCGGGCCGCGTCGGGGCCCGTTCGGACGTCCCGCGTCGGGGCGGAACGGTGGTAGGGGCCGACGTCCTCGGCGGCCCGCCCCGTCCGCGCCCTCCGGCCGGTCAACACGGAGCGCGCCGGGGCGGAACGGTGGTAGGGGCCGACGTCCTCGGCGGCCCGCCCCGTGCGCGCCCTCCGGCCGGTCAACACGGAGCGCGCGGAGACACGGGGACACGGAGATGGTTTTGAGGCTGGCTTGCGCGCGGCTTCATCCGCCACCTCGTCCGCCAAAAGGGTTTTACACGCACGACATCCCCACGCCTCCCGACGGCCCGGCGCGGGTCGTCCGATAGCCAACGGCCATCCCCAGCCGGGGATCAAACAGCCCATGACTGATGTGCGTGTAAAACAACTCTCAACCTCCTCCGTGCCTCCG
>CAKUCX010000102.1 GCA_934643865.1 uncultured Kiritimatiellota bacterium
GCCTCCAGCGCCTCGGCCTGCGCCTTGTCGCGCGCGGCGCGCGCGCGGGCGGCCCGCGCGGCCTTCGCCTGCGCCTTCTCGGCCTGGGCGGCGGCGGCCTCCTGCACGGCGGCGGGCCCGACGGCGAGCAGCTGTCTGTTCAGCGCCTCGACGTCGGCGGGTTCAAGCTGCGACAGCGGCGAGTAGACCTCGACCTCTGCGTCCTCGGCCATCTTCATGACCGCAGCGCATGTCGCGCCGACCTTCTTTGCGAATTCGTAGACTCTCATGGCAAATTCCTCACGCCTCCTGCTCGGCCTGCGCGGTCAGCTCGGCGACCGCCTGCGCGGCCGCATACAGCCCCTTGGCGGTCACCTCGTCGAGGCCCGTCGCGCCGATGAAGCCCTCCTCGTCGCTCTCGACGATGCCCTCCACCGTCAGGAAGCCCGCATCCGCAAGCTGCGTCGCGACGGCGGTCGAGACGCTGAACGTCTCGGCGAGGTTCCGGATGGCCTCGGCCTTCTGGTCCTCGAAGCTCGCGAGCGCCATCGCCTTCGTCACGTCCACATGCCAGCCGGTGAGCTTCGAGGTGAGGCGCACGTTCTGCCCGCGCTTGCCGATGGCGAGCGAATACTGGTCGGGCGCGACGGTCACGTGGACCTCGTTGCCGCCGTCCGGGTCCAGTTCGACCGATTCGAGCTTCGCGGGCGCGAGCGCCTGCGTGACGTAGCTCTTGACGTCGTCGCTCCAGCGCACGATGTCGATCTTCTCGCCGCTGAGCTCGCGCACGATGTTCCGCACGCGCGCGCCGCGCAGGCCCACGCAGGCGCCCACGGGGTCGACCTTCTCGTCGTGCGTGCGCACGGCCACCTTCGAGCGGTAGCCCGGGTCGCGCGCGACGCCCATGATCTCGACGACGCCGTCGGCGATCTCGGAGACCTCCAGGCGGAAGAGCGTGCGCACGAACTCGCCGGAGGCGCGGCTGAGCGTGACGGCCGGGCCCGTCGCGTCGGGCTTCACACTGTGGACGATCGCGCGCACGAGGTCGCCCACGCCGTACTCCTCCGTGGGGATGCGCTCCTTGCCCGGCAGCAGCATCTCCGTCTTGCCCACCATCACGTAGAGGTCGCGGCGGTTGACCGCCGTCACCGTGCCGCTCACGATTTCGCCGATGCGGCCCTTGAAGTCGCGGAAGGTGTTCGAGCGCTCGGCCTCGCGGATCTTCTGCATGATCATCTGGCGCGAGGTCTGCGCGGCGATGCGCCCGAGCTTCGAGGCGGGCATCTCGATCTCGATCGTCTCGCCCTCGGCGATGCCCGGCTGGAGGCGCTGCGCGCGGGCGAGCGAGATGAAGCCCGTGCCCGTCTCCTCGTTGGAGACGACCATCGTGTCGTAGACATGGAGCGAAAGGGTCTTGCGGTCAATCGCGACGCGCAGGTCGTTCGTCACGCCGGGGTTGCGGCGCGCCGCCTGCTGGAGAGCCTGCTCGATTGCCACCAGCACGATCTCGCGGTCCACGCCGCGCTCGCGCTCGATGAAGCTCACAATCGCCAGCAGCTCGTTGTTCATGGCCATATCCTTCAGCTCCTCTCTTGTCAAAAAGCAAAACAATTCGGGCGGTGATTCGCCGAACCACCGTGAAATCCGTCAAATCTTACCGAATCCGCTGGCGGATGTCAATGGAGGACTGGAAGGATCGGGCATATTTTTGCTTCGCCCGCCGGGCCGCCGCCTACCATGTACGGTAGACGGGGGCGACGACGGGGGCGACCGGGGCGACGACCGGCACCGTCGTCACGACGGGCGCGGGGGTCACGACAGGCGCGGGGGTCACGACGGGCGCGACGACCGGGGGGACGACGACGGGCGCGGGGGGCGCGTAGTAGGAGCCGTAGTAGCCGGACCCATAGTAGCCGGGGTAGTAGCCGCGCGCGAGCGAGCCCGCGAAGAGGCCGGCCGCGAAGCCGCCGAGGCCCCAGCCCCAGCCGCGATGGCATCCGCCATGGTGGTACCAGCCGCCGCCGTGGTGGCCCCAGCCGCCGCGATGGCCCCAGCCGCCGTGATGGCCCCAGCCGCCGCGATGGCCTCCACCCCAGCCGCCGCGCGGGCCATGCGCAAACACCGTCGTGCAAGTCGCCAGTGCCAGACCGATGATCATGAACTTCTTCATGGTGAATCTCCTTGTTGAGGGGTTAAAGATTCGAGACGCGTGGTCCAAACATCCTGGTAGGCGATCCGGCCGGCCGCATCTGACAGGCCCGTCCGCGTTTATTTCGCCGTGAACGTGACCTGCTTGACGACGGGCATCGCCTGCGGGCTCGGCTTACGCAGGAAGACCAGCGTGTTGCCCTCCGGGACGGCCAGCTGGATGCGCTGGCTGTCGGCGAGGACGTCGAGGCGGCCGTCCGCCGGCCGGTCGATGCGCACGCACTTGACCGTCTTCGGGAGCGCCGTCCAGCTGCGCAGGTCGGCCGCCGTCGTCGAGGCGGCCCACGCCGCGACGCCGGCCTGCGCGAGGCGCATCGCCAGCTGGTGCCGGCTGTCGCCCGAGTGGTCGGCCGCGACGCCGAGGGCGATCTGTACGCCCGTCTTCACGACCGTGCGCGTGATCTCGCGCGTCAGCGCGCCGCGCATGTAGACGTCGTACTCCGTCTTGAGGAGCTTGTCCATGTTCGCGCTTTCGGCGAAGGGCGTCGTCACGCCTCCGGCCTGGACCTGCCAGGTCGTGGCCCCCATGTCGCGCGGACGCAGGTAGGGCAGCGCCATACCCGCGTACAACACATAGCGTCCGGCGTAGGGCAACAGGACGAGCGGCAGGTCGATGCGCCACTCCTCGCGCGCCGGGCAGAGGCCGTCCTCCGCCCAGATCCAGACCTGGTTCCTCGGCTTCAGGCCCTTGTCCGCCTCCGCGAAGTCGCGCGCCGCCGCGCTCGCGGGCGCGAGCGTCGCCGCGTCCTTGAGGAAGTTGCGCCCGCCGCCGCCGTCCAGCCAGCGGAAGACGCCGCAGACGTGCTGGACGTAGGCGTTCATGTAGTCGGCGGCCGTGAGCGTCGCGAGGTTGCCCGACAGCGCGGGGTCGAACGCGCATTTTTCGCGGACCTGCGCGGCGAAGGAGGCGTCCGCGAGGACGCCCGCCGTCTGCTGCGCGCGGTCGCCCTCCGGCCGGGCCTGCTGCTGCGCCGCATAGGCGTCGGCGTCCTTGTCCATCCGCGCGGCGGCGGCCTCGACGTCCTTCCGCCGCTCCCAGATCCAGTTCTCCTGGTGCTGCGCGGCGCGGTTGAGCTCCGTGCGCGCGGGCCCCGTCTTCCCCGCGCACATGTAGTCAATGGCCTTGTAGAGGCAGGCGAAGATGCGGTCCTGTCCGCCGCCGCCGTAGGGGAAGGCGCGGTCGTTCGTCATCATCGCGAGGCCGCCCGTCGCGCCCTGGGCGAAGACGGACGTCGCGTCGTTCTTCTGCATCGCGTCCTCGGCGGCGTCGAAATGGCGCAGCGCGTCCGCCTTGGCGTCCGCGAGGTAGAAGCCGCCGCCCGCGAGGAGGTGCCAGAGGAGGGACGAATCGTCCCCCTTCGCGGCCAGCTCCGCCGGCTCGCCCGGCAGGGCGGCGTAGTTGCCCGCCGTCATGTTGCGCTCGTAGTCGTCCAGCACGTCCTTCGTCGTGCGGCAGCCGACGGCGCACGCGAGCGCGCACGCCGTCAGGGCGATCGGGGCGATTCTCATGCCGTCCTCCGCTTACCAGCACACGTTGACGAGCGGCACCGACCACTGCGTGCGCGCGAAGTTCAGAATCCCGATCTGCACGCCGTCCATGCGCTCGACGTGGTTGACGAAGCCGATCTGGAGGCCGCGCGCGCGCCCGCCCGCGTTGACGAGGCCGATCTGGAGGCCCGTCGCGGTGTCGGCCACGTTGCCGCACCAGTTCACCGCGATGCCGGCGAAATCGCCCGCCTCCGAGAACGTCCCGAGGTCGAGGCCGTAGGTCCCCGCGTAGCGCCCCCAGCCGAGGTTCAGGCGCACGCCCTTGACCGTCGACTCGAAGTTCGGGAAGCTCCACGGCAGGAAGGTCAGGCCAATCGGCACCTCCCAGGCCCGGTAGCCGTAGGCGTTTCCGCCGCCGCGCGCCACGAACACCACGTCCTGCGGGTTCTTCCCGAGGGCGTGGTCGTTCGCCACGCCCGTGCCGGGCGTCAGCTGGGCGCATGCGGCCAGCGCCGCGCACGCCACAAGCGCCACCATGCTCTTCTTCATGTTCATGTCAGGCTCCTTTCTTCTCTTATTCCATCAGAACCCGGCGTTCACCGGCTGGGCGACGGGAAGCGACGGCGGCGGCGGCGCGGGGTTCTTCGCGGCCTCTGCGGCGGCGGCCGCGCGCGCGGCCTGCACGCGGGCGAAGTCGGCGGGCGCCAGGCGGCGCTGGATCGCATCCGCGATCGCCTGCGCCGCAGCGGCGCCGGAGGTCGACGAGAAGACCGGGGCCGTCAGCCCGGCGAACTGGGCGGCGTTGATCTGCACGGTGTCCGACCACGCGATCTCGGTCGTGGGGGCCATCACGCAGCGGAAGCGCACCTCGGCGAAGACGACGCTCGGCGGCGGCAGCGGCAGGCCCGTCACGAAGTCGACGCCGGGGGAGGCCACGCTCGAAAACATCACCTCCGCGACGACGAGGTAGTCCGTCGCGAGCTTGTTCGAGAGGCGGCACACGTCGTTGGGGCTCGCGTTCGGGTCGTTCACGATGCGGTTGAGCTCGCCGTCGAGCGCGGGCCCGAAGGACCGGTCGAGGACGCGGAAGCTCCCCGTCTGCGTCAGGATGGTGTTGAGGTGGTCGGCCACGTCGTCCATCCACGTGCGCGTGGGCAGCGTCACGCCGAACACGTTCACGGCCTGGTACTTCGAGCAGAACGGGGCCACCGCGATGCGGGGCTTCTTCACAGGATAGACGGACGCGGCGGGCGCCGAGACCTCGGCGGCGGGCGCGGGCGCGGCGACGGG
>CAKUCX010000103.1 GCA_934643865.1 uncultured Kiritimatiellota bacterium
CCGCCCGGGCGCTTCGGCCCGCCCGGGCGCCCGCCGTCCCGCGCCCCGCCCATGCCCGCCGCCGGACGCGGCCGGGTGCGGGCGGAGAGCGAGATGCGCTGGCGCGCCCTGTCGACGCCGATCACCTTCACCTTGATCTTGTCGCCCACCTTCACGACCTCGTTCGGGTCGCGGATGAAGCGGTCGGCGAGTTCGGAGACGTGGACGAGGCCGTCCTGGTGGACGCCGATGTCCACGAACGCGCCGAACGCCGCGACGTTCGTGACGATCCCCTCCAGCGTCATCCCCTCCTGCACGTCGTCGATCGTCGTCACGTCGTCGCGGAACGCGGGCTTCTCGAAGACCGCGCGCGGGTCGCGCCCCGGCTTCTTCAGTTCGGAGACGATGTCCTTCAGGGTCGGCTCGCCCACGTCGTTCGTGATGTAGCGCCGCACGTCGATTTTGTCCGCCAGCTGCGCGTTGCCCACGAGCGCGCCCACGCCGACGCCGAGATCCGCCGCCATCGTCTCCACGAGCGCGTAGCGCTCGGGGTGGACGGCCGAGGCGTCGAGCGGGTTCGCGGCCCCCCGGATGCGCAGGAAGCCCGCGCACTGCTCGAACGCCTTCGCGCCGAGTCCCGTGACCTTCAGCAAATCCCTGCGGCTCTTGAACGCGCCGTTCTCGTCGCGCCACGCGACGATGCGCTTGGCAAGGGAAGGCCCCACGCCGGAGACGCGCGTGAGGAGCGGCGCGGAGGCCGTGTTCAGCTCCACGCCGACCCTGTTCACGCAACTCACCACCACCTCGTCGAGCTTCGCGTCGAGGAGCGGCTGGTGGACGTCGTGCTGGTACTGTCCCACGCCGATCGCCTTCGGCTCGATCTTGACGAGTTCGGCGAGCGGGTCCTGGAGACGCCGCCCGATCGAGATCGCGCCGCGCACGGTGAGGTCGAGGTCGGGGAACTCCGCACGGGCGGTCTCGCTCGCGGAGTAGACGGATGCCCCGCTCTCGCTCACGCTCACCACCATCACGTCCTTCGCGCCGATGAGCTTCAGCACGTCGCGCACGAACGCCTCCGTCTCGCGCCCCGCCGTGCCGTTCCCCACCGCCACCGCCTCGGGGTGGAAATGCTCGACGATCTTCGCGAGCGTCTCCTGCGCCTCGGCCGTGCGCTGCATCGGATAGATGACCGTGTTGACGAGGAACTTGCCCGTCGCGTCGAGCATCGCCACCTTGCAGCCCGTGCGGATGCCGGGGTCGATCGCGAGGACCTTCTTCTCGCCGAGCGGCGCCGCGAGGAGGAGGTGGCGCAGGTTCTCGGCGAACACCTCCACCGCCTGGCGGTCGGCCTCCAGCTTCTTCTCCACGTTCACGTCGATCTCGCAGCTCGGCGCAAGGAGGCGCTTGTAGGCGTCCTCCACGGCGAGAAGCAGGTTCGCGTCGTCGCCCGCGCCCACGATCTCCGCGATGCGCGCGACGAGCGGCGCCTTGTCCACGACGAGGCGCACCCAGAGGACGCCCTCCTTCTGGCCGCGCCGGATTGCGAGGAAGCGGTGGCTCGGGATTTCGGCGATGGGCTCCTGGAAGTCGTAGTACTGCTCGTACTTCGTGGGCGCGGCCGGCTTGGGCGTCACGACTTCGCTCGTCACGACGGCCTTCTTCGCGAAGGCGTCGCGCACGAGGCCGCGCACGTCCGCGAGGTCGGCGATGCGCTCGGCGAGGATGTCGCGCGCGCCCTGCAGCTCCTCGTCCGTCCCCTCGTAGGGCGCGTGGTCCCAGATCTTGTCCGCGAGCGGTTCCAGCCCCTTCTCCTTCGCGATCATCGCGCGCGTGCGGCGCTTCGGCTTGTAGGGCTGGTAGAGGTCTTCGAGGGCGTTCTTCTGCATGCACGCCTCGATCTTCGCGCGCAGCTCGTCCGTGAGCTTGCCCTGCTCCTCGATGGTCTTCAGGATCGTCGCGCGGCGGTTCTCCAGCTCGGCGTAGTAGCCCAGGCGCTCCTGGATTTTCGAGATCTGCACCTCGTCGAGGTTGCCATGGACCTCCTTGCGGTAGCGGGCGATGAACGGAATCGTGTTCCCCTCGCCCAGCAGCTTCGCGACGGCGGCGATCTGCCCGCCGGGGATCCCCAGTTCGGCCACAAGGCGCGGCAGCGCCTTCTGCGCAGTCAAGTCGTTCGTCATGTCGTCAGGTCTTCTCTTCGTTTCTTCGTTCGCTCTCGATTCCGGTTCCGCCCCTTGTCTTCCGGGGCGGCTCCTTTCCGATGCGCGCGAGCGCGCGCTTCAGGTCGCTCCAGATCTGGCGCTTCGCCTTGGTGAGCCCCGCCGCGTCGTTTCCGAAGTAGGAGAGGATGCGCGCGGGGGAGTAGGTGACGATGGTCGGCACGCCATCGACCGCCGTCCACAGCCCAAGCGCCGCCCGCTGCCCCGGCGCGAAGACGCGGAAGGCGTCGCTGCCGCCGAGGACGATATAGACGCGCGCCGCCGGCCGCGCCGCCGCCGCATCGGACGCCGTCACCACCTTCACCTGGTCCAGCGCGTACCCCATCGCCGCCACCATCCCGTGCAGCATCTCGGCGGCGGCCCCCTGCGGCAGCTGGGCCGCGATAAAGGCGAAGTCGGATGGGGGATGGGGGGATGGGGAGGGAGGGGCGGGGAATGGGGGGGGCGGGGGGGAGGAAATTCTGGTTTCCGTCTTCGGTGCAGGTGGCGGTGCGGCGGGAAGCGGCGCGGCGGGACGGAGCGGCACAAGGAGCGCACGGTCGCATTCGACCGTGCGCGTACCGAGCTCGCGTTCAAGCTCCAGGGCCTCTTCGAAGGCCCCGAGGATGTCGCCGAACGTCTCCAAGGCCGCCTCGTCCGGCACCTAGGCGCCCTTGTAGCCGTAGGGGTTCATGGACTGCCAGCGCCAGAGGTCCTCGCACATCTTCTCGATGCCGCGCTCGGCCTTCCAGTGGAGTTCCTTCGCGGCGAGCGCGGGGTCGGCCCAGCACTCGGCGATGTCGCCCGGGCGGCGCGGCTTGATGACGTAGGGCACCTTCCGTCCGCTCGCGGCCTCGAACGCCTTGACGATCTGCAGCACCGAATAGCCGTTGCCCGTACCGAGGTTGTAGACCTTGAAGCCGGGCTTCTCGGCCAGCTTCTCGATTGCGCGGAGGTGGCCGACCGCGAGATCGACGACGTGGATGTAGTCGCGCACGCCCGTCCCGTCCGGCGTCGGGTAGTCGTCGCCGAACACGCTCAGTTCCTTCAGGCGGCCCACCGCGACCTGCGCCACGTAGGGCAGGAGGTTGTTCGGGATGCCGGCGGGATCCTCGCCGATGCGGCCGCTCTCGTGGGCGCCGATCGGGTTGAAGTAGCGCAGGACGACCGTGTTCCACACGGGGTCGGCCTTCTGCACGTCGCGGAAGACCTGCTCCATCATGAGCTTCGTCCAGCCGTACGGGTTCGTGCAGCCGGGCGTGGGGAAATCCTCGCGGATCGGCACGCGCTGCGGCTGGCCGTACACCGTCGCGGAACTGGAGAACACGATGTTCCGGCAGCCGTGCGCGGCAAGCACCTTGAGGAGCGTGAACGTGCCGCCCAGGTTGTTGTTGTAGTACGTGAGCGGAATCTTCGTCGACTCGCCCACGGCCTTGAGCGCGGCGAAGTGGATTGTGGCGTCGAAGGGCTTTTCCGCCGCCACCACCTTGTCCAGCGCCGCCTCGTCGCGGATGTCGAGTTTGTGGAAGGTCGGGGCCCGGCCCGCCAGTTCCGCGACGCGCCGCAGCGCCTCCTCGGAGGCATTGCAGAGGTTGTCCACCACCACGACGTCGTGGCCCGCCTTCAGCAGCTCCAGCGTCGTATGCGAGCCGATGTAGCCCGCGCCGCCCGTCACCAAGATCTTCATGAGACCTCCTTTGTCAACAAAGAGGACCGAATCGAACAGTTAAATCGCCGCTTCGCGGCTTTAAGTAGTTAAGTTGCCGCTCCGCGGCCTTATATGACGACTTAACCACTTAACGACTTAAAGCCGAAGGCGACTTCATCTCATTTCGTCGAGACGCGGTCGTTGTAGTCGCCCGTCTCGGTGTTGATGCGCACGGTGTCGCCCTCGTTGATGAAGAGCGGGACGGCGCAGACGTAGCCGCCCTCCACCGTCGCCGGCTTCGTGACCTTGCCGGAGGCGGTGTTGCCCTTCACGCCGGGCTCGACCTTGATGACCTTGCGCTCGACGAGCTGGGGGAGCTGCACGCCGATGACGCGGTCGTTGAAGAAGAGGGCCTTGACCTCCATCTCGTCCATGAGGAAGTACTTCTTGTCGCCCATCACGTCGGGGGAGACGCGGATCTCCTCGAAGTTCTCATCCGTGAACACATACGCCGTGCCGTCGTCGTACGAGTAGGTGACGCTGCGCTGGATGAGTTCCGGCTTCTCGAACTTGTCGCCCGAGCGGTAGCTGCGCGTGATGTTGCCGCCCGTGATGAGGTTGTGCAGCGTGCAGTTGTAGATCGCCTGCCCCTTGCCCGGCTTCGAGAAGTCGAACACCGTGATTTCGTAGGGCTCGCCGTCGATCAACAGCTTCACGCCCTTGTGCAGCTCGCCCGCGCCGATAACATCTGCCATGTCAGAGTTCCTTTTTGCTTTGAAGAAATTTTCAGTTGATTATACCAAAGAACGACGGCGCGGACAAGCGCGCGGCAGCCCCACCCTTATCCCGATTTTTTCTGTAGATTGCGGAAGTAAACGCACCCGATTAGGTGTGGTTACTTCCGCAATGGGGAGTAGGAAGAGGTAAGGCAAG
>CAKUCX010000104.1 GCA_934643865.1 uncultured Kiritimatiellota bacterium
GCCGGCGCCGCTCCCGGCCGCCCTGCCCGACGCGCGCAGCGTCGCCGCCTTCTCCGACCCCTTCGGCGAGGTGAAGAAGCCCACCGCCGCGCGCGAGCTTTCCGCCGCCGAGCAGGCGCGCGCCGAGGACCGCGCCGCGAAGGCCGCCGGCCGCCTCGCGGCCGAGAAGAAGCCGACGCCGCCCGCGCCGACCTCGATGCTCGTCGACGAGAAGGTGGTGGAGGCGAAGCGCGAGGCCGTGCGCGCGCTCCGCGACGACACGACGGCGCAGGGCCGCGCGTTCCACGAGAACGTCGCGCTCGCGCTCGGGGCGTGGACCGACCCCGCCGATCCCGGGCGCAAGTACTTCCGCGTCGTCGTCTCCAGCCGCGCCGAGAAGCCGCTGCCGGTCGTCTCGAAGGACATGGTCTTCCTGCTGGACGCCTCCGGGTCGATCGCCAACGACCGCCTGAAGGCCTGCCGCAAGGCCGTCTCCACCGCGCTCCGCCTCCTCAACACGGGCGACCGCTTCAACGTGATCGCCTTCCGCGACAAGTTCTCCTACGCCTTCCCCGAGACGGCGTGGATGGAGGTGTCGAAGGAGGCGTTCGAGAAGGCCGACGCCTGGATGGCGCGGCTCACGGCGCACGGGCAGACGGACGTCTTCCGCACGCTGCGCGGCGTGCTCGCGATGCCCCGTGACCCGGCGCGCCCCGTCGTCGCCCTCGTCATCACGGACGGCGAGGCGACGAGCGGCATGACGCGCAGCGCGGAGATCATCTCGAAGTTCTCGGCGCTCAACGGCGGGCTCATCTCGATCTTCATGTACGGCGTGAAGGGGAACGCGAACGCCTACCTGATGGACATGCTCACGCGCTGCAACCGCGGCGCCTGGGCGCGCCACGAGGGGCTGCGCTGGTCGGCGGCCGCCGGCATCCCGGCACTTGCGCTCAAGTTCCAGCGCCCCGTCCTCGCCGACATCTCCGTCCTCTTCTCGGCCTCGTCGCGGGCCGAGACGTATCCGCAGCTCGTCACGAACCTCTGCGAGGACGAGCCGATCGAGATCTTCGGCGTCTGCCCCGCCGACCAGAAGGATCTCGTCTTCTCCCTGCGCGGCCTCAACGGCGCGATGGTCTTCGAGAACATGTTTCGCCTCCCGTTCGCGAAGGCCGAGAAGATGGACGCCGAGGTCAAGACCGCCTGGGCGCAGCGCCGCCTCTACGCGCTCGTCGCCGCCTACACGGCCCGCCCCGACGCGCGCCTCCTCAAGGAGCTGCGCGCGTTCGCGGACGCCTACAGGATTCCGATCCCCTACGAGCGGGAGATGCGCTAGTCAGAGAAGGAGAGCGAAATGAAGATGAGATGCGTGATAGGGTTTCTGCTGGCCGCGTGCGCGGCGTGCGCCGAGGGGGTGCCGAGCGCGTTCCGGCACAAGGTGGCGCTCATTGCCGGATTCGGCGAGGGGTCCGAGAAGGCCGCGTCGGTGCGGCGGTTCGCGGCGGCGTATACGGACAGCCACGGCGCGTCGTTCGTCTTCGCGACGAAGACGCGGCCCGGGGCGGACCGCTTCCGCGTGCTGGACGCTGCGGGCGCGGTCGTGTACGAGGGCGAGGACGACCGCGAGGCCGAGGCCGCCGTCGTCAACGCCCTGACGGACATGCCCGTCCCCGGCCAGCTCATCAACGGCGTCGTTCTGAAGAAGTTCAAGAGCTACCAGAAGACCTTCGTGATGGGGAAGGTCAAGGCCGAGGGCGCGGGGCTTGCCCCGTTCAAGGCCGCCCTCAAGAGCCGGAAGCCCGCCGAGGTGGAGGAGGCCCAGGCGATTCTCGACTCCATCGCGGCGGCCAAGAAGAACCTGGAGATGTGGATTGCGGACGACCTTGCCGCCAACGACAAGGGGGCCGCCCTGCGGGACCTGATGTGGTTCTGCAAGACGTGGCCGTCCGAGAAGGGGAAGTACGAGGCCGACTACAAGCGGCTGCTGGCCGACTCCGAGGCCGTCAAGGCCGCGAAGGCGCTTCTCGCGCCGCCGAAGAAACATCGCTGAAGGGAAGGCGAAGATGCCATTTGATTCCGTCGAAGAATGCCTCGCCGCGCTGAGGCGCGGCGAAATCGTCGTCGTCACGGACGACGAGGACCGCGAGAACGAGGGCGACTGCATCTGCGCCGCCGAGTTCGCGACGACCGAGAACGTCAACTTCATGGCGACCTACGCGAAGGGGCTCATCTGCATGCCGATGTCGCGCGCCTGGTGCGAGCGGCTCGACCTGCCGCAGATGGTGCAGCGGAACACGGACAACCACCAGACCGCCTTCACCGTCTCCATCGACGACGTGGAGACGACGACAGGCATCTCCGCCGAGGAGCGGTCGATGACGGCGCGCGCGTGCGTGCGGGAGGGGGCGCGCCCGCAGGACTTCCGCCGTCCGGGGCACATGTTCCCGCTCCAGGCGCGTCCGGGCGGCGTCCTGCAGCGCGCCGGCCACACGGAGGCCGTTGTCGACCTCTGCCGCCTCGCGGGGCTCAAGGAGGTGGGCCTCTGCTGCGAGATCATGAAGGACGACGGGCGCATGGCGCGCCTCCCCGACATCGCGGCGTTCGCGCGGCGGCACGGGCTCAAGTTCATGACGATCGCCGATCTGATCGCCTACCGCCGCCGCACCGAGAAGCTCGTCGCGCGCGTGGAGGAGGTCGACCTGCCGACGGACTACGGCCACTTCCGCCTCCGCATGTACCGCAGCATGCCGGACGGCCTCGAACACCTCGCGCTCATCAAGGGCGACCTCTCCGGCGAGCCGCCGCCGCTCGTGCGCGTCCACTCCGAGTGCTTCACGGGCGACGTCCTCGCCTCCGAGCGCTGCGACTGCGGCCACCAGCTCCACAACGCCATGCGCATGATCGAGAAGGAGGGGCGCGGCGCCGTCCTCTACATGCGCCAGGAGGGGCGCGGCATCGGCCTCGCGAACAAGCTCCATGCCTACAAGTGGCAGGAAAAGGGACTCGACACGGTGGAGGCGAACGTCAAGCTCGGCTTCGCGCCGGACCTGCGCGACTACGGCGTGGGGGCGCAGATCCTCGTCGACCTCGGCCTCTCCAAGATCCGCCTCCTCACGAACAACCCCTGCAAGATCAAGGGCCTCGCCGGCTACGGCATCGAGATCGTCGAGCGCGTGCCGATCGTCGTCGACGCGACGGCCTTCGACAAGCGCTACCTCGACACGAAGCGCGAGAAGATGGGGCACCTCCTCTGACATGCGCCCCGCGCCCGCTGCACCGCACATCCTCGTCACGATTCCGACGGCCAACTTCACGCAGCGTCGGATTCTGGAGGGCGTCCTCGACTACGCGCGCGCGCACGGCCCCTGGCTCTTCCATCTCGACACGGGCGACAGCGCCGCGCAAGACCTTCGGCGCGTGCGCATGTGGGCCGCGCGGGCAGGCGGCGTCATCGCGCTTTCGGCCAATGCGCGCCTCGTCGACGCGCTCACGCGCCTGCGCCTGCCGACGGTGTTCATCAATCCACCCGCCGCCTTCGGAAGGGTGCCGAAGGGGTGCGTGGTCGTGCGGCGCGATCAGCGCAACCTCGGGAAGCTGGCCGCCGAGCATCTGCTTTCGCGCGGGTTTCGCCGGTTTGCGTTCGTGGGGAGCGCCGTTCCCGCCGACTGGTCGGATGGGCGGCGGGATGGATTCACCGCGCGCCTCGCGCGGGAGGGGGCCGCATGCGCCGTTTATCCTCCGCCGCCTCGCCGCGCGCGCGACGACTTCGCCCTTGAGGCGCCGCGCATGGCGGCCTGGCTTGCGCGCCTTCCCAGGCCGACCGCGCTCTACACCGTCAAGGACATGCGCGGCCAGCAGGTCCTCTCCGTCTGCTTCGACGCCGGCATCCGCGTCCCGGAGGATCTTGCCGTCCTCTCGACGGACAACGATGAGATCCTCTGCGAGACGACGACGCCGCAGCTCTCCTCGATCGCCCTCGACGGCGAGCAGACGGGGCGGCTGTGCGCCCGGCTTCTCGACGACCTCCTGAGGGGGCGTCCCGTCGAGCCGCGCGTGGACATCGCCTACCCGCGCATCGTCACGCGCCAGTCTTCGGATGCATGCGCCATCGAGGACCCCGTCCTTGCGCGCGCCCTTTCCCGCGTGCGCGCTCGCCTGGACGCGCCCATGACGCTTGCGGCGCTTGCGGCGGAGCAGAACGTCTCCCTGCGCACGCTGGAGCTCAAGGCGCGCCGCCACTTCGGGAAGCCCCTCCGCGAGGAGCTGCTGCGCCTGCGCCTCGCCGAAGGGATCTCCCTCCTCTCCAACACGCCGCTTCCGCTTGAGGACATCGCGGCGCGGTGCGGCTTCTGCAACGCGAGCCACTTCTCGCGGACGGTGAAGAAGGTGTTCGGCCACCCCCCCGGCGTCTTCCGCGCGTTCCCCCGGCGATCGAACCGGTGACTTGTCAGAGTAAATGCGACTAAAACTGTGCCTTGACGGCACATGGTCGCATTGAGTTGTTCCGAATGT
>CAKUCX010000105.1 GCA_934643865.1 uncultured Kiritimatiellota bacterium
CCGGGGACGTCGGCCCCTACCACGCCACACCCGCGCGCACCCCATGGTCGGGCGCGACGTCCCCGGCGCGCCGCGCCAACAGGGACGTCCACGGGGACGCCAACGGGAACGCGGGCCGCCGGGGACGTCGGCCCCTACCACGCCCCACGCCCGCGCGCACCCCATGGTCGGGCGCGACGTCCCCGGCGCGCCGCGCCAACAGGGACGTCCACGGGGATGCCCACGGGGACGCGGGCCGCCGGGGACGTCGGCCCCTACCACGCCCCGCACCACGCAACGCGCCGCGCCCTGTCCGCTGATTGGGGGATGAGGTCTTGACTACTTCAGATTCCACTTGAGGACGCCGCCGGAGAAGTCCTTCCGGAGCTTGACGACGAGACGCACGGCCTTCGCCCGGGCCGGAGCGAAGGACACGCCATTGAAGCGGTTGGCGACGCCGGGGCGTTCCGTCGTGACATCCCGCCACGGTGCCTCGGAGGAGGCCTTCACCTGCACCTTCCAGCTCGCCGGCACGCGGCACGCGCCCACGCCCGTGTCGTCGAACCAGTAGACCTCCGCGCCGGAGACCTCCTCCGCCTCCGGCAGCTCGTACGAGACCCACTCCTCGCTGCCCCTGTGGGGCCAGAAGGTCAGGCGGCGGAGCTTCCGGTCGCCCGATCCCTTCGGCTCGATCCCGTCGCACAGCGCGTCCGTCGTGTCGGTCTCGCAGCAGTGCGAGGCCTTCGCCTCGAAGGAGGCGGGCACGAGGGCGGGATCGGCTTTCACGGGGAAGAAGACCTGCATCTCGCCGGCGCCGCGGTGACACCACGCGAAGTACGGAATCAGCGTCAGGGTGGTCGGCGTCGACACGCAGGACCTGAGGCCGCGCGTCACGGTCCGGGCGGGACATGTCAGCGCGGGATAGGCATTCCCCAGCACGTCGACCGCCGTCTCGGTGAACACGGCGTCGGGCGCGACCGCCTTGTCCAGCGCACGGCCGCCGTTGTCCACGCCCTCGGCACAGTAGAGGATCGGGCCCCGCTCGACCGCGAGACGGTCCCTGTCCGCCGCCACGGCGTCGTGGGCCTTGATGCGGCGCACCGGCATGTTCATGCCGATCGTGACGACATCGCCCCGCTTCCACGCGCGGTCCAGCACGCAGTATCCCTTCCGGGGCTCGGCCTTCACGGCCGCGCCGTTCACCGCCACCGAGAAGTCCGCGAGGGTGCCGGGGACGACCTGCTCGTAGAGGTCGCTCGGCACGGGCCGCCCCACGCACCAGCCCGGGATGCGCACGTGGAGCGCGAAGCGCTGTCCGTCCCTCGACGGCGTCACCGTGACGGCGCTCGTGCCGGACCAGGGATACGCGGTGCGCTGCGCGAGCTTCACGTCGCCGCCCGCGAGATTCAGCCGCGCCTCGGACGCGACGAAGAGGTTCACGTACGCCGCGTCGCCGCGCGTCGCATAGGCGAACTGCGCGATCTGGGGGATGAAGCGGACGATGTTCACCGGGCAGCAGCTGCAGCCGAACCACTTCGACCGACTGTATCCGCCGCGAGACGCCAGGGGATTCTCGTAGAAGAACTCGTCGCCCCCCAGCGAGACGCCGCTCAGGAAGCCGTTGTAGAGCACGCGCTCCAGCACGTCCACGTACTTCGCGTCGCCCCGCATCAGGAACATGCGCTGGTTCCAGAGGGCGTTCGCGATGCTCGCGCACGTCTCAAGATACGCCCCGTCGTTCGGCAGCTCATAGTTGGCGCCGAAGGCCTCGCCGTCCGGGCGCGCCCCGATGCCGCCGCTCAGATGGAGCTTCTTCCCGACGACGTTCGCCCAGAGGGCGTCGATCGCCTTCACATACGCGCCGTTGCCCGTGAGCGCCGCGACGTCCGCCATGCCGCAGTAGAGGTATCCGGCGCGCACCGCGTGCCCCACGGCCTCGCGCTGCCGCGTCACCGGCAGATGGTTCTGGTTGTACGCCCCCGACAATCTCATCTCCTTCTCGCCACCCGCCACGAGATCGCCCTCCTGGGAGAAGACGTTCGCCGCGCGCGTGCCGCCGTTCGCGGCGCCGCGCCGGTCGAGGAAGTGCTTGGCGAGCTCCAGGTAGCGCGCCTCGCCGGTCGCGCGGTAGAGCTTGCAGAGGGCGAGCTCGATCTCCTCGTGTCCGGGCACGGCCTTGAGCTGCGTCGGGCCGGGGCCGAACGTCCGGTCGATGAGGTCGGCCGAACGGATCGCGACGTCGAGAAGCGTCCGCTTCCCCGTGACCTCATGGTAGGCGACGGCCGCCTCGTACATGTGGCCGACGTTGTAGAGCTCGTGGCTGAAATGGCAGTTGCTCCACCGCGTGGGCCCCATCATGCCGTAGTCCGTCTTGCCGTCCTTCTGCCCGTAGGTGAAGCCGAGCGTGCGGGACGTGTAGAGATAGC
Source organism: uncultured Kiritimatiellota bacterium (assembly GCA_934643865.1). Lineage (GTDB taxonomy): Bacteria > Verrucomicrobiota > Kiritimatiellia > RFP12 > UBA1067 > RUG572. The sequence continues at coordinate 2,406 of CAKUCX010000105.1, forward strand.
CGTCCGGCTCCTGGGCCTTTGCGATCAGGTCGATCAGGTCGTCAAGGTACTTCTCGAGCTTCGGGTCCGGATGCGTCGAGAGCGTGTAGGCCGCGCCCTCGATGATTTTGTAAACGTCGGAGTCGTCGAACGGGATTCCGCGGAACGTGCCCCAGTTGCGCGCCGCCGCGTTGCGGAAGTTCGGGATACGGGCGTCCTCGCTCTTGCAAAAGTCGGCCCACACCGTGACGAGACGGTTCGTCTCGAAGCGCGGCAGCCAGAACCCCGCCGTCACGGTGACGTTCGTCATCTCGGCGGGGCGGAACGGATAGTCGCCCGCCCAGCAGGCCCCCCATGCCACCAGCGCGCCCAGCGTCACCAGGCGTTTGCAAAGCGAGCGCCCCGCGTCTCGGTCTTTCCGCCGACGCGATGCCCCCGCGTCAGCCCGTACGCGCAGATTCCCTTCACGTGCTTTTTCCCTCGACATGGATTTCCCTTGTCCTTTCCTTAATCAGCAAGTGCATAATTTGCGCGAACTATATCTAAAATCGCAGTTGATGTCAATGGTCGGGCGCGACGTCCCCGGCGCGCCGCGCCAACGGGGACGTCCACGGGGATGCCCACGGGGACGCGGGCCGCCGGGGACGTCGGCCCCTACCACGCCCCACGCCCGCGTACACCCCATGGTCGGGCGCGACGTCCCCGGCGCGCCGCGCCCGCCGATGAACCGGTTCGTGGGTTGTCTCAGTCCCCTTCATTTCGGGTTGCCCTGAGCGGTGGCGTAGAACTTCACTTTCCAAGGCGATTTCAGTTTATCGAAATGGTCATCAGCCGTCAGAACCGCCAAATTGTTCGCCCGCGCTGTCGCCGCGATGATTGCATCCGGCAACTTCATTCCATTGCGCTTGCGGGCGTTCACGACAAGTTGTGTGAACATCGGGTCGTCGGACGGCACGTCGTAAACATGAATGCGAGACCTGAATACCTGATAAAGCCGAACATCTTCTTCCCCTAGTCTCGGAAACGAGAAATACTCCATCTCGGCGATTATCGACGTGGCTATGAAATCGGCATCAGCAAGAACAGAGACCAATTCCGCATTGCCCTTAAGGAACTGGATGATTGCGTTTGTATCGAGAAGGTATCCGTTACCATTCTTCACGCAGCGCCCTCTGCTCTTTTACGGCATCACCTTTCCAACGCAACTTCCCGACGATGTCGGAGAAGTCGTACTTTGGCTTCTGCTCCTCCTCGACCGTATAGACGATTACCTTGCAGACGCATTGCGAGTACTCCTTCGGAACCTCGAACGACACGCGGTTCCGCTTTGGGCGGACAATTCTCTCAAGCACTGGCATTTTCTTTTCCTTTGACGCTTAGCCAGCATCATTGTACCAAAAACGAGGGCGCGGCAACAAGTGCGCGCCCTCGTTTGCGGGGGAAGCCGAGTCACGTGTCGATTGAAAAAGTAAGTGGGCGGGGGCGACGGAAAAACCTGCCCGCTTAGTCGTGCAAACGAAAGCGCCCACTTTCCCCTGCAGGCGGGAAATGGCATCCTTCGCGCAGGCGCGACGTCCCCGGCGCGCCGCGCCCACGGGGACGTCCACGGGGATGCCAACGGGGACGCGGGCCGCCGGGGACGTCGGCCCCTACCACGCCACACGCCCGCGCGCACCCCATGGTAGGGCGCGACGTCCCCGGCGCGCCGCGCCCACGGGGACGTCCACGGGGATGCCCACGGGGACACCAACGAGAACGCGGGCCGCCGGGGACGTCGGCCCCTACCACGCCCCGCACCACGCAACGCCACACGCCCGCGCGCACCCCATGGTCGGACGCGACGTCCCCGGCGCGCCGCGCCAACGGGGACGTCCACGGGGACGCCCACGGGTACGCGGGCCGCCGGGGACGTCGGCCCCTACCACGCCACACCCGCGCGCACCCCATGGTCGGGCGCGACGTCCCCGGCGCGCCGCGCC
>CAKUCX010000106.1 GCA_934643865.1 uncultured Kiritimatiellota bacterium
CGCCCGGGCGGGCCGAAGCGCCCGGGCGGCGGGCCGAAGCGCCCGGGCGGCGGGCGCGCGTCCTCGGACGGGTTCTTCTGCAATCCGTTCGCGGGCCTTTAACCCAGACGGGAACGGCGCCGATGCTCTGCGGCGGTGCGTTTTATGGTATAATGCCGCCCGTCAGGACGGAAGGAGAAGAGAGGACATGGCGGAGAAGAAGGACAAGGCGGCGGAGCCCGTCAAGAAGGCGAACACCGCGCTCGACGCGGTGCTGAGCCAGATCAAGAAGGAGTTCGGCGAACTTTCCATCATGCGGCTCGGCGGCGCGGAGCATGCGAACATCCCGGTCATCTCGACGGGGGCGCTCTCGCTCGACCTCGCGCTCGGCGTCGGCGGCCTGCCGCGCGGGCGCATCGTCGAATGCTACGGGCAGGAGTCGTCCGGCAAGACGACGCTCGCGCTGCACGTCGTCGCGAACGCCCAGAAGGCGGGCGGCGTGGCGGCGTTCATCGACGCGGAGCATGCGCTCGACCCGGGCTACGCGAAGAAGATCGGCGTGAACCTCGACGACCTCCTCGTCGCGCAGCCGAACAGCGGCGAGGAGGCCCTCTCGATCTGCGAGCAGCTCTGCAAGTCGGGTGCGCTCGACGTGATCGTCGTCGACTCCGTGGCGGCCCTCACGCCGCAGGCGGAAATCGACGGCAACATGGGCGACAGCCACATGGGCCTGCAGGCGCGCCTCATGAGCCAGGCGATGCGCAAGCTCACGGGCGTCCTGAACCAGACGAAGACCCTGTGCATCTTCACGAACCAGGTGCGCGAGAAGATCGGCGTGATGTTCGGCAACCCCGAGACGACGCCCGGCGGCAAGGCGCTCAAGTTCTACGCGAGCTGCCGGCTGCAGGTGCAGCGCATCGGCGCGATCAAGGATCCGTCCGGCGTCGTGATCGGCAACCGCACGCGCGTGAAGGTCGTGAAGAACAAGGTCGCGCCGCCGTTCACCGAGGCGGAGTTCGACATCCTCTACGCCTGCGGCATCTCGTGGGAGGGCTCGATCCTCGACGCGGCGCTCGCGCGCGGCGTCGTGGAGAAGCGCGGCAGCTGGATCGCCTACGGCAACGTCCAGCTCGGACAGGGCTCGATGGCGACGATGCAGTACCTCAAGGACCATCCCGAAACGGCGGCGGAGATCGTCGAGAAGGTGAAGACGGCCCCGCTCGTGCCCGGCTACAGGAAGAAATGAGAAGGGGGAAGGCATGACGCTTGAAGAACGGGTGACGCAGATCGTCCAGGCCCTGGACGACAAGAAGGCCGTGGACGTGAAGACCTACGACGTGCGGGGCGTCTCCGGCCTCTGCGATGCGTTCGTCGTCGCGACGGGCACGGCGGCGCCGCACCTCAAGGGCCTCGCCGCAGGCGTACAGCAGGCGATGCGGGCGGCGGACGAGGCGTCGTTCCGCACGAGCGGCGACCCGGAGAGCGGCTGGATCGTGCTCGACTACGTGGACGTCGTCGTCCATGTCTTCTCGCCCGAGGCGCGCGCGTACTACGCGCTTGAGCGCCTCTGGGACGGCGTGCAGCCCGTCGTCTGACGCGGCGCGGCCCGGCGGCGTCTGCGCGCCGGGCCGTGGGGCGTCATCCCGTTTGAAGGCCATGAGGGGCGATGATCGCATTGCCGAGTCTTTCGCTTGATGCGCTTTTCGGCTGCGTCCCGGCGGCCGCGGAGGACAACCGCGCGTTCTGCGCGGCGCTCGTCGGCGCGGCGAAGGCGGAGGCCATCGTGAGGTCGACGGGCTTTGCCGCGCGGCGCGTCCTGGAGCCGGGGCGCACGGTTCTCGACCTCATGCTCCCCGCCGCGCGCGCGGCGCTCGCAGGCACGGACGCCGCCGAGGTGGGCGGCGTCGTCGTGGTGAGCTTCTCGGCGCGCGCGCGCTTCCCCGCGCTTGCGGCGCGCCTCCAGCACGATCTGGGCCTCGCCTCGGATGTCGCCGCCCTCGACCTCCAGATGGCCTGCGGCGGCTACCCCTACGGGCTGATGGTCGCGGGGCAGCTCGCGGCCGCGACGGGGAAGAAGGTCCTGCTCGTCGACGGCGACATGCAGTCGGCCCACGTGGACAAGGCGGATGTCGCGACGCGCGCCGTCATGTCCGACGCCGCGACGGCGACGCTCGTCTCGGCGGCGGGCGATGCGGCGCGCTTTGCGTTCTACACGGACGGCGCGGGCGCCGACGTGCTTCGCTGCGAGGAGGACGGGACGATCCGCATGGACGGCTTCGGCGTCTTCCGCTTCGTGGCGGGGCCCGTGACGGCGTTTCTGAGGGAGGTCTGCGCGGAGGCGCCCGCCCCCGACCTCTTCGTGCCGCATCAGGCGAACCTCTACATGGTGCGCCGGCTCGCGAAGGCCCTTGGCCTCGCAGACCGCCTGCTCACGAGCGGGGAGCGCTACGCGAACCCCGGCTCCTGTTCCGTCGCGCTGACGCTCGCCGCGCACGCGGGCGCGTCGGGCCGCGCGCTCCTCGCCGGCTTCGGCGCGGGGCTTGCCGCGTCGGCCGCGTGCGTGACGGTGCCGCCGACGTGCCGGAGGGGCGTTGTCGAGACATGAAGATCGCAGTCCTTGGAAACGTCACGCTCGACCTCCTCGCCCAGGACTTTCGGCGGGCGGGCGACGAGGTCTACCTCGCGCCCGGCTTCGACGCCTGGCGGCAGGAGGCGCTTGACCCCGCGAGCGGGCTCTTCGCGTTTGCCCCCGAGGCCGTCCTGCTCGTGATGGAGGGGGGCGCGCCGGCGGACGACTGCGCGCTCCTCCGCGCGCGCCTCCCGTCGGCGCGCGTCGTCGCGCCCGATCTCGCGCAGCTCGCGCGGGAGACCCCGGGTTTCTGGGACGCGCGGATGCGCGAGATCGCGGCGATGCCGTTCTCGCTTGCGGGCCTGCGCGCGGTTGAGGAGGAATTCCGCTTCGCGCTCGGCGCCGCCGCGAAGAAGGTTCTCGCCGTGGACGCCGACAACACGCTCTGGCGCGGCATCGTCTCGGAAGACGGCGCGGCGTCCGTGGAGCCGTTCGCCGACTTCCAGCGGGGGCTGCTCGCGCTCAGGGCGCGCGGCGTCCTCCTCGCGCTCCTCTCGAAGAACGACCCGCCCGACGACGCGGCCGCGCCGCTTGCGCAGGCGTTTGCGCGCGTCGACCAGCCGCTTGCCCTCGCCGACTTCTCGGCCGTGGGCGTCAACTGGGCCCCGAAGGCGGGCAACCTCCTTGAAATCTGCCGCACGCTCAACCTCGGGGCCGAGTCGGTCGTCTTCGTGGACGACAGCCCGCACGAGCGCGCGCAGATGAAGGCGCATCTGCCGGTCGTTTCGGTGCCGCCGTTCCCGAAGGACCTCTCCCGCCCCGCGCAGTTCCTCCGCCGCCTCGCCGAGGTCTACTTTGCGGGCGCGGGCGCGACCGAGGAGGATCGCGCCCGCGCCGGCCACTACCGCGCCGAGGCGGCGCGGCGCGTCTCCGCCGCCGCCGCCGCGACGCTGGACGGTTACCTTGAGGGGCTGCGCCTCACGTGCCGCGCCGCGCGCGCGACGGCCTCCGATGTGCCGCGTCTCACGCAGATGGCGGGGAAGACGAACCAGTTCAACGCGACGACGATCCGGCGCGGGGCGGCCGAGTGGGCCGCGCTCGTCGCCGACGCCGCCAAGCGGGTCTGGACATTCCGCGCGGGCGACGCCTTCGGCGAGATGGGCCTCGTGTGCTATGTCGTCTACGACCTCGCGTCCGCCCGCGTGACGGATTTCGTGATGAGCTGCCGCGCGATGGGGCGGACGATCGAGCACTTCGCGCTCAACTTCGTGCGCCAGGCGCTTGCGGACGAGGGGCTTCCCCTCGCGGGCGTCGATTGCGCGGCGACGGACCGGAACGGCCCGGTCCGCGCATTCCTCGCGGCCGTCGACCTTGCGCGTCCCCTCAAGACGCACGTCCGCGCGCGATGAGCGGCGCGCGTCTCGCCTTCTCCCGGGGTTTAGCACCGATGCCGAGCGAACGAGTCAGGCTTTTCAAAGAGGCGTTCCGTTCCGTGACGGAAGCGCCGGCGCGCGTGTTGTGCCTGCCGTCCCTGACGGGATCCGCCGGGGCGTTCGCGGCGGCGGCGCTCGCGGAGAAGGACGGCTGCGCGCTCGTCGTCGCGCCGGGCCTCCCGGAGGCGGACGCGCTCATCGAGGACCTGCGGGTCCTGGAGGCCGAGACGGGCGTGCGCGCGCTCGAATTCCCGCCGCCGCTGGAGGACGACCGCGCGGGGGCCGCGGCGCGCCTGCAGGCGGCGGCGGCGCTGGACGCATGCCGGCGCCGCCCGCACCCGCTCGTCCTCGTCGCGCC
>CAKUCX010000107.1 GCA_934643865.1 uncultured Kiritimatiellota bacterium
TTCCGTCCAGCCAGTTGTCAAAGAACGCATCCTTTCCCACCGTTGAGAAAAGGCTCGTTCTACATTATACCTCCGCGCGCTCCGTGTTAACCGGCCGGAGGCTTTCAAGCAAGATTATTACGCGGTGAAATCTCATTTTGCGCGGCGCGGGCGGGTCGCGCGGCCTCCGGTCGGTCAACACGGAGCGCGAGGAGGCACGGGGACGACGCAGCAGGCGCACCGCCGTCAGGCCGTTGTGCGGACGAAGACGTGGCGCGCGCCGCCGGCGGGGCTGAGGAGGCCGCGCGCCGCAAGGAGGCGGCGAACCTGCCGCGCGACGGCCGCCGAGGGATCGACGACCGTCGCCCGCCCCGCCGCCACGCGCGCGAGGAGCGGCGCAAGGTGCGGGAAGTGCGTGCAGCCGAGGACAAGGTGGTCCGCGCCCGCCGCGAGGAGCGGTTCCACCTTCGCGCGCACGCACGCCTCCGCGCGCGCCCCCTCCAGTTCGCCGCGTTCGACGAGCGTGACGAACTCGTCCGCCACCACGGCCAGCACCGTCGTCTTCTTCGCAAAGCGCGCGCGCGTCTCGCGGTAGAGCCGCCCGTTGAACGTCCCCTGCGTCGCGAGGACGCCCACCACGCCCGTCTTCGAACGGAGGGCCGCCGGCTTCACCGCCGGCTCCATCCCCACGAACGGCACGTCCGGCCATTCCGCGCGCAGGGCGTCGATCGCCGCCGCCGTCGCCGTGTTGCACGCCACGACCACGAGTTTGCAGCCCTCGGCGAGCAGCGCGCGGACGTGCCCGCGCGCGAGCGCGCGAATTTCCTCCGCCGGCCTGTTGCCGTAGGGGCAGTGCGCGGAGTCGGCGATGTAGACGGTGTCCTCGCGCGGCAGGAGGGCGCGCACGGCGTCGCGCACGCAGAGCCCGCCCACGCCGCTGTCGAAGAAGCCGATGGGATCCGCCGCGCCCATGGCGTCACTTCGTCCGCAGGAGCTTCTGGTACGCCGCCGCAGACGGCGCGCCCGACAGGCAGGGGCGGATCTCGGAGCGCGCCGCGTCCGTCACGCCGACGAACGGGAGGCGGCTGTCCGGCGGCTCGAACGTGCCGAGGAAATACTCGCGCTGCACCGGCTCGTCGATGTTGAGGCGCACGAACACAAACGCATTCGTGTCGAGGCGCACCGCGCCGCGCCGCACAAGCTCGTAGAAGCGCTGGCAGCGTCCGCACGCCTCGCGCCCGATCGAGACGAACACCTTCTTGTTCGCCTCGCCCGCCTTCCGGCACACCGCGTCGAAGTCCTCCGTCTCGGCGAGGTAGGGCGGCAGCTCGCACACGGCGGGCTTCTTCCGCAGTTCGGCGATTTCCTTCTTGAGTGCGTCGTGGGCAGGCGACTGCGCCCACAGCGTCGCCAGCACGCCGAGCATGCACGCCGCCAGAACGATCCGCTTCTTCATGTTCCGCTCCTTTCGCCTAGGCACCGGCCTTCTTCCCGCCGATGCCGAAGATGTTGCCGTCGCGCCGGAAGTTCAGCGCCTCCACGAAGGAGGCGATCTTCGTGACCGTCGAGCACGGGTCGATGGAGGCGTCCATGCAGTCGCCCTCCAGGGTCAGCAGGGGGACGCCGACCGCGTCCAGCGTCTCGCGCAGCTGCTTCGAGAAGGCGCGGTCGGCGAGCGAGCAGCGGCCGAAGCCGTGCGTGTAGAGGATGACGCCGTTGAACTGGCCCGCCGGAATGGCCCTCTTCACGTACTCCACGCGCAGCGACGGGTCGAGGAAGCCCGACTGCAGGAGCTTCTTCGCGAGCGAGCGGTAGGGGTCCTTCGGGTCCAGCGGCTCCCACGCGACGAAGTTCGTCTCCTCGAAGACGATGGGTGCGTTGCAGGTCTTCTCCACGAAGTCGAGGTGCTTCGAGTCGTAGAACGGCGGCAGGTGCAGCCAGAGGAGGCGGTGCGTGTCGCCGAGCGCATAGCGCTTCTCGGCCCATTCCTTCTTCGCAAGCAGTTCCTCGTAGTACGCCTGCTGGATGTCCACGAGGTCTTGCGTGCCCCAGAGCTGCGAGAAGACGACGGCGTTGTAGATCGCCTCGCTGCCCCGCACGAGCGGCGGCGAGGTGAAGCGCAGGCGGGCGCACTGCTTCGCGAGCGCGGCGGCCTCGTTGGAGAGGCGGCACGCCTCTTCGAGGCGCGCGGGGTCGAGTTTGCGCCCGAAGGCCTTCTCCATCAACGAGACGGATTCCGCAAGACCGTCCGCCATCATCTCCACGGCGTTGCGGCTGTGCCCGTTGATCGGCGTCTGCAGGGAGTAGAGGCGGTCGGGGATGTCGAGTTCGCGCACGAGGTCCGCGAAGACGCGCTCCGCCTGCTGGCAGGGCTGCATGGTGGAGACCACGTAGTCCGGCTTTTCTAGCTCCATCCCCTCCAGCATGCGCAGGAACGAGCAGGTCTGCCCGTCGAAGCCCTTCTGCGCGGCGCGCCCGAGCGCCTCCTTCACCTTGTCCGCCTTGCGCCCGAAGAGGGCCGCGTAGGTCTCCAGCGTGCGGATGCGGCAGCCCATCGCGTTCAGGATCTCGGCGGGGAAGAAGAGGTTGCGCCACACGAGCGGCTTCGACTTGTCCGTCGAGAAGAAGTCGCGCTTCGTGGACGTCACGCGCAGGCGCACGGATTTTCCGCGCGACGGCTCGTACTGCACCTTTTCAAGCCCCGCCCCGCCCCTTCTGAGTCCTGCGTACTCGCGCGCGAGGCACGCCGCCCCCAAGGCGCCCATCACCTGGTGGTGTTCGGGGATCACGATGTCGCTGCCCGTCAGCTCGCGCAGGTAGTGCGCCACCGCGCCGTTCGAGGCGACGCCCCCCTGGAAGAGGATCCGCCGGCCGGGGCGGCTCAGGAGGAGCTGCCCCACGCTGTTGAGGATCGTGCGCGCCTGCGCGCGGCACGCGCCCGCGAGGAGGTCGCCGATCGGGATGCGGTTCTTGAACTTGTTGATCGACGTGGCCGACAGGACGGCGCAGACGGAGCTGAACTCGGTCGTGGAGTCGTAGTTGACCTTCCCCGCGATCTCCTCCACCGGCACGCCGAGCTTCGCCGCCACGCTGTCGAGGTAGCTGCCCGTCCCCGCCGCGCAGACGCCCGACATCATCGACGTCCAGAGGTCCATCTTCGGGTTGTAGACCATGCACTTCGAGTCCTGCCCGCCGCAGTCGATGATCGCATCGACATCGGGGTAGGAGAACTTCGCGCCCGCGACATGGGCGGAGACTTCGCTCACCTGGCAGTCGAAGGGGATGAAGCGGTTCGTGTCATCGACGATCTGGCTGCCCGTCACGACGGTCGCGGCCATGTCCTTGAGCGTGAAGCCCGCCGATTTGAGGAAGTCGTCCGTCGTCTTGCGCACGGCGCCCATGCTGCAGTTCCCGCATCCGCTGCACCGCCCCGTGCAGGCGAGCCGCCCCGAATCGACCGGCTGCGTGCGCTGATACGTCGTCGCCAGAACCGTTCCGCCCTGCGAGAGGACGACGGCCTTGTAGGTCGTCGAACCGATGTCTATGCCTAAATAAAGCTTCTCGGCTTGGTCTGCCATTTCGTCCTCTCTCACATTGTCATCGAAACCCCATGGGGCGAAAACGACGGGCAGTATATCATTTCGGCTGAATTTGCGCAAATCAAGATATCAAAACCACATTATCTCTTTCGTTCATAAACAACTCGAACCATTAAGGAGGCCAATAGATCAACGGCTTCCGGGAAAGAAGGCCTCTTCCTCCGTCTAGCGAACAGGCCAATCGAAACGGAACGGGCGAGATTTCAAGTTAACGCCCCCGCCGAGCCTCCGGCCGCGCAACTCACCCGCGTCACCGCAAAATGAGATTTCACTGCGTAATAATCTTGCTTGAAAGCCTCCGGCCGGTCAACACGGAGCGCGCGGAGGCACAAAGGCACGGAGGTTTTCAGAACGAGGTTTCACGCATCTCGGCAACAATTCCCGTCCCTCTTCGATTCCCGCCCCTCTTTGATGGATGAAGCGGCGCGCAAGCCAGCCTCAAAACCATCTCCGTGTCCCCGTGACTCCGCGCGCTCCGTGTTGACCGGCCGGAGGCCGTGCAACCCACCCGCGCCGCCCAGAATGAGATTTCACTGCGTAATAATCTTGCTTGAAAGCCTCCGGTCGGTTAACACGGAGCGCGCGGAGGCACAAAGGCACGGAGATTTTCAGAACGAGGTTTCACACATCTCGGCAACAATTCCCGCCCCTCTTCGATGCCCGCCCCTCTTTGATGGCTGAAGCAACGCGCAAGCCAGCCTCAAAACCAAACTCCGTGTCCCCGTGCCTCCTCGCGCTCCGTGT
>CAKUCX010000108.1 GCA_934643865.1 uncultured Kiritimatiellota bacterium
GCTCGCGGGCGTCTGGTGCGCGGCGCGCTTCGTGAAGGCCCTGCCGCCGCGCGCGGACCTGCCGGACGTGACGGTCGCCGCCGTGGCCGAAGAGGAGGCGCCGCCCGCCGCCGCGCCGACGTCGCTGGGCCCGCTGGTTGGGCAGCGCCGCTGCACCGTGCCGGCGGGAGACCGGCGGCTGCGCTTTGCCGTGAAGCTGAAGAAGGGCGGCGCGCCCGTGTGGGTGCGTCTGCGCTTCGAGGACGGCAACGGGGTGTCCGTCGGCGACGGCCTCTGGTATCAGGGCGTGCGCCTCTCGAAGCGTTCGCCGAAGAAGGGGCTCGTCGCGCCGGAGGGCGCCACGGCCGCGTTCATCGAGGTTCTGAAGGCGCATGAGACCGATGCGTGCGCGGTCGCCGAGCTGGTGTTGGAGCCTTTCAAGGAAAGGGTGGAGAAATGACGGTTGAAGAGGAAATCCGGGACCTGGGGAAGAGGGCGCGCGCCGCGTCGCGCGCGCTGCGGACGCTGGAGACGTGCGACAAGAATGCTGCGCTGCTGTCCGTGGCGGAGGCGCTGGAGGCGGCCGAACCGCTGATCGCGGCCGCGAACGCGGAGGACGTCGCCGCCGCGCGCGCGGCGGGGCTTGCGCCCGCGCTCGTCGACCGGCTCACGCTCACGCCCGCGCGCTTCCGCGCGATGGTGGACGGCGTGCGCTTCGTGGCGCAGCTGCCCGACCCCGTGGGCGAGACGCTGCTGGAGCGCGACCGCCCGAGCGGCATCCACATCGCGAAGGTGCGCGAGCCGCTGGGCGTCGTCGCCGTCGTCTTCGAGTCGCGTCCGAACGTCTTCGTCGACACGGCCGCCCTCTGCCTCAAGACGTCGAACGCGATCATCCTGCGCGGCGGCAAGGAGGCCCTGCGCTCGAACCGCGCGCTCGCCGCAGCCGTCCAGAAGGGGCTCGCGCGCTGGTGCGGCCCGGCGCGGCCGCCCGCGCTCCTCGACGCGGTGCTGCTCGTGCAGACGACGGACCACGAAGGCGTGCGCGCGCTCGTGCGGATGCCGGAGTACGTGGACATGGCGATTCCGCGCGGCGGCGAGCGCCTGATCCGCGCGATGTGCGAGGCGGCGCTCGTGCCCGTCCTCAAGCACTACAAGGGTGTCTGCCACGTCTACGTCGACGCGGGGGCGGACCTCGACATGGCCCTGCGCATCCTCGACAACGCGAAGACGCAGCGCCCCGGCACGTGCAACGCGGCGGAGTGCCTGCTCGTCCACGCGCAGGAGGCGCCGGCGTTTCTGCCGCGCGTCGCGGCGTGGGCGCGCGAGAAGGGCGTCACGCTCCACGAGGCGGGGCAGGACTGGGGCGCCGAGTTCCTCTCGCTCGACCTCAACGTGGGCGTCGTCGCGGACGTCGACGCGGCGATCGCGCACATCAACGCCCACGGCTCGCACCACTCGGACGCGATCGTCACGCGCGACGCCGCGCGCGCGGCGCGCTTCCTGCGCCTCGTCGATTCCGCGGCCGTCTACCACAACGCCTCGACGCGCTTCACGGACGGCGCCGAGTTCGGCATGGGCGCGGAGATCGGCATCTCCACGGACAAGCTCCACGCGCGCGGCCCGATGGGCCTGGAGGAGCTGACGACCTACAAGTACGTCGTCACGGGCGACGGCACCGTCAGGAAGTGATTAAGTGGTTAAGTGGTTAAGTTGTGGTTAAGTGGTTAAGTAGTTAAGTCGTTAAGTTGTAGTTAAGTAGTTAAGTAGTGGTTAAGTGGTTAAGTGGTTAAGTCGTTGAGCGTTCGGGCCTCAAATGAAAGACTGGAAGGAGAAAAACATGACCGTTGATACACTGTGCGTCCAGGGCGGCTGGCAGCCGAAGAAGGGCGAGCCGCGCCAGGTGCCGATTTATGCCTCGACCACCTTCAGGTACGAGACGAGCGAGCAGATGGCCGACCTCTTCGACCTGAAGGCGAGCGGCTACTTCTACACGCGCCTCGCGAACCCCACGAACGACCAGGTCGCGAAGAAGATCGCGGCGCTGGAGGGGGGCGTGGCGGCGATCCTCACGAGCTCGGGGCAGGCCGCCTCGACGTTCGCAATCCTCAACCTCTGCGGGGCGGGCGACCACGTCGTCGCCTCCGCGCAGATCTACGGCGGCACGTTCAACCTCCTCGCCGTCTCCCTGAAGAAGCTCGGCATCGAGACGACGTTCGTCGACCCGAAGGCCCCGCCGGAGGAGATCGCGCGCGCGTTCCGCCCGAACACGAAGTGCGTCTTCGGCGAGACGGTCGCGAACCCGAGCGGCGTCGTCCTCGACATCGCGAAGTTCGCCGAGGCCGCCCACCGCTTCGGCGTGCCGCTCATCGTGGACAACACGTTCCCGACGCCGGTTCTCTGCCGTCCCTTCGAATTCGGCTGCGACATCGTGACGCACGCGACGACGAAGTACATGGACGGACACTCTTCGCAGGTTGGCGGCTGCATCGTCGACAGCGGCGCCTTCGACTGGTCCCGGTACCCCGACCGCTTCGCCGGCCTCGTCGCGCCCGACCCCTCCTACCACGGCCTCTCCTACGTGAAGAGCTTCGGCAAGATGGCCTACATCGTCAAGTGTACCGCCCAGCTCATGCGCGACTACGGCGCGATCCCCTCGCCGTTCAACGCCTTCCTGCTGAACATCGGCCTCGAATCGCTCCACGTGCGCATCCGCCGCCATGCGGAGAGCGCGCTCAGGATCGCGACGTGGCTGCGCGCGCAGGAGAAGGTCGCGTGGGTCAACTTCGCGGGCCTCCCCGACTCCCCCGACCACGCGCTCGTGGTGAAGCAGTTCAAGGGACCGAGCCCCTGCGGCGTGATGACGTTCGGCATCAAGGGCGGGCGCGCGGCGTCCATCCGGTTCATGGACGCCCTCAAGCTCATCGGCATCGTCACGCACGTCGCCGACGCCTGGAGCTGCGTCCTCCACCCCGCCTCGCACACGCACCGCCAGCTAACGGACGAACAGCTTGTGGCCGCCGGCATCCCGCCGGACCTCATCCGCTTCTCGGTGGGACTCGAAGACCCCGACGACCTCATCGCCGACCTGAAGCAGGCGCTGGAGAAGTGCTGAGGCGCCTCCCCATCGCCCTCGCCCTCCTCGCCGCCCTGGGCGGCGCGGGCGCGCCGCCCCTGCCGCTCTCGCCGCAGGAGCAGCGCGTCCTCGCGCTCCAGATCTGCCTCGACCGCCGGGGGTTCTCCTGCAACACGCTCGACGGGCAGTGCGGGCGCCGGACGCAGGTGGCGCTCGCGACCTACTGCGCCGTGAACGGCCTCGCGTACGTCCCCGGCGCGGAGGCGACGGCGCATGCGCGGCTCTTCCCGCGCGAGACGAACCTCTTCGAGACGGTCGCCGTGACGGCGGCGGACCGGGCCGCCTGCGTGCGGATCCCCGACGCGCCCGCCGAGAAGGCGAAGCTCGCGGCGATGGGCTACCAGTCGGTGGAGGAGATGTTCGCCGAGCGCGGGCACTGCTCGCCCGCGCTCCTGCGGCGGCTCAACCCCGCGCTGGCCTGGCCGAACCCGCCCGTCGGCGCGCGCGTCGTCCTCCCGCGCACGGCGCCCGCCGCAGGGCGCGGCGCCTCCCGCCGCTTCCCCCTCGGCGAGGCGAGCGTCCTGCGCGTCTCGCTCGCCCGCCTCGAAATCACGGCCTTCGACGCGGCGGGGCGGATGATCGGCCTCTTCCCCTGCTCGATCGCGGCGGAGAAGAGCAAGCGCCCCCCGGCCGGGGAGGTGCAGGTGACGGCGCTCGTCCCGAAGCCGAACTACACCTACACCGCGCCGCGCGCGGGGCCGGGCGGACGCATCGCGCGCCACATCTACCCGCCCGGGCCGAACAACCCGGTCGGGACGTCGTGGATCGGCCTCTCCCTGCCCACCTACGGCATCCACGGCACGCCCTCCCCCGAGCGGATCGGCCGCGCGGAGTCGCATGGCTGCTTCCGCCTCGCGAACTGGAACGCGGAGAAGCTCCGTGGCATGTGCGACGTCGGCACGAGCGTCGTCATCGAATAGCGCTTCAAAGGAAAGGTCTCGTCATGGTCTCCACGGTATTCGCAGTCCTTGCCGCACTTCAGATCCACGTCGCGCCGCACGGGAACGACGCGGCGCCCGGCACGCCCGCCGCGCCGCTGCGCACGCTGGAAGGCGCGCGCGACGCGCTGC
>CAKUCX010000109.1 GCA_934643865.1 uncultured Kiritimatiellota bacterium
GCGCGCGGCCGCAGGGCGCGGCGGCGAAGCCGGTCGGCGGCTGGCGCCTCTCGTTCCCGCAGGGCTGGGGCGCGCCGGACGAGATGGCGCTGGACGCGCTGAAGAGCTGGACGGAGCTGCCGCTCGGCGAAGAAGGGCGGCATTTCTCCGGCACGGCGACCTACCGGACAACGCTCCGGCGCGACGCGGCGGGGACGGCGACGCTCGACCTCGGGCGCGTGGAGACCGTGGCGACCGTGTTCGTGAACGGGCGGAAGGTGCGGACGCTCTGGGCGCCCCCCTACCGCTGCCAGATTGAATTGAGGGCGGGCGCGAACGAGCTGCGCGTGGAGGTGGCGAACACGTGGTTCAACCGCCTCGTCTACGACGCGGGCCTGCCGGAGGCGCAGCGCAAGACCTGGACGATCGGTGCGCCGAAGAAGAGCGCGCCCCTGGAGCCGGCGGGCCTCCTCGGCCCCGTCACGCTCGCGGAGTGACGCCGCGCGGTGTGCGCGGCCTTGCGCCCCTTCCGCCGATTTGCTAAAATCTTGCCAAACAATGGGCGTACTCTACCCGCATGGCGCGGGCAGGGCATGTCTACGGACAATTTGAACGACAGTTGGCGACAATTTTAGAGGATCAAACCATGAAGAAGACACGTGAAAAGCTCTTCGGAAGAGGATGCCCGGGCGCGTTTCATGTCTGCGGCCGGCGCGCGGCCCTTCTTCTCGCGCTCGCGCTCGGCCTGCTCGCGCCGCAAGGGGCGGAGGGATACTATGGCCTTGGCATGGATCGCATCCTCCTTTTGAACAATGACACGAAGAGCGACTGCCCCGTCACGTTCCAGGGATATGCCGAGACGAATGTCGTCAATGCCGTCGGCGTGACAAATGCCTATTGGTGGGTGCGCTCTACGGAGACTTCGGATTATGAGTCATTGCTTCCGGGAACGAACCATGTGTTCCATGCGCGCGATGGGCGTCAGCTTTGGCGCTTGATTGACTGTCGGGCTGGATCTCCTGCCGAACTCGCCAAGGCTAACTACATCCCGGCGTCAGGGACTGCGCAAAAGAGCTTTTGGGTTAAAAAGACGAAGAAGAAGACAATCACGAATGAAACTGCCGTTACGACATGTGCGGTCATGCTGAACCGCTCTGGGGCGCAGATTTACTCTCCTTGCTATGAAGAGGGCGTCGGCACAATCTATTTTGACGCAGTGAACGTCTTTGCCGCGAACGTTACGAATTTCGTTGTCGCCGTTGAATTTGGTACAAAAGTAACCGAGGAAGCCGCAGAGCGCGGCATCGTCCTTGAGACGGCAACGTCGCCGGACGATGTGGTCTGGACGCCTCTTGAAGGAGACGTCCTGGCAATCTCGAACGCAAAGGTCGCCTCCGTGGAGGAAGGTGTTCGTGAAATTGACTTGGGAGCCCCGGAAGGCGGGGGGGGGGATTGTTTTTATCGCGGACGTTTCCGACTGAATTATCGCCACCCGTGCCGTTTTCGGATTGTGCGTCGTACTGTTGATCCGACGCCGAACAAGACCGCCGAACAGGTTGGACTCGTCGCGATTGACAATGTCATCGCTTCATATCCGGCATGGTCGGCAGAGATCGGGACGTTCGGGAAATTCGACGAAACGCTTACGGGAAGCGAAGTCCTCGGGCGCGTGGGGGATTTCTCCAAGCCGCTCCTCTCCTTTCAAGACCATGACGTATGTGCTCTGGCTTCCTACAGCGTGCTAACGAACAGCGGGACGCGAAAGAAGAAAAACGTCCAGAAGCTTACGTTTCATCATCGGTGGCGTTATTTGAACCAAAAGGTCACCGACTGGAAGCAGGTGGCGTTTGAAGGGTTCCCCACAAAGTCCTTGGACTTGACGACGCAGACGAAGGCGGGGCCGGACTTGTCCCATGGCGTGGGGGATCTTGAGTACTTCTACACGCTGGACATCGATCTGCCGTTTTATCAGCCGGTTGACTATGCGTTCACGCGTGAAGTCGGTTTCGGGTCTGGCTGGACGGAGCGCATCTCGGTTGTCACCAACCGCGCGAACTACGTCGACGAGACGCCGGCGTGCGGGCACGACTACTTCGTGCGCATCCGCGAGGCGGAGAGCCCGTACGCCTGGATGAAGCTCGTCGCGAGCGTGACGACGAACAAGGCGTCGGGCGTGAAGCGGGAGACCGCGGGCATGGAGCTGATCGGCACGAACACGTGGCGCCTCTGCTACTACGTGCCGACGAACGCGGTCGGCGAGACGCTGCGCTTCCACTTCGAGGGGCAGAAGCTCACGGCCGACCCGGCCAATCCCTTCGCGTTCGCCGTCTCGACAAACGCCTGGTTCTCCGGACGGAGCAAGCCCGTCGGCCGCCTCCCCTACACCGCCGCCGCGGACGGGGGCGCCACCAACGACGTCGCCGTCACGCTCGACGACGCGAGCACGCACCTCATCATCGAGTTCAACGACGACCTCCAGACCTACAGCATCAGCCACGGCACCTACCAGAACTTCAACGCCTGGACGGACGCACGGGACGGATATCGCGGCAACGCGCTCTACAACGAGGAATTCCCCACGAACGGCGCGGTCGCGACGGGCGTCTCCGACGCGAAGAAGCAGTTCACGGCGGACTTCGCGAACTGGACGCTCGCCGAATACGCGAAGCCGGGCTGGACGGCCGACTTCAACACGGACGACTTCGCGAACTATCCGATCGGCGTGCCCTTCGAGTCGCAGCTGGCGAAGCCCCACATGTGGTGGGCGGCGGAACATGGCCAGTGGGTCTACAGCGCGCGCGGCGCGACGGTCGAGCCGGCGACGAATCGGGAGCTCTCGGTGCAGCTGGAAGGGCGCGGGCAGGGGCGGCTGGTCTTTTCGCGGGACGCGGAGGACGAGATGCCCAAGGGCGTCGGCACGGTCTCCTTCACCGCGCGCGTGGCGCAGGCGCCGAGCTTCAGCGACTTCGCCGTCTACGGCGACGGCGTGGCGCTCCAGAACTACGCGGTGAGCGCGAAGGTGACGATGAGCCGCGAGCCGTCGGCGAACAGGAACCCCACCGACATCTCGCCGGCGCAGCCGTCCGTCTCGCTCGTCGGCTACTACCGCGAGAAGAAGGGGTGCTACGAATACCGCATCACGCGCACGGCCGGCGACCTTCTGACGTGTGCGCTCTACAAGTGGCTGGCGGAGGGGAGCGGCATGACGGCGCACCTCCTCGCCTCGAACGTCATTTCCCGCACCAGCGCCGGCGCGCTTGCGGGGGCGGGGCAGACGCTCATCCAGAATTTCGCGAACATGCTCGTCCCGGAGAAGAAAGACGAGGTCGACAAGTCCCACTGGACGAACGCCGCGCTCTACCTCTTCACCAAGGCCGACGGCTCGGTCTACATCCAGTGCGCCCTTTCCAAGGAGCGCAGCGCCGCCCCCCTCGCGACAGACTCAAGCCTCATCAAGGACGTCCTCGTCTACACGGATGCGGACGCGCCGCTTAAGAAAGGGAGCTACGGCGTCGGCTCGGCGGACTGCAACGCGGAGTTCGGCCGCATCGCGTACCACCAGCCCATTGACTCGGCCGACTACACAAAAGGCTTCATCCTCGCGGGCACGACGCAGCAGAATGCGATCAATGACGGCGACTGGGGCTTCTTCCCGGACCGCTGGCATCAGATCACGGGCGGCGCATGGGCACCTTATGGCGCCCTGGGCGTCACCCTGCCCACGAACCAGACGATCCGCCTGCGGTTCAAGAGCGACGAGACGGACTGGTTCGACAGCGGCCTCGAAGCCGTGATCACGAGCTTCAGCACGAACCGCTACACGTTTACGCCGTGCGTGGTGCCGACCTACCGCGTGGCCCTTGCCATGGGCGGCCATTCCTACGACCTCGTGCGCACGGACGTGGTCGTCGACGACGTGGAGATGACGTCGTGGCGCGCGCCCGACATGCCCCGCCTCGTGGAGGGCAGCGGCCTGCCCAAGCAGTGGGTCTACACGGCCGGCACGGTGGAGAACGCCTTCGACGTCCTCTCCGGGCCCGGTTCGCCGACGGTGGCCGAGGCGGGGCGGAACGGCTATGCATTCTCGTTCACCCAGCCGGGCACGTACACGCTCGTCCCGAAGATGGACATGGAGATCGACCGCATGCTCCTCGTCGGCGGCGGCGGCGCGGGCGGCTGGACGATCGG
>CAKUCX010000110.1 GCA_934643865.1 uncultured Kiritimatiellota bacterium
GCGGCCCGCGTACACGTGGGCGTTCCCGATGTCGTTCCGTGGGTAACGGCGCGCCGAGGACGTCGCGCCCTACCAGGTGCGCGCATGGCGTGCGTGTGCGGACATGGCGTGCGTTGGCGGACATGGCGCGGTGCGTGGTAGGGGCCGACGTCCCCGGCGGCCCGCGTCCCCGTGGGCGTTCCCGATGTCGTTCCGTGGGCGTCCCGTTGGCCCGGCGCGCGCCCGCATTGACGTTGCCCGCGCGATTTAGTAGACTGCGCGCGAACAAGGGGCGCGAGATGCCTTCCTTGGGAGGGGCATGGAGGTGATAGGAGCCTGTCGGCGGCGGTCGGCGCGCCATCTTATGAGGAGTCAACCATGATGAAGACACGTGAAAAGCGCTTCACGAAGAAGCGCCAGGGGGTATTTCATGTCGGTGGCCGGCGCACGGCCCTTCTGCTTGCGCTCGCGCTCGGCCGGCTCACGCTGCAGGGGGCGGAGGGATATCCCGTCATGGACAACGACCGCATCCTCCTCATGAACAACGATGCGAAAGGGGGGGCGTCCATCACGTCCCAAGGCTACTACGACACGAATACGTCGGCCAGGACGTACTGGGTCCACGATACGACTTCGCCGGGTTTCCAGCCCAACTTGCTGAAGGGCACAAACCACACCTTGTTCAAGCATGACGGGACGAAACTGTGGCAGCTTGTCGATTGCCGTGCGGGAAGCGGCACCGTCGTCGGGTCGGCGTCCCGCAACTACATCCCTTGGACGGAGACGGCGACGTCCATCATCGACGGGACGACCGACATTCCCGTCACGTCGGCGGGGGCGAAGGCGGTCGGTTCGGTCATTCTGCGGAACGCCGCCTCCGCCTGCGTCTACTCTCCATATTATGAGGAGGGCATCGGCACCATCTATTTCGACGCCGTCAATGCCTTTACAGACCCGAAATACGTGACGGGTGAGATTTCCCTTGAAATCGCGACGAACGTGACGAGCGAAGCGCAGGCGGCGGGCTCCTCCCTCAAGGACGCAGACGACGACTTCAACGTGCCGGCCTGGACGCCCTGCCCGTTCGACCTCTTTGCGGTCGCAGACAGGACGACCGTCACGCTGCAGGCGCGCGGCGTGACGAACGCGGTCATGGCCTCCACGGCAGGGGAGGACGGGCTGTTCTACCGCATTCGGGCCCACCTGAACCACTACGGGCCGATTCGCTTTCGGATCCGCCGCCTGAACCAGACGGGCGGCAACGCCGACACGACGGGATTGATTCTGCTGGACAACATCATCGCCTCCTACCCTCCGATGACGTTCAGGCTCAACCGTTATGGCGAGGACTATGACGAGCAGCTGGGAGGGACCGACGTGCTGGGCTGCGTGGGCGACTTCACGTCGGCGCTGGTGTCGCAGCGCCAGCAGGGCGTCAGGGGGCGGGCGTGGGTGGGCGTCGTGACCAACGCCGCCGCCGCGCCGTCCATGACGCTGAAGAATCCGCGGATCGTCTGGCGCTGGCGCTACCTCAATCAAAAGGTGACGGAAGAGCGGACGCTGCCGCTTGGCCCGGCGACGTCTTCCCTTGCGTCGCTGATAGAACATCCCGGGCTTCTTTCGACGGCCGCCCTTCCGCTCGACGAGGGCGTGGGCGACATCGAGTATTTCTTCGTCGCTGAGCAGAGCGCGCCGTATTATGCGCTGAAGGACTATGCGCTAGGAAGCGTCTTCTACGGCGACGGCTGGACCGAGGCCATTACCGCCGTCACCAACCGCGCGCACTACGTCGACGAGACGCCGGCGTGCGGGCACGACTACTTCGTGCGCATCCGCGAGGCGGAGAGCCCGTGCGAGTGGGTGACGCTCTGCACGAGCGTGACGACGAACGGGACGGAGGGCGTGACGCGCGAAGACATCCGCATGGAGCTTGTCGGCACGAACACGTGGCGCACCTGCTACGACGTGCCGACGAACGCGGTGGGCGAGACGCTGCGCTTCCACTTCAAAAGCAAGACGCGCGCGGCCGACCCGGCCCAACCCTTCGCGTTCGCCGCCATGACGAACGTCTGGTTCTCCGAGAGAAGCGAACCCGTCGGCTTCCTTCCCTGCACCGCCGCCGTGGACGGAAGCGCCACCAACGACGTCGCCGTCACGCTCGACGACGCCGGGACGCACCTCATCATCGAGTTCAACGACGATCTCCAGACCTACAGCGTCAGCCACGGCACGTACCAGAACTTCAACGCCTGGACGGACGCACGGGACGGATATTGCGGCAACGCGCTCTACAGCGAGGAGGATCCCGCGAAGGGGACGCGCGCGACGGGCGTCGCCGACGCGAAGAAGGTGTTCTCGGCGGACTTCGCGAACTGGACGCCGCAGGGGTACGCGCATCCGTCCTGGACGGAAGACTTCAACACGACCGACGTCGAGGACTTCCCGCTCGACACGCCGTTCGATTTGCCCCTCTATCCGAAGGACAGGCTCGTCACGCCGCAGAACAACTGGAGCGTGGGCCACGGCCAGTGGGTCCGCAGCGTGCGCGGTTCCGACGCGAACGGCGCGCGCGCCCTGCAGCTGGAGGGGCGCGGGAAGGGCTACGTGGCGCTCGACAAGGACGCGGACATGCCCGCCGGCATCGGAACGGTCTCCTTCACCGCGCGTGCGGCGCAGAAGCCGCGCTTCGAAGACTTCGCCGTCTACGGCGACGGCGCGGCGCTCCAGAACTACGCGGTGAGCGCGAAGGTGACGATGAGCCGCGAGCTGTCGGCGAACAGGAACCCCACCGACATCTCGCCGGCGCAGCCGTCCGTCTCGCTCGTCGGCTACTACCGCGAGAAGAAGGGGTGCTACGAATACCGCATCACGCGCACGGCCGGCGACCTTCTGACGTGTGCGCTCTACAAGTGGCTGGCGGAGGGGAGCGGCATGACGGCGCACCTCCTCGCCTCGAACGTCATTTCCCGCACCAGCGCCGGCGCGCTTGCGGGGGCGGGGCAGACGCTCATCCAGAATTTCGCGAACATGCTCGTCCCGGAGAAGAAAGACGAGGTCGACAAGTCCCACTGGACGAACGCCGCGCTCTACCTCTTCACCAAGGCCGACGGCTCGGTCTACATCCAGTGCGCCCTTTCCAAGGAGCGCAGCGCCGCCCCCCTCGCGACAGACTCAAGCCTCATCAAGGACGTCCTCGTCTACACGGATGCGGACGCGCCGCTTAAGAAAGGGAGCTACGGCGTCGGCTCGGCGGACTGCAACGCGGAGTTCGGCCGCATCGCGTACCACCAGCCCATTGACTCGGCCGACTACACAAAAGGCTTCATCCTCGCGGGCACGACGCAGCAGAATGCGATCAATGACGGCGACTGGGGCTTCTTCCCGGACCGCTGGCATCAGATCACGGGCGGCGCATGGGCACCTTATGGCGCCCTGGGCGTCACCCTGCCCACGAACCAGACGATCCGCCTGCGGTTCAAGAGCGACGAGACGGACTGGTTCGACAGCGGCCTCGAAGCCGTGATCACGGGCTTCGGCACGAACCGCTACGCGTTCGCGCCGTGCGTGGTGCAGGACTACAAGGTGCGCCTCGTCGCGGGTGGGCGCGCCGACGACGAGGTGCGCACGGACGTGGCCGTCGACGACGTGGCGATCACGGCGTGGCGCGCGCCCGACATGCCCCGCCTCGTGGAGGGCAGCGGCCTGCCCGAGCAGTGGGTCTACACGGCCGGCACGGTGGAGAACGCCTTCGACGTCCTCGCCGGGCCCGGTTCGCCGACGGTGGCCGAGGCGGGGACGAACGGCTATGCGTTTACGTTCAGCGCGGCGGGCACGTACACACTCGTCCCGAAGATGGACATGGAGATCGACCGCATGCTCCTCGTCGGCGGCGGCGGCGCGGGCGGCTGGACGATCGG
>CAKUCX010000111.1 GCA_934643865.1 uncultured Kiritimatiellota bacterium
GGCGGAGGCCGCGCCCGCCGTGGTCCCTGCCGTGGCGCCCGCCGCGACGAACCCGCCGCCGCGCCCGCCCGTCTCGAAGCCCAAGCCCCTTGTCCCGCAGGCGATTCCGCCCGATTCCGGCATCGTCCGCGACTGCCGCGTCTACGTGCGCGGCCGGACGCGCACGGCGGTGGACGCGCTGCTCGCCCGTCTGCTGCCCGACGTGTCCATGCGGCATGCGGAGGATGCGTGGGGCGCGGAGTTCGCCTTCCGCGCCTCGACGCAGCGGATGCGGCGGCTCGCGCTCGCGCTCGGGGCCTTCCTGAAGACGGACGTGTACCAGATGGAGCATGGCGCGTGCATCGAGGTCGCGGGGGAGGACGCCCCGGCCGAGATCGTCATCGCGACGGAATGCCGGGCCGAGGTGCGGGGCCTTCTGGCGCAGGGGGCGATGGCGAAGAACGTGAAGATCCTCTCCGAGAAGGGGAAGGAGCTGACCGTGCTGGCGCTGGACCGCGCCGCGCTTCTGCGGAACCTGCGGGCGCGCTTTGACGTGCGCCGCGAAGAAGACGATTTTTGGGTTGTCAGAAAGGCGCGCGCCGCGCGCCTAGCAGATGGTCCGGAATACTGAAACGAAGATCAACGAAGAGGCAAAAGGAGACGAAATGAAGAAGATGCTGGCAATGCTGGGAATGATGGCGGCCCTTGTGCTGACGGGGTGCGTCTCGGCGCCGCTGCCGCCGATGGACCGGCGCGTGACGCTTGCGGAGAACCTGGGGTACGACCTCTACGTGACGGACGTGCGCTGCGCGAAGGGGACATCCGCCTACTGCACGTTCCAGGCGAACGTGGTGAACAACACGGCGCGCGAACTTTGGGTGGAGTGGCGCGTGGCGTGGCTCGACGCGAACGGCATCGAGATCGATGCGCACGACCTCACCTGGACGAGCGTCGCGATCGCGCCGAAGGAGGTGCGCGCGCTTCAGGGCGTCGCGCCTCGGATGGACGCCGCCGACATGCGCTTCTACGTGCGGCGGATGCGCCGCTGAGGACGATCTGACGAAATCAAACGGAAAAAGAGAAGAAGGAGAACGTTGAACATGAACGCAAAGATGTATATCCCCCTGTTGGGCGCCGCGCTTGCCTGCCTGACGGGCTGTATGACGCAGTCGCGCGTGATTCCGACCGGCGCGACCGCCGAGGTCGTCGCGGGGTTTTCGCAGGACGACATCGACGCGGTGATCAATCAGGCCATCCAGAACATCGACTCAAAGAGTGTCCGCTACCACCAGGGCGCCGGGCGGCGCGTGATCAACGTGAAGCCGATTGTCGTCGACACGCTCTCGCGCGGGAACGCCGCCGAGCCGCTTGCGGAGTCGCTGACGCTCGCGCTGAAGGAGAAGCTCATGGACCACGGCTCCTTCTTCGTGTACAACGAGCAGATGGCAAACGCCGTCGCCGCCACCGGCCAGATGGCCGTGCCGCCGGAGTTTTTGCTGGTGGGCCACCTGACGCAGCGGAACATGCGCAAGGACAACGGCGACATCTACCAGGAGTTCTCGCTTAACCTCACGATGACCTGCTCGCCCTACCACCCGAACACGCAGTTCCGCGGTCTGGAAATCCTGCAAAAGCGCATTCCCCTGCGCAAGGAAGTCGACCGCGTCAACGCCATGAACTAGCCTCTTGTCCCTTGAAATAGAAAGGAATCCCGTCATGAACATCCTCAAACCCCATGTCCTCCTTGCCGCCGCGCTGGCCGCCGGCATGTGCTGCTCCGCCCGCGCGGACGAGGGCCTGACCGACGCCCAACTCGCCGTCGCGAAGGCCGGCCCCAAGCAGCTGCGCCTGATGGTGGCGAGCTTCGGCACGATCGAGTCGATGACGCAGGTTGACAAGTGGCTCGGCGAGCAGCTGCAGCCGCAGACCAACCTCGAAAAGCCGCCGACGCTCTCCGACGGCGACAAGCTCGCCCGCCCCGACGTCGCGAGCGAGGTCGTGCGCCTGAACTGGATCACGCGCAAGATGGAGTACATCCGCACCACGTCGCGCGTCGAGGAGGAGAACGCCGCGAACATGCGCCTTCTGCGCCAGCTGCGCACGAAGATCCTCACCGACGCGGCGACACGCTACGTGCCGCTTGCCAAGGACTACCTCCAGGCCGCGCTTTCGCGCCGCGCCGGGAAGCTCCTGCAGGTCATTGACCGCTCGAACGCGGACATGGGCATGGTCGAACAGGCGATCAACGGCAAGGACGCGAGCGCCGTCGTGGGCGCGACGTGCATCCTCACGGCCGCCCTTGGCGACCGCGAGGAGGATGCGAAGACGATCACGGTGAACGCGAAGGGCACGAAGGTCAAGGTCACGACGTTCACGCAGCCCTATGTCGGCAAGGTGCGCGACCTCCAGGGCAACGTCCTCTTCGCGTTCAAGGGCACGGCCACGTGGAGCAGCCGCGTGAACAACGTCGTCGCGAGCGAGGTGTCAGACCCGGCGCGCAAGCTCGTGGACGCGGTGTGCGAGAAGATCGCCGACGAGGTCGTCGCCTTCTTCACGACGGAGCTCAACTTCAAGGTGAAGGCCCCGGCCGGCACCGACGAGGACGAAGTGACGGTGCTCGTCGACGGCAAGAACGTCGACGTGGAGGAGCCGACGCGCGTCCTCGCGGTGGAGCATGCCGTGGTCGCGACGCTCGACGGCTGCAAGCCCGTCAAGCGCATCGTCGTGATCGACGAGGCGACGCCCTCCAAGACCGTCAAGCTCGTGTTCAAGAAGAAGGCCGCCGCGGCCGAAACGGCGGATGAATAAGCGCGGGCGCCGCGACAAGGGAAAGGAACGGACGATGACGAAGACGACATGTTTCCGCAGGCTGGCCCTGGCGGCGGCCCTTCTGGGGGCCGCCCTCCAGGGGGCCCAGGCGGCGCCGAAGGCGCCGAAGTGGCTCGTGCTGGACAAGATCACCTACCAGCAGGGTGTTGACCGCACGGCCTTCGAGGGGATCGACAACCTCCTCCTGACGAAGCTCGTGCAGGCGCGCAAGTACAAGTGCCTCGACCGCGACGCCTACGACACCGCCGCGCGGGAGGAGGGCTTCGGCGCGAAGGTCGACCTCGTGCCGGCCGGCTACTCGATGCGCGGCGAGATCGTGCAGATGCTGCGGAGCGGCAAGACGCGGACGATCCAGAACACGCCGCTCGCCGAGTACATCGCGACCGTCTCGCTGCGCGCGAACGACCTGCGCACGCAGCAGCCCTACGAGGCCGAGACGCTGCGCGTCGTGCGGTACTGCCAGACGCCGAAGGACATGCTCGTCTACGTCGTCCAGCGCGTGGCGCTCGCGATTCTCATGCGCGACTACCCGATGTACCTCATGGACGCGGAGGATCCCGAGGATCTCACGCTCAGCTACGGCGCGGACTTCCTGAACAAGGGCGAGCAGTACGAGGTCCGCCGGCGCCGGGCAATCGTCGATGACGACACGGGCGAGACGGTCTACAAGGAGAGGACCGTGGGCGTGTGCGAGGTGGTCGATGTGGGCAAGAACACGTCCACGGCCCGCCTCCTCTCCGGCAAGGCGAAGGTGAAGGACGTCCTGCGCTTCTACGAGAACGCCGAGCCGTTCGCCGTTCCGGCGCCGGCCCCCGCCGCGCCCGCGCCCGTCGCCGCGCCCGCGCCCGCCGCCGAGGTCTCGGC
>CAKUCX010000112.1 GCA_934643865.1 uncultured Kiritimatiellota bacterium
GCCCACGAGGGCCGCGCCCCCAGCCTCCCCGCGCCTGCCGCGCCCGCCGCGCCGAAGCCGGCCGAGCCGCCCCGGCCCGCTGGGCCGAAGGTCGAGATCGGCGTCTCCCTGCCCGAGCTCCCGAAGGTGTCCATCCAGATGGGAGAGTCGGAGGACGAGGGCGCAGCCGCGGCTTCGGACTTCGACGACGACGAGGTGGACGCGCGCGACTACCTGCACGGCAAGGACCTCGACCGGCGCGCCGACGCCAAGGGCGCGTCCGCCAAGAAGGCGCAGGCCGCCAAGAAGGAGGCGAAGAAGGAGCAGGCGGCCGCCCGCAAGGAGGCCGCGCCGCCGAAGTCCGCCGCGCCCGCGCCGGCCCCGGCGAAGAAGCCCGCCGCGCCCGCGCCGAAGCCGCCGCCCGCCCCGCGCGTCGGCGGCCTGCGCGCCGGGTTCGCCTCCGTCTCGATGCGCGTCTCGCGCCCGCAGGTGCAGATCGTGCCGGGCCGGCCCGCCACCTCGGCGGGCGCTCCGGCGCCCGTCGCGCCGCCGAAGCCCACGATCTCGCTCTCCGTCTCCACGCGCGAGATCTCGATTCGCGGCGCGGTCGTCGTGAAGGAACTCGCGCTCAAGCTCGGCATCCGCCCGAACCGCCTGATCGCCGACCTCATGGGCCTCAAGATCCTCGCGTCGATCAACCAGCGCGTCGAGCCCGACGTCGCGACGAAGGTCGCGCAGAAGTACGGCTACAAGGTCAACGTCGAGCACGCCCGCGACGCGGCGAACAAGAAGCCCGTCCTCAAGGCGATCGACGCGGACGACGAGATTCCCGAGGACAAGCCCGAGGACATGCAGATGCGCCCGCCGGTCGTCACGTTCCTCGGCCACGTCGACCACGGCAAGACGACGCTCATGGACTACATCCGCCACGCGCACGTCGCGGCCGGCGAGGCCGGCGGCATCACCCAGCAGATCTCCGCCTACCAGGTGGACGTGCAGGGCCGCAAGATCACCTTCCTCGACACGCCCGGCCACGCCGCGTTCAACGCGATGCGCCAGCGCGGCGCGCAGCTCACCGACATCGCCGTCATCATCATCGCCGCCGACGACGGCATCATGCCGCAGACCGAGGAGGCGATCAAGTTCGCCCGCCAGGCCGGCGTGCAGATCATGGTCGCGATCACGAAGTGCGACAAGCCCGTCGCCAACGTCCAGCGCGTGAAGCAGCAGCTCCAGAAGATCGGCCTCACCCCCGAGGAGTGGGGCGGCGACGTCGTGTGCTGCGAGGTCTCGGGCGCGACGGGCCAGGGCGTGGACAACCTGCTGGAGATGATGCTCCTGCAGGCGGACGTGCTGGAGCTGACCGCGAACCCGAAGCGCCGCGCGAACGGCTACGTCATCGAGGCCGAGCTGGAGCAGGGCTTCGGCCCCTCCGCGACGCTCCTCGTCACGGGCGGCACGCTCAAGGTCGGCGACGCCATCCTCATCGGCGAACACTTCGGCAAGGTCCGCTCCCTCATCGACGACCGCGGCCGCCGCATCAAGGAGGCGCCGCCCTCCACGCCCGTCAAGTGTACGGGCCTCTCGGGCGTCCCCGAGGCGGGCGCCGAGTTCCGCGTGATGCTCGACGAGAAGCGCGCCCGCACGCTCGCCGAGGAGGCCGCGCGCACGCGCAAGGAGCAGGAGCTTTCGCAGACGAAGGCCCTCTCGCTCGACGACCTCATGAGCCAGATGGGCGCCGGCGAGAAGCGCGAGCTGAGCGTCGTCGTGAAGAGCGACACGCAGGGCTCGCTGGAGGCGATCGTCGAGGCCCTGCACGGCATCAAGAGCGAGAAGGTCTCGCTCAAGGTCATCGGCACGGGCACGGGCAACGTCTCGCTCACCGACGTGAAGAGCGCGGCGGCCGGCAAGGCCGTGATCGTCGGCTTCGACATCGGCTGCGACGCGGGCGTGCAGCAGCAGGCCCGCCACGACGGCGTGCGCATCAGCTCGTTCCGCATCATCTACGAGCTCATCGACCACGTGAAGAAGACGATGCTCGACCTCCTGCCGCCCGAGTTCACCGAGAAGGTGAAGGGCCACGCCGAGATCAAGGCCGTCTACGACATCGGCAAGCTCGGCCGGATCGCCGGCTCGCAGATGCTCGACGGCGCGCTCGTCGCCTCGGCGCGTTTCCGCGTCCTGCGCGGCAAGACGAAGGTCTGGGAGGGCAAGGTCCAGACGCTCCGCCACTTCAAGGACGAGGTGAAGGAGGTGACCGGCCAGCAGGAGTGCGGCATCTGCTTCGCCGGCTTCGAGGACTTCGCCGTGGGCGACACCGTGGAGTGCTACGTCCTCGAAGAGCTGCCCCGCTCGCTCTGAGCGCCCACCCCTGCTGGAGGAGAGCCATGTCCGTGGATCGTCTCGAAAGGGTCAACGCGCTCCTGAAGCGCGTCATCGGCGAGGCCGTGTTCCGCGTCCTCCAGGGGGACGACGTGAGCCCCGGCGTCGTCACCGTCACGGAGGTGGCGTGTGCGAAGAACCTGCGCAACGCGACCGTGAAGGTGAGCGTGTTCGGCGCGCCGGCGGAGCAGCGCCGCGTTCTCTCGCACCTCATCCGCCGCACGCACGAGTTCGAGCGCATCGTGAACGCCGAGGTGCGCCTCAAGTTCACCCCGCAGCTGCGCTTCGTGATCGACCACTCCCTGGAGAAGGGCGACCGCGTGCTTGCGCTGCTCGACAACCTGCCGGCGCCGGCGGAGGGCTGATGGCGCGCCTCGACGTCCTTGCGATGCTGGCGGCGCTCGACGGGCTCCTGCTCGTCGACAAGCCGCTGAACATCTCCACGCACGACGTGGTGAAGGCGGTCAAGGCGCGCTTCAACCTCGTCAAGGTCGGCCATGGCGGCACGCTCGCGCCGAACGCGACGGGCCTTGTCGTGCTGCTCGTGGGCGACGGCACGAAGTTCGCGAACGGCCTCATGGGGCGCGACCGGGCCTACACGGCGACGTTCCGCCTCGGGCGCGTGACCGACACGCAGGACCGCGAGGGGCGCACGCTCGCGGAGCGCCCCTTCGACGCCGTGACGCGCGAACGCCTGGACGCCGTCCTGCCCGAGTTCCGGGGCGACATCTTCCAGACGCCGCCGCCCTTCAGCGTCATCAAGCGCCCCGACATGCCGACCTACGGCATCGTGCCCGTCGATCCCGCCGAGCGGACGGCGCGCCTCGTCCACATCTACCGTCTCGCCGTGACGGCCTTCGCGCCGCCGCTCGTGACGGTTGATCTCGTCTGCACGAAGGGCGTCTCGGCGCGCGCGCTCGCCCACGACCTCGGCCAGGCGCTCGGCTGCGGGGCCTCCCTCGAATCCCTGCGCCGCACGCGCGTCGCGAAGTTCGACGTGGCCGACGCGATCGGCCTCCTGGACCTCCTCAAGCTCGACGCCGTCGGCTTCAAGAACCGCGTCATCCCCATGGCGGGGGCGCTTGCGTGAGGGCGCTCGCCGTCGGGTTCTTCGACGGGGTCCATCTCGGCCACCGCCGGCTCCTCGCGCAGGCCGACGCCGCGCTCACCTTCCGCAACCACCCCGCCGCCGTCTTCGCGCCGGCGCGTGCGCCCGCGCTCCTCATGACGCCGGCCGCGCGCCTCGCGGCCGTTGCGGCGGCCCTGGCGGCGCCG
>CAKUCX010000113.1 GCA_934643865.1 uncultured Kiritimatiellota bacterium
GCCTTCGTCTTGAGGATGAAGCCGCCGGGGTGCGCAGTGCGGGCGACACGGCCCGCGTCCATCAAAACAGCATCGGGGCGTCTTTCGTCCGATTTTTGACGAGCCCCTGATTCCCCCAGAAAATCGGGATAAGGGTGCAGCCCGGCGCGCCCCAGAACCTGCGGGACGACATGAACGACCATGCCGATTCTGCTATACTACGGGGCGTTCGCCATGGTAATCGCAACCAACTTCATCGTCTCCGCCGCCATCTGTGCGGCGGCGGTCGGCAATGTGAACAGGCGGCTGGCGTCCTCCGATCCGGCGCGCGGCGCGGCGCGCTTCGTCGATTATCCGGCGGAGGCGAGAAAGGACGTCTTTCGGCCGAACACGAACTTCTGGGCGCGGGGGATCGACTTCTCGTGCGCAAGCCCCTGGAACGCGCACGGCGGCACGACGCGCGCGGGGACGCTCATCAGCAAGCGCCACATCATCTTCGCCAAGCACTATCCGCTCGCCATCGGCACACGGCTTCTCTTCGTCGGGGACGACGGCTATGCCTGCCCCGTCCGGCTCAAGGCCTCTACATCCATCCCCTGCACCGACATCGCGGTCGGGCTCCTCGACGTGGAGGTCACGCCCGGCATCCATCCGGCGAAGATCCTTCCCCCGGACGCGGGCCGCTACATCGGCACGGGCGCGGGCCTTCCCGTCGGGACCTTCACCCAGCAGGAAAAGATGTATCTTGCGGCGCTCGCTCCGCTTCCCGCAGACAGACGGCACGCCACGCGCTGCCATGCGCCCAAGGACCCTCGCTGGCTGCCCTACCACGGGCGCCTCGTCGGCGGCGACAGCGGCAACCCGGCATTCCTTCTGCTGGGCGACGAGGCCGTCCTCCTCTACTGCCTCACGGGCGGCGGGAGCGGCAGCGGCCCCGGCCTCCACGCCTACGCCCGCGACATCCAATCCGCCATGGATGCGCTCTGCCCCGGCTATACCCTCCAGACCTTCGACTTCACTGCCCGCGCAGCCGCGCCCGGCCTTACGGAACGAGGAAGCGGGCCGTGAGGGCCTTCGCCTTCGCCTTGACCTTCGCCTGGACCTTCACGTCCGCGATGTCATCGAGGACGTCCGCGATCCAGCCGCCGATCTTCGCGGCCTCCTTCTCCTTCATGCCGCGCGTCGTGATGGACGCCGTGCCCACGCGGATGCCGGAGGTCCTGAACGGCGACTCGGTGTCGTAGGGAATCGCGTTCTTGTTGACGACGATGCCGGCCGCGTCGAGCGCGGCGGCGGCCTCCTTGCCCGTGATGCCCTTCGTGGACTTGACGTCCACGAGGAAGAGGTGGTTGTCCGTGCCGCCCGAGACGATCCGCCAGCCGCGGTCCTTCACCACCTTGCACATCGCCTTGCAGTTCTTGACGACCTGCTGGGCGTAGCCCTTCTTCTCGGGGCTCATCCACTCGCGGAAGAGCACCGCCTTCGCGGCGATGATGTTTTCGAGCGGGCCGCCCTGCATGCCGGGGAAGACCGCGCTGTCGAGCGCCTTCGCCCACTTCTCCTTGCAGAGTACGAGTCCGCCGCGCGGGCCGCCGAGCGTCTTGTGCGTCGTCGTCGTCACGAAGTCCGCGTAGGGGACGGGCGAGGGGTGCGCGCCGCCCGCGACGAGGCCCGCGATGTGGGCCATGTCCACGAGCATGATGCAGCCCGCCCTGTCGCAGATTTCGCGGATGCGCTTGAAGTCGATCGTGCGCGGGTAGGCCGAGGCGCCCGTGAGAAGAATCTGCGGCTTCACCTCCAGCGCCTGTTTTTCAAGTGCGTCGTAGTCGAGGCGCTCGGTCTTACGATCGACCGTGTAGGGGACGATGTGGTAGATCTTGCCCGAGAAGTTGACGGGCGAGCCGTGCGAGAGGTGTCCGCCCTGGTCGAGCGCGAGCGACATGATCGTGTCGCCGGGCTTGATCGTGGCGAAGTAGACGGCCATGTTCGCGGCCGAACCGCAGTGCGGCTGCACGTTCGCGTGCTCGGCGCCGAAGAGCGCGCACGCGCGGCGGCGGGCCAGTTCCTCCGCCGCGTCCACCGGGAGGCAGCCCGAGTACCAGCGCTTCCCCGGGTAACCCTCGGCGTACTTGTTCATGAGGACGGACCCGGCGGCGAGGCGCACGGCGCGGCTCGACGTATTCTCGGAGGCGATGAGGTTGATCTCCGTGTCCTCCTGCACGACCTGCGCCTTGACGGCGGCGTAGACCTCGGGGTCGGCCTTCGCGAGGCCGCTGAAGTCGCTCAGGCGTTGCGCGCGCTCCAGCTTCGCGCGGCGGCGCGCGTGGCGGCTCGCCGCGTCGACCTTCGTCGAGACGAAGGTCTTGAGGATGCGGAGGGCGGCCGCGGGCTTCGTGCGGTCCTGGCCGAGGCAGAGGACGTTCGCCCCGTTGTGGGCGCGCGCGAGCGCCGCGTCCTTCTCGTCGCGGCAGAGCGCGGCGCGCACGTTCTGGAAGCGGTTCGCCGCCATCGTCACGCCCATGCCCGTCGTGCAGACGAGCACGCCGAAGTCGGCCGCGCCGCTGGCGACCGCCTCGGCAACGGCGTCGGCGGCGTCGGGGTAGTCGCAGGGGTCAGCGGATTCAGGCCCGAAGTCCAGGAAGTCCGCGTCTGCGTACCTGGCGAGGATCGCCTTCTTCAGTTCAAAGCCGCCGTGATCGGAGCCCATCGCGATTTTCATGATTGCGCCATTCCTTAGTGGGGGTGAGAAAACGCCACCTAGTATACCAAACCGCGTTTCTCCGCACAATCTTGGCGTGCCCACGCCGGAACTTCCCCGAGAAGCAACAGGGTACAGACCTTCACCCTTATCCCGATTTCTCGGGCGCGGCTTATCCACGAGACACTAGGCAAAGAGTATTTCCGGGCCTCCCGCTACAGGCACGGCGGCACAGGCCCGGCGCGCGAAGGACCCGCGCCCTCCGGCCGGTCAACACGGAGCGCGCGGAGACGCGGAGATTGTTTCTCAAGGTTGGCGCGCGGCGTCCGAACAGGCCCGGCGCGCGCCCTCCGGCCGGTCAACACGGTGCGCGCGGAGACACGAAGACGCGGAGATTGTCTCTCAAAGTTGGCGCGCCTAGGGGAGGGACGCGCGCCCGCACATCCGGGCTTTACATGTTCCGCCCCCGCCATCGGATGCCGAGCCCCCGCCCTCTTCCCCAATGCGCGCGTTCTCCTCAATGCGCGCGGCCTCCATTGCGCGCGCGGCCTCCCCTTTGAGAGTGCCCTCCCCTTCGAGCGCGGCGTCGACGGCCCGGAAGAGCGCCGCGCACGTGTTCCCGCACCCCTCCACGAGCCGCCGCGCCGCCGCGAGATGAGATTCCACCGCGTAATAATCTCGTGCGTCCCGCCGGCCCCTCTCCGCCCGCCCGGGCGGCACGTCTCCGCGGCCCGCACCGGGGACGTCCTTGCGTCCCGCCCCAGAAGCGTCTTCGCAATCCGCCCCGAGTGCGTCCCGGCGGCCCGACTGCGGTACGGGAAGGCGCGGCGGCGCGGGCGGGCCGTCGAAGACGGCCGAGGCCGGGACGGGGTCGGCGATCCCCGCCGCCTGGCGGAGGCGCCTCGCGAGCGCCTTGTAGCGCATGAGCGTCTT
>CAKUCX010000114.1 GCA_934643865.1 uncultured Kiritimatiellota bacterium
GCGCGGCGCGCCGGGGACGTCGCGCCCTACCATGGGTGCGGACGTGGCACGGGGGTGCGGACGTGGCGCGGGGCATGAGCGTTGCATGGCGCGGTGCGTGGTAGGGGCCGACGTCCCCGGCGGCCCGCGTACACGTGGCGTTCCCGTGTGCGTTCCCGTGGGCGCGGCCCGCGTACACGTTGGCGTCCCCGATGGCGTCCTCGTGGGCGCGGCCCGCGTACACGATGGCGTCCCCGATGGCGTTCCCGTGGGCGCGGCGCGCCGGGGACGTCGCGCCCTACCATGGGTGCGGACGTGGCACGGGGGTGCGGACGTGGCGCGGGGCATGGTAGGGGCCGCCGCCGTCGGCCACGACTGGCGCGACGTGCGCGGGCGGCAGGGCGTCCCGGAAGAAGGCGAGCGCGAGAAGGGGGATGTCCATGTGTTCAGGAGGCGCGGGGCTTCGCCTGGGGGAGGCCGCTGACGGCCTTGACGGCCTCCAGCGCGTCGCGGAGGGTCTGGACGGCGGTGAGCCTGCGGCGGAGTTCGGCGGCGCCGGGGCGGCCGTTGAAGTAGCGGAAAAGGTGTGTGCGGAGGGCCATGCAGACGTAACCGTCGGGGGAGGGGATGTGGTCCTCGGGGAAGCGCGCGGCGAGCTGGTCGCGGAAGGCGAGCAGCGCGGCGAGGTGGTCCGCGAAGGCGGCGTCCTGCAGGGCGCGGCGGCGTTCGGGGGCTTCGAGGACGTCGGGGGAATCGCCCAGGCGGACGTCCGAGAAGAGCCAGGGGTTCGCGAGGGCGGCACGTCCGATCATGACGGCGGCGACGCCCGTCTCGGCCATGAGCTTCAGCGTGTAGACGTTGTAGACGCCGCCGTTTCCGGTGACGGGGATCTTCGCCTTCTGGACGAGATCCGCGAGGAGGTCGTAGTGGACGGGGCCGCCGTGCATCTGCGAGGTGAAGCGGCCGTGGAGGATGAAGCCGGAGCAGCCGGCGGACTGCGCGGCGTCGAGCAGCTCGAAGAGGAGGACCGCGTCGGGACGCGGGCCGGGGCGCGTCTTGACCGTGAGGGGCAGCGTCGTCGCGCCCTTCATCGCCGCGAGGCAGTCGTGCAGATGCTGCGGATCCTTGAGGAGCGCGGCGCCGGCGCCCTCGTGGAGGACCTTCGGCATGGGGCAGCCCGCGTTGAGGTTCAGCTCCACGAAGCGGTCCTTCAGCTTCTCGACCTCCGCTGCGGCCAGGGCCAGTTCGTCCGCGTTGGACCCGAAGAGCTGGCAGGCGACGGGGCCCTCGCCGGGCATCGTCTCCATGAGGTGGCGCGTGGGGGAGGAACCGTGGGCGAGGCCGGCGGCGCTGACCATTTCGGTGTAGGCGAGGTCGGCGCCGCGGTCGGTGCAGACCTTGCGGAAGGGGGCCGAGGTGAAGCCGGCGAGAGGGGCGAGGACGAGGTTCATTTGACGTCGAAGGGCGCGCCGTCGTCGGTGTAGGTGAGTTCCAGCGGCTGGATCGGGTCGCCCGTCTGGCGGGTCGTGTACGTGACGCGGAGGGCGCGCCGCGCCGTGCCATCGGGATTGCGTTCGAGGACGCGCGCGCCGGTGGGGGTGAAGGACGCCGCCTCCTTCCCGTTGTAGGAGCGGGTGAAGCCGATGGGCTTCCCGTCGGCGGAATAGGCGTAGACGTCCTTCCAGTGGCGCGGCAGCGCGAGCGCGGGGTCGCAGTAGCGGGCGTCGGGATTCGCGTAGTCGATGGACGCGATCTTGCCGTCCGGGCGGTAGGTGCGCACTTCCTGCGGAATCGGATAGAAGGAGATGATCGAGGGCGCGCCGTGGTCGGTGCCGTGCGTCTTCGCGAAGCAGGCGACGTCGATGCGTTCGGCGAGGGCGCGGCGGTCGACGACGATCTGCGCGAAGCCGCTCTCGGGCGTGTTGACCGCCTCGCCGAGCGGGGCCGTGATCGTGACGGCGGCGGCGTCGCCGTGGACGACGCGCCAGGTGTAGGTGGCGAGGGGGTCGCGCTCGGGGAAGGTCTGGGCGCGTACGAGGAACGTCCGCACGCCCTCCGGCGCGCGCAGGACGAAGGAGATGGCCGAGGGCGTTGCGAAGAGCAGTTCCGGGAGGACGTCGGGGTAGTCGACGCCGGGGACGGGGAAGCGGATCGGGAAAAGGCGCGAATTGATGAGGGAGAGGTTGACGGCGGGCGGGATGTTTTCGGGCCGGAGCGCATGCGCCTTTTCGACGAGGGCGACGACGTCGAGGCGCTTTGCGCTGAAGGCCGTGGGGTGGGCGCGCGGGGAGAGGTAGTCGCCTTCGCCCTTGACACCGTTCTGCGTGCGGCGGAGGAGCCACTGGAGGGTGGGGCCCAGGAGCTGTCGGCGGAGGACGGCCTGCTTGGTGGGGGGCGGGAGGGCGGCCGAGGCGGCGAGGGCGGCGCGGAGGAAGGGGAGGTCGCTCCACGAGGCGCCCTGGGAGACGAACTGGAAGGGGGCGTTTGCGGGGAAGACGTCGCCGAGCTCGGGCGTGCCGTAGTCGTTGACGCAGGGGATGACCCAGAACTGGTTGGAGCGGTAGAGCAGATCCATGCGCGCGGCGAGGCCGCCGGACTCCGTGAAGGTGGCGCGCGCCATCGAGCGCCAGAAGGGCCCGCTCGTGCAGCCGCGGGAGATGTTGCCGAAGACGGCGGCGCCGCCGAAGGCGAGGTTGGGGTGGTTGACGTCGGCGTTGTAGGGGCGGGCGGCGGCCGCGAGGTTGACGGCGGTGAGGAGGGGGAAGTCGGAGACGGCGGGACGGGAGTGTCCCCGGTCGCGGTTGACGTAGAGGTCGCCGCCGTTTCCGGCCGCCGTGCCGTCGGCGAGCCAGGCGGCGATGAGCGCCCGTTCGGGGGCGTCCGGCCTGGAGGCGGAGTAGGCGGGCGCCAACTGGGCGAGGGGCGTGGACGACGACGAGAGCCGCAGGAGCGCGTCGTAGACGCCGGTGTCGAAGTTGAAGACGAGGTTCGTCTCGGTGAGGGTGACGGCGTGGCCCATCGTCGCGAAGGCGGGGGCGGGTACGGGGCGGCCCGCGACGGGCTGGTCCGCGAGGGCGCGCGCCTTCTCGACGAGTTCCTTGAAGCGGGGGAGGGCGCTGATGCGCGCGAAGTCGCGGTCCTTCGCAATGGCGTCCGCATCGCGGAAGCCGAAATGGATGGCCTTTTCAAGCTCGGTGAGGGCGAGGCCGCCCTGTTCGCGGTAGGCGAGGGCGCAGGCGAGGTTGTAGTGCCAGGTGGCGTCGCCGGGCAGGATCTCCAGGGCCGCGCGGCAGGTCGTCTCCATCGCGGGGATGTCGCCCCGGCGGATGGCGTCGATCAGCTGCTGGCGCAGCATGCTGTGGCGGGGCCAGACGCCCGGATAGGCCCAGGTCGAAAGGGGACGTTCCTCGCCGGCGAGCGTGGCCAGCGTCGCGGCGAGCAGGATGAGGCGAAGGATGCGCATGGGCATAGTGTAGCATAGTTCGGGCCCCTCGGGCGCAGCGGGAGGGGGGTTGACACGGCGCGCGCGCGCATGGTACATTACCCCGAGTTTGCCACTTCGCCGGTAGGGTTCAAAGCGGAGCGCGATAGAAATCTTCAATAAAATCAATATTCCCTCTT
>CAKUCX010000115.1 GCA_934643865.1 uncultured Kiritimatiellota bacterium
GAGAGGTTGACCTTTCCGAAAATTGTGTACTTGCGGGAGGCGTATGTTTGCGTGTTCCACCCGATGGTGGGCGTTCCGTCCGCCGCAATCTCTATCGTCGCCGCGAATTGGCTGTTGGCGTCGTTAGGGTCTGTGAGAGAGATGTATTCGCCCCATGTTGGGACGCCGTCGCCGTCTGGGTCTTTTTCGAGTTCCCGCCAGTCGGCGGCAGTCAGGGATGCGCCTCCCTCGACGTTGCGGAGAATCCAGTCCGCCGCCTGAGCGTTCTGAAACACGGATGCCGCCCAGTTCTTCGTGCGCAGGATGCGGAATCCGACATTGTGGTAGCCCTGCGAAGGATCGCGGGCGTTACCTCGCTCTTCGGTGCGGCACTGGCTGCGGTCTTCGTCGAAAGCGCCGCCCTTGATTTTCATCATGCCGTTGCCGTCTGAGGTGGCGAGCCATTCCCAGACGTTGCCCCACATGTCGAGCGTTCCGCTCAGCGACTGCGCCCCGCTTCCGTAGAGACCAAAGTAGTAATAGACATCCGTCGGGCCGCTTTCGACATTGGCGGCGTTGATCGCGGCGTCCTTCGGCATGTGGCCGGCCGCCAGTTCCCACTCTTCCTGCGTCGGCAGACGATACTTGTAGGCGAAGCCGGGCGAGTTGTCGGTAAGCCATTCGCAGTAGCGCACGGCGTCTTCATACGAGACGTCCACGACGGGATGCCCCTCCGTGCCGGCCTCGAACGCATGTGAAGGATCGAAGAGCGCGTAGGCGGCATTTGTCACTTGCGTATATGCCACGCAGACGTCGCCTGCCGCGCCAAGAAGCGGGATGAAGCCGTCCGCGTCCGGCTCGTTGTAGCGGTAGTTGCCGTCGTGCTTGCGTCCAAAGCGGCTGTCGGTGAAGCGCACGACGTTCTGCTCCACGCGATACCACTTGAACTCGATCATGTCGTCAACGATGTCGGTCATCTCGTCGACGAGCGACTGCCGTTCCTCTATGAGCCTGCGTTGCCTGTCTATCGCCGAAAGCGAGGCGTTCGTCGCGATCATGTCGGCGAGGTCGGCGGCGAGACCGTCAGCCTCGGCCTGCAGCTCGTCGCGCTTCTCGGCCTTGCGCACGACCACGCCGTCGTAGTTGGACGCAACGGATGAGCGAATCGCCTCGACCGTCGCCGGGCACGGATTCGTCGTGAAGTCCGAAATCGCCGCTGCCGTCACAGGATTCATGCCCGGTATCTCCAGCTCGATCACGCCGGACGCCGCGAATGTCATTACAGGCAGCGCGACCGCCCAAGCCGTGCAGAAGGCCGTCATTGATTTCTTGCTGTTGTTCATGATGTTCTCCATTTCTCGTGTCTCCGACCATAAGAACGCAGCCTTCACGAAAAATCTACAGGAAAATAATGTCGAAAGAGGTGTAGATTCTTCTCGGCGGCCGCGTTCTTGCCCTGTAGAGCAAGGACGCTCAACAAACAAGAAAGGGAAGCACACCATGAACAAA
This sequence comes from uncultured Kiritimatiellota bacterium, assembly GCA_934643865.1. Lineage (GTDB taxonomy): Bacteria > Verrucomicrobiota > Kiritimatiellia > RFP12 > UBA1067 > RUG572. The sequence goes on from CAKUCX010000115.1 coordinate 1,489, forward strand.
CTCATCATGCAGATCATGACGGCGGCAATGCTTGCGGCGGGGGGCGCCACGGCATACGCCGCTCCGTCCGACAACGACCAGGGCAGACAGCCTGACACGGCCGAGGTTAGGCAGGGCGAGGAAACAGGCGGAAAACAGGGAGCAAGGAAAGGCAAAACGAGAGGCAAAAGGCAAGGCGCCAAGCATGGCGCGAAAAACGGCCTGAAACAGGGTCTGAAATACGGGCTCAAGAACGGGCTGAAAAACGGCGAGAAGAAATGACGCGAGAACGCCGCATTTGCCGCCCCCTCTGCCGTCTGTCGCAGAGGCGGGCGGCTGACTTAACGAAAGGACGTGCAACATGAAGAACATGGTCATTACCTCGTTTCTGCTGTCCGCTGCGATCTGCATCGGCACGGCGGCATTTGCCGCGCCGCCTCTGCGACATGGCGTCGGACGTGGACGCAGCCCCGTCACCGCGCAGGAGGCGGCGGAGGTGAAAAAGGCCAACGAAAAATCGAAGAGGAGAATCGCCCCATATCTCACGGACGAGGGGTCGAGCGGGCGGTTGACGTGGAAGGAATACACCGTGAACCCCAAGGCGAAAGGCGAGGCGACGCTGCTCGTTGTGTTCGGCGGACGGGATTCCGTGAAGGACGGCAGGGGCGAGGCAAAGATTCCCGTCGCCATTGAAAAGGCCATCTCGCATGCGAGCCTGCTCCCCCGGTCGGGCCGACTAATCGTCCTTGTGCCGGACATGATGGTCGGGGAGAGCCGCAGAGGGCGCGGCGGGCGCGAGACGCCCGTTTCCGAAGGGATGCCGAAACTCGTCCGCTCCCGCATGGAGAAGCACGGCGTCAAGGCGGAGCGGACCTTCGCCACGGGATTCTCGATGGGCGGAGGCCTTGTTTACAGTCTCCTGAACGACGACACCACGCTCTTCGCCCGCGCCCTTGTCGTGGGCGCGTCCGGCAACCCGAACGCGACCAAGGACATCAGGGCCGAGATCCTCGACTACCACGGCGCGGACGACGACTACATCCCAGCCGTTCGCGTCAAGGCGTTCGCCGAAGCCGTCAACGCCAAGACACCAGGCCGCATGAGGCTCGAAACACTCGACAAGACAGGACACGCCGAATCGGAAACTGCCGCATACACGAAAAACGACGCTTGGAAATGGCTGTTTAGGTGAAGCCCCATCGCCAGGGAACTGACGATAGCGCCGTCCGCGCCTGACAGCGGCGGAAAATAAACCGACAACTCAAAAATAAAAGAGGCGACATCCTTTCGGGATGCGCCTCTTTTTGATATACTGTCTTCCAATCCAACTGGACTATCAGGAGTTGTTGCGAAAATGGCAATGAGCTATAAAAAGTTGTGGAAGCAATTGATTGACCGCGACATGACGCGAGGCGACTTGCATCGGGTCTCGGGCGTCGCCCTTTCCACTTT
>CAKUCX010000116.1 GCA_934643865.1 uncultured Kiritimatiellota bacterium
CGGAAGTCAAGGGCCCCTTCGCCGAGGGTAGTGCGGGACCCGCCCGCGCGAGAGTAGGACGCCGCCGGCTTTTTTTTTTCTTTCCATGCACATGCGCCCCGCGCGGGGTGCGCGGGGCGCGGATCCTTGCGGATCCGCGCCTTGGGCTTTTTAGGGGGCTGCCGTCCCGTTGCGGATCGATTTCATGACAGGAGCATTTTTGAGCGTGAAGAGGCAAAGAAGAGTTGTCGTCACGGGCATGGGAATCGTCAGCCCCCTCGGAAATTCCATCGAGGCGGCGTTCGCGCGCCTGAGGACGTTCGAGAACTGCGTGCGGGCGCTGCCCGAGCTGGACGGCTACGCGGGCCTCAACACGCGCCTCGGGTGCCGGACGGCGTTCGAGAAGCCCGTACACTGGACGCGCAAGACGACGCGCACGATGGGCGACGTCTCGATGTACGCGCTCGCGGCGACGGAGCAGGCCCTCGCCCAGGCGGGCCTCGACGCGGCGACGCTCCAGAACGGCCGCACGGGCGTCGCCTACGGCTCGTGTTCGGGCTCGATCCCCCCGCTCCTCGACTTCTACTCGATGCTCAAGACGAAGGGAATCGCGGGCATCACGAGCGGCACGTACATCAAGCTCATGCCGCAGACGACGGCCTGCAATCTCTCCGTCCACTTCGGGACGCACGGCCGCCTCGTCCCGACGGGGACGGCCTGCACGAGCGGGTCGCTCGCCCTCGGCAGCGCGGCCGAACTCATCCGCTGGGGCGTGCAGGACGTCATGCTCGCCGGCGGCGCGGAGGAGTTCAGCGCGACGCAGGTCGCGATCTTCGACACGCTCTACGCGACGTCCCTCCGCAACGACGCCCCCCGCACGACGCCCGCGCCCTACGACGCAGACCGCGACGGCCTCGTGGTCGGCGACGGCGCATGCACCTTCATCCTCGAAGAATGCGAACACGCCCGCGCGCGCGGCGCGACAGTCCTCGCCGAGCTTGCCGGCTTCGCCGAGACGACGGACGGGACGCACGTCACGAACCCGAACGCCGAGACGATGGCCTTCGCGCTGCGGGGCGCGCTCGCGGACGCCGGGATCGACGGCGCGGCCGTCGGCTACGTGAACGGCCACGGCACCGCGACGCGGACGGGCGACATCGCCGAGACGACCGCGACGCGCGCCGTCTTCGGCCGCGCCGTGCCGATCTCCTCGATCAAGAGCTACACGGGCCACACGCTCGGCGCGTGCGGGGCCATCGAGGCGGCGCTCACCGTGAAGTCCCTTTCGACGGGCTGGTATCCGCCCACGCTCAACCTGCGCCATCCCGATCCGGACTGCGCCGACCTCGACTACATCACCGGTGAGGGGCGCACGTTCGACGCCGAGTACGCGATGACGAACAACTTCGCCTTCGGCGGCGTCAACACGTCGCTCGTCTTCCGGCGCGTCTAGGGCGCTGAAATGGCGTTTCTCCGGCAGATGGGCCCGATGGGCGGCGGGGCGCTGTGCGCGCTCGCGCTCCTCCTCGGCGGCGGATGCCGCTCGCTCGACGCGCGGCTCGCGTCGGCCGCCTCGCCGCAGGCAGTCGCCCGGGCGACCGCCGACTTCTACGTCTCCGACGTGGGGGACGAGAGCTGTGCCGTCGCCGTCGTCGTGCCGGAGGGGGCGGCCTTCGCCTGTGCGGGCGGCGCGACGGAGCATGCGCTCTTCCGCATTGCGTCGCTCACGAAGCTCTTTCTCCACCCCGTCCTCCTGAAGCTGCACGCCGAAGGGCGGCTTGACCTCGACCGGCCCGTCACGGCCTGCACGACGCTCGGCCTGCCGCCGGAATACGCCTCGGTCACGCTCCGCGACCTCCTCCTGAACCGCAGCGGGCTGCCGCGCGAGTTCATCGACCGACGGGACGCGCGCGACGTGTGGGCCGCCCTCTCCTGCGCGCTTTTCGGGACGAGCCTCTACGCGGGCTTCGACACGCGGGAGGGGTTCGTGCGCAGGGCGTGGCGGCCGCAGTGGCGGCGGGCCGTGCGCGCGCGGCGCGAGGTCTACTCCAACGTGGGCTACGGGCTTCTGGGCATGGCGGCGGAGGACGCGCTGGGGTGTTCGCTGGAGGAGATGCTGCGCGCGGAGCTGACGGGGCCGCGCCGCCTCGCCGACACGACCTTCGCCCCGACGCCGGCGCATCGCCTCACGCGCGCCGTGGCGGGCGACCTGCCGTGGCTTGCGCTTCGCGGGCGCGACGTCCCCGGCCACCGCCTCGGCGGCGCGCTCGCCGCCTCGGGCGGCCTCTTTTCGTCCATCGCCGACTGCGCGGCGTTCTTCGCCTCCTATTGGCCGCTCCTCGACGCGCAGCTGCGCGCGCGGCGCCTCGCGGCGCTTCCCGACGAGGCGGTTTTCGGCCTCCTGCGCGTCCACGTGCAGCCGTCTGGGCGGCGCGTCCTCTACCGCGCGGGCATGATCTACGGCGGCGCGTCGTTCGTCGGCTTCGACCCCGAGGCGCGCATCGTCGTCGTCGTCCTGCGCAACGTGACGAGCTGGCCCGACCGGCGGGGCTTCGCGGTCCTTGAGGCGCTTCGCGCGTTTTCGCAAAATGGCGATTGCGCGTGGAGGGGAAAAACGGTATACTAGACCCGCTTTTCGTCTGGAAGGGTGTCCGAGTGGTCGATGGTGCAACCTTGGAAAGGTTGTGTAGGCGCAAGTCTACCGGGGGTTCGAATCCCCCCCCTTCCGCCAGCGCGAAAAGAAATCCGTTGCGCGCGAAAGTAAACGCACCATCGCGAAAGTAAACGTACCAGTTCTGCCTGACTTTTGACAATG
>CAKUCX010000117.1 GCA_934643865.1 uncultured Kiritimatiellota bacterium
GCGGAGGCGGCGGCGGGCGGTGGAAGCCCATGGGGCCGTGATGCCGGGGCGGCGGAGGCGGCGGGCGGTGGAAGCCGCCGGGGCCACCCGGGCCGCGATGCATGCCAGGCCCCCCGCCGGGGCCACCCGGGCCGCGATGCATGCCGGGCCCCCCGCCGGGGCCGCCCGGACCGCGATGCATACCAGGCCCCGGGCCGCGTCCGCCCGGCCCGCCCGGTCCGCCGGGACCGCGACCAGGCCCGCCCGGATGCGCAAACACCATGCACGCGCAGCTTGCGACAAGCGCGAGAATCAGCTTCTTGTTATTCATGTCATGCCTCCTTCTTGTTGCGTTGTTCTTCACGTTCCGTATAGCCGGAAAGGCGCGCCGCCCGCCGCCGTCTGACACCCGCCGCGCGGAAAATCACGCCGGGTAGTCAAGCGCCTCGGGGATCATGATCGTCGTCAGGCACTTCGCCGCGCAGTCCTTCGCGAGGCGCGTGCCGGCAAGGGCCTCGTCGAGCGCGTTCCGCAGCGCCGCGTAGGCAGCCTTGTCCTCCGCCGTCGCCGCGCCGAAGCCGTAGACGACGCCGCTGCAGATCTTGGCGGCCTCGCCCGCGACGTCCGCCACGACCGTGCCGAGCAGGTCGTTGAACGTGTTGAGGTAGCCGGCGAGTTCGGGACCGACGACGGGGTGGTCCGCGCCGTTCTGCGCGAGGAACGCGATGTCGGCGTGGAAGCTCTTCGCGGCCATAAGGCCGGCGAGGGCGTCCGCGAGCGGGAAGACGACGCCGTGGCGCTGGGAGGCGCCGAGCTTCTTGCCGTTCGGGTCCTTCGCGGTCTTCGCGAAGGCCTGCGTCCAGGACCAGAGGCGGAGTGCGGCGGCGAGCGCGCGGGCACCGTTCGCGTCCGCGCACGGGCACGCCTCCAGCTCCTTCGCCCAGGCGGCGAGCTGCGCGAGGAAGACGGGGTTCGCCATCGTCTCGCTGATCTGGCGGCGCTGGACTGCCTCGGGGCCCTCGTAGGTCGCGTCGAGCTGCATGTCGGTCCACTTGTAGAAGAGGAAGCCGGGGCAGTCCTCGGTGATGCCGTAGCCGCCCATGAGCGTGACGGCCTGGCGCATGACGTCGGCGCCGTGGCCGGTGTTCCAGAGCTTGCAGCTCGGGCAGAGGATGTTGCAGACGGCGAGGAGGGCGACGTAGCGCACGGTCACGTCGTCGTCCGCAAGCGGATCCTTCCCCTCCGCGAGCAGCTGCACGGCCCGCTCCATCGGGGCCTTCATGTTCCGGAGCATGTCGCGGCCCTTGCCGAGCTTCGCCTTCGCCTCGTCCTGGATGAGTTCCAGCGCGTCGTAGCGGCGGGAGATGTCGAAGCCGAGCGAACTCGCGGCCTCGGCGGCGGCCCACACGTCGGCGAGGCGTTCCGTCACGTCCTCCTTCATCTGGAGGCCCTGCTGGTAGCGCGGCGAACTCTCCTCCACGCCGACCGCCCCGCGGAAGCGCGTGCGCTGGTAGCGGATCACCGGCTCGACGGCGCTCATCAGGGAGGCGGCGCCCATCACGCCCACGCCCACGCGCGTCTTCGAGAAGACCTGCGCGATGATCTCGCTGTGGGCGAGCTTCGGCACGATCCGGCCCTCCACGACGTCGTAGCCGCCGATGATGCGCGAGGCGGGCACGACGACGTCGATGACGGGATCGCCCGTGTTCGAGAGCTGGTGGACGCACTTGAGGGTCTGCGCGCCCCGGTCGAACGTGCCGGGGTCCGTCGCCTCCACGATCACCATGCACGAGCCCTTGATGCGGTCGTCGCCCGAATTGACGGCGACCGTCACGTAGTCGGCGATCGCGATGTTCGTGATGAAGCGCCCGCGCTTCTCCACGCGGAGCATCGGCTCGGCGCCGTCCTTCCACTCGGCGATGGAGACGCGCCCGCAGAGGACGCCCGTGTCGACGCCCACGTAGGGCAGGGGCTCGGTGAGCGCGAAGGAGCCGCGCCACGTCTTCCCGCCGGCGTTGCCGGGGGCGCAGAGCGTCATGTAGCGCGTCTTCTGCTCGGGCGTGCCGAGCTCGGCGATCGGACCCATCGCGAGCGCGTTCACGAACGAGCTCGTCGCGGCGCCGTTGTCCACCCACGCCGTCTCGTAGGTCAGCATCGACTCGGCGAGGTTGCGCGGCCCCTCGAAGAGGCCTCCGCAGTCGGCGTTGAGCGTGGCAGCCGTCACGCCGCTCGCGTCGAAGGCGTCGAACAGGGCCTGCTTCTCGGGCGTCCACTCGTGCGTCTTGCGCTGGCCTTCCGCAACCAGCTTCGCGACGAGGCCGCGCGCCACGCTGCGCGCGCCGGCGACGGCCATCTGGATGTCATAGCGTTCGGCGATGCGCCACATGATCTGGCGCACTTCGTCGCCGGGCAGCATCTTCATCGTGGGTCTCTCGTTCACGTCCATTGTCGTTCCTTTGCTGTTGAAGAATCGTCTCACTTCAGGCTGGTGATCTGCGCGCCCTTGAAGACGCCCATGAAGTCGTTCAGTTTCTTGTCGTCCATGATCCGCTTGCGTTCCTCGTCCGTCAGCACATGCGCGGGCGGGGACGGCGCGGCGGGGGCCGCCTCGGCCGGCACAGGGGCGGGCGCCGTCGGGCGGGGCGGCGCGGCGGAAGGC
>CAKUCX010000118.1 GCA_934643865.1 uncultured Kiritimatiellota bacterium
GCCCCGTCGCCATCGCAGGCGCGCAGAGCCGCAGGGCGGCGAACGCCCGACGGTCGGCGCTCAGGCAGCGCCCCGCGACGAGCAGATGTTCGACGCCGGCGGGCAGCAGGGCGCGGTAGGGGACAGTCGGGTAGACGTCGCGCCCGAGCGGCACGCGCACGAAGTCCTTCCACCTGTGCGCGTGCATGTCGATCTGGTAGGTCGCGTAGCAGACGGCGTCCTCCCAGCACCTGCCGGAGAGGTAGTCGTCGCCTGTGACGACGACGCGGCCCTTCACGCGCCGCGTCTCCCGCACGCCCGTCTCCGGGCTCATCCAGGCGATGCGGGCCGAGGCGCCGCCGGGGAGCGTGCGGACGAAGCGCAGGACGCGCAGCGCCGACGCCCGCCCGCGCACGTTCGTCTCCGTGCGGGATTCGGACGTCGTGTTGTCCGCGCCGTAGACGTAGTTGGCGGCCTGCCAGCGCAGGATCAGCGCGTCGCCGACGTCCCCGCCGTGGTTGTCGCCGTCGCGCAGCGCGCCGGAGGCATGCGCCTCGGCGAGACGCCGCGCGAGCAGGCCCTCCGGCAGGTCCTTGGGGTCGGGGACGCCCGTCAGGCGGTAGTGGAGCGACCCGCCCTGCGCCTCGCCGTCGACGGGGAGGAAGGCCGCGCCGCACATCCCGGCGAGGCCGCCGTTCCCCGTCGCGTCGACGAGCTGGCGGCAGCGGATCTCCCGCAGGCCGCCCTGCACGCCCGTCAGCACGCGCCAGTTGTAGTCCGGGCCCGCCAGCCTCTCCGCCATCACCGGCGTTTCGTAGTAGCGCAGGTCGACGCCCGCGTCGCGCAGCAGCTCTTCGCCGACGCACACGAACGTCCAGGGGTCGAAGTTCTCCTTGAGCGTGAGCCGGTCCGGCTCAAGCGGGCGGCCGGCGCGCGCCTCGGCGGCGGCCCCCCGCCCGAGCGCGACCGTCTTCATCGTCCACTCAAGCCCGATGCCGCCGATGACCGTCTGCGCGTTCTTGCGGAACGGGTCGGGATGCTCGACGCCGCCGAGCGTCAGGTTCCCGCCGAGGACCGCCGCCGACTCGACAAGCACGGTCCTCGCCCCGAGGCGCCCGGCCTGCACGGCCGCCGGCACGCCGGCGGAGCCCGCGCCGACGACGAGGACGTCGGCGCACACGCTGTCGCGCGGCGACAGGCCGCCGGCCGCCGCCGCGAAGGCGGCCGCGAGGCAGCAGAGGGCCGCAAGATGCGAACGGATCTTCATGACGTGGAGATTATCGCATAAGCTTCCACGGGGGACTTGCACAATCGGGCAAAAAAAATGTATAATCGGTCCATGCGCCCCATTCGGAGAGACCAGCGGCCATGACCCTCCAGGAGAAGAAGCGCCTGCGCGCGGCCTTCTTCGCCCGGATCGGGCCGAACGCCGCCGCCTTCCGGGGCCTGCTCGAACACGCAAGCGAGCTGTGCTTCTACATGAAGGACCGCGCGGGCCGCATCATGGCCCTCAACCGCCGCAACTGCGAAGTCTGCAATATCCGCAGCGAGTGGGACGCGATCGGCCTCACGTCGCGCGACCTCTTCCCGCCGACGCTCGCCGACGACTACATGGCGCTCGACCGCGAAGTCCTTGCAACGGGCCGCCCCGTCCTCCAGCGCGTCACCGCCCATCCCGCCGACTACTCGAACCGCCTGATGATCTCGGACGTCCACCCCCTCCGCGACCGGCGCGGCCGCATCGTCGGCACGGCCCGCACCTACCGCCTGACGGGCCGCGACTCCTCCGAGGCGCGCAACGACGACGCCCTGCGCGCCGTCGCGGACGACATCGAAAGCCGCTACGCCGAGCCCCTTCCGCTCGACGCGCTCGCCCGCAGGGCCGGCATGTCGAAAAGCACCTTCAAGCGCACGTTCACCCGCCTCTTCGAGGTCTCCCCCGGCCAGTACCTTCTGCGCGTGCGGCTCAACGCCGCGCGGCGGCTTCTGGAGACGACGGACAAGCTGATCTCCGACATCGCCCTGGAGTGCGGTTTCTACGACCAGAGCCACTTCAGCCGCCTCTTCCAGCGCGCGCGCGGCCTCACGCCCGGCGCCTACCGCCGCGCCCACGCGCGCAGGCGCTAGGCCCCGCGACGGGGCGGAGC
>CAKUCX010000119.1 GCA_934643865.1 uncultured Kiritimatiellota bacterium
GCCGTGCGCCAGCCCTGCGCGGGCACGGCGGCGCGCGCGCCGGACCGCCCCCTCGCCGGCGGGCGCCGCCTCCTCGCCTGGACGGCCCGCGACGTGCCGCAGGCCTTCGCCGAGCCGAATATGCCGCCCTTCTCGCGCGCCGTGCAGACGCTGCGCCTCTCGACGATCCCCGACTGGCCCGCCGTCTCGCGCTGGTACTGGGATCTCTGCGCGCCGCACCTCGCGCGCACGTCGCCCGAGATGACGAACGCCGTCCGCACGCTGACGCAGCCGTGCGGGACGGAGGACGAGCGGATCCGCGCGCTCTTCCGGTTCGTCTCGCAGGAGGTCCGCTACATGGGCCTCACGCTGGAGGACGACGCGCCCGGCTACGAGCCGCACGACGTCGCGCTCACCTTCGCGAACCGCTACGGCGTCTGCCGCGACAAGGCCGCGCTCCTCGTCGCGCTCCTGCGCCTCGCGGGCGTGGAGGCGTACCCCGTCCTCATCCACGCGGGCGCGAAGATGGACCCCGAGATCCCCTCGCCCTTCTTCAACCACGCGATCGCCGCCGTCGTGGACGGGGACGGCTACCGCCTCATGGATCCGACGGACGAGTCGACGAAGGACCTGCTGCCCGCCTACCTCTCGGACAAATCGTACCTCGTGGCGCGCCCCGAGGGCGAGCGCCTGAGGACCTCGCCCGTCCCCTCCGTCCGCGCGAACACGCTCCGCGCCGATTCGTCGGGTACGCTCGACGCCGACGGCGGCATCCTGCTCACGACCTCCTTCGCGTTCGACGGCATCAACGACACCGTGCTGCGCCACACGCTCCTCCGCAAGACGCCCGCCGCGCGCCGGCACTGGTTCGAGGGGATCTGGCGCAGCGTCGCCGCCGGCGCGGAGCTGCTGTCGCTTGAAGTGTCGCCGGAAGACCTGCGCGACACGGCGACGCCGCTTGCGGCGACGACGTGTACGTACCTGCCGGGGGCGCTCCTGCGCGGCCGCACGCGCGACGCGCTCACGCTCCCGTTCGCCACCGCCGCGCTGAGCGTCGTGGAGGGCCTCCTCGACGAGAACACCGCGCTGGAGACGCGCCGCTTCCCGCTCGTCCTCGCCTGCACGGCGGGGACGGAGGAGACGCTGCGCCTCACGCTCGACGCCTCCCTCGGCGCGGTGCAGACGCTGCCCGCCCCCGCCGATGTCCGCGCGGGTGCGTTCGCCTACGCCCGCGCCGTCTCCTGCACGAACGGCGTGCTGCACGCCCGCCGGACGATGCAGGTGGCGGACGTGGACATCTCCGCCGCCGCCTACGGCACCCTGCGCGAGGCACGCAAGGACGTGGAGCGCGCCGAGCGCGAGACGGCGCTCTTCGCCGCGCGCGACGACGCGGGCGCGCACCTGCGCGTCCGCGAAAAGACGACGGTGACGCACCTCGCCGCGCCGACCGCCTGGGTGACGACGAACACCGTCGAGAAGGAGATCCTCACCCCGCGCGGCAAGACGACGGAAAGCGAGCTCACGTTTACCTACGCGCCGTGTACGCGGCAGGTCGAACTCGTCTCGGCGACGGTCTCGAACCGGAACGGGCGGATCTTCGCCGTCACGCCGAAGGAGGTCAACCTGCTGGACGGCGACGGGGCGGCGTCCGCCCCGCGCTACCCCGCCTCGAAGATCCTCGTCGTGAACCTCCCCGGCGTGGAGGTCGGCAGCGTCATCCGCACGGTCGTCGCCACGACGGTCACGAACGCGCCCGTCGCGTACAACGGGCGCTTCGTCTTCGGCGGACGCAGCCCCGTGGACCGCGAACGGGTGGAGCTGCACGTCCCCGCCGGCCTCGACCTGCGCCTCGAAGCCCGCAACCTGCCCGACGGGGCGGCCGCCGTCACGACGAACGGCGTCGCACGCGTCTTCTCCTGGACGCTGCGGCGCCCCCTGCGCACGCCGGACGAGCCCTCCCAGCCGCCCGCCGCGCTGTGGCGCCCCTGCGTATCCGTCTCGCTCGCCGACTGGGAGGCCCACGGCGCGGCGCTCGTCCGCGCGCTCGCCGCCGCGCGCGGCGGGGGGACGGCGGC
>CAKUCX010000120.1 GCA_934643865.1 uncultured Kiritimatiellota bacterium
CGAGATCACGAACACGACGTACCAGACGTACCGCTGGTCGACGACGGACGAGTCGGTGAAGTACACGGCCGTGCGCCTGGAGGTGAACGGCTCGCGGCACGGGCGCGCGGGGGCGGGGGCGGACGACTGGGAGAAGCCGCCCGCCACGCCGATCCAGCGCGTGTGGGTGGACGAGATCACGGTGGGCGAGCCGATTACGCCGAAGCTCGTCTTCCGCGACGTCTTCCCGTTCCGCTCGCACATCGCCGACTTGCCGGCCAAGCCCGTCGCGGACGTGTCGGCGCCGGGCGAGCAGCCGATCCTCGGCGAGAGCTGGGGCGTCCAGGCAACGGTCGTGCCGCAGCAGCTGGGCGACAAGCTCGACATGGCGAGCGTGGCCGTCTACGCCTATTTCTACCCCGGCGTCTCGCCGTGGGGCTACGAGCAGTGGAAGGACAGCCCCAAGGCGATCAAGATGCGCCTTGAGCAGGTGTCGTCGAACCTCGTCTTCCGCAGCACCTACAACAACCCCGAAAGCGTGATCGGCCCGGAGCGGACGCCGGTCGGGACGTTCCCGGACAACGTGTGGCAGTTCCACCTGCGGGCGGAATTCCTCGACACGGACGGCGTGGCGCACGCCAGCGCCCTCGGCCGCGACCAGTGGGTGCCGCCGAGCTGGTACTACGGCATCAAGGACCTGAACGAGACGTACGGCGCGGGCGACGGCAGCCGCTTCGCGGCCTACACGATCCTCGACTCGATCTCCCCGCTGCGCGCGTGGCTGAACGAGGTCAACCTCTACGAGGCGGGCGAACTCTCCGACTACACGAACCAGTTCGTCGAGATCGCGGCGCCGCAGGGCGCGGACCTCACCGGCTGGCGCATCGACGCGGTGGACCTTTACAGGAAGCGCGGCACGATCGCCCGCTTCGGCAGCTCCCCCTCGGCCATCACCTCGAAGCTCGGCACGAGGCCGGGCGTGGACGCGACGAACCACTACACGTTCATCGCGCTGCGCAGCCCGACCGCGAAGGAGAAGGGCGGCGTCCCCGAGGCGGACGGCGCGTGGATGAAGACGCCGACGGACAGCGCGGGGACGGGTGCCGCCTCGCTCTCGCTCTACCAGGGCAACCTGCGCTACTACGAGCCCTACGGCCTCGCGCTCGTGCGCCCGAGCGGCGTCATCGAGCACCAGATCGTCATCGAGGGCAGAAACTACAACGCGGGGACGTCGGCGGAATACTACAACAGCGGCACGAACCTGCTCGCGCAGATCAAGGCGGTGGACGGCGACGGCTCGCACTGGTTCTACGCGGGCGCCGACGCGGCGCCCGGGACCCTCGGCGTCTTCCGCAGCCACGGCGAGGACGCCTCGTGCTGGACGAACCAGATGGTCGCCACGCCCGCCGCGCTCAACAAGATGAAGGACGGCACGCTGCAGGACATCGACCCCCTCTGGTTCCTGCTGCCGAACGGCACGAACATCTGGATCTATTCGACGCTGCTGGGCGACCACGTCCACCAGCTGGTGGGGGCCAGCACGAACCGCGCGGCGATGCTCATCGTCCCCAAGGGGTCTTCGACGAACATCGTCTACACGACCGACCCCTGGTACCAGCTCGGCGAGGTGACGACGAACGGCGTCGCGCTCGCCGAGGCGCGCGGGCGCGCCTCGCGCGCGGACGGGCACACGTGGACGCTCCAGCTGAAGAACGTGGAGGCGACGGTCGACGTGACGGTCGGCGAAGAGGCCGACAAGGACGTGACGGACGCCGGCCTCGACCCGAACGACCCCTACTACAGGGCGGTCATGGCCTGGCTCGCCGGGTTCGGCGAAGGCGGGGGCATCCGCCTGGCGGAGCAGTGGGACCTCGCCAACCGGAAGGTCGGCACGCTCGACCTCCTCGACATGTACTGGCTCGACATCGACCCGACGAACGGGAACTGGGTGCTGAAGGCGGGCATGGGCGGCGTGGGCG
>CAKUCX010000121.1 GCA_934643865.1 uncultured Kiritimatiellota bacterium
GGCATAGTGTAGCACACTCCCCCGGCGCGCGCAAGGGGGTATTTGAAGGTTTTTCGATTTTCCCGCATGGCGCGCGGTCCGGGCCCCCTCCGCGCCCGGATTCGGAGCTACGGACCCTCCCGCGTGAACGCGGCGCCGACGTAGTAGACCACATCCGCCCCGACCGGAAGGTCGAGGCGGCCGTTTCCGTCGGCCCGCGCCGCGAGCGGGCGCCCCGCTGCGTCATGGACGCGCACGTCGGGCGTGAGGAACTTGAGGCGGCGCACGCCCGGCCGCGACGGGCTCCACAGCATGCCCGCGACGACGCCGTCGGGCCGCATCCACTGGAAGACGCGCACGCCCCCCGCCGTCCGGCGCGGCGCCCAGCCCTGTGCGTCACGCGAGCCGTCCGGGCGAAACGCATGGAACGCCTTGAGCGCCTCGTAGGCCGGCTTGGGCGAGAGGTCCGCGTGGACGATGCCGAAGTGCGACTCGGGGTCCTCCGCGTCCTTCTCCATCGCCTGGAACTCGTAGATGAAATACCGCTCGACGCCCAGCTGCAGCGCCGTCGCGATCGCGCGTGGCAGCAGTTGCGCCTGCCGCGCCTCCGAACTGGCCCGCGACCTCGGCTCCCGCATGCCCGAGACGACGATCGTGCCCCTGCGCCCGCCCTCCCTGCGGTACATGCCGGCCGCCACCAAGTCCAGCCCGTTCGTCCGCGCCCGCCATCCGTCAAACGGCACGAACGACACGTCCCGCCGCGCGGACGGCCCGAAGAAGCGCTGCGCCTTCTTCCCGTTCTCCAGAACGACCTCCGGCGGGATGCGCGCGTCCGTGTGTTCGCTGAGCAGGGCGATGCCGAGGCGCGGACGCGCCGCAAAGCCCGCGTTGCGCTCGTCCGCGAGGACGTTGCCCTCGCCATCGGTCGAACACGAGAAGCAGAGCGGCACGCCCGAAAGGCAGGCCAGGACGCCCCCGCGCGGGAAATGGCGCGCCTCGACGGCCGCGAGAGCCGCCCGGTCGTACCGCCCCGAATGCGGGAACACCACCACGTCCACGCTGTTCGACGCGAGCCATGCGGGGAAGCGGCGCATCGCCACCTCCTCGACGGTCGCCCGTGGAAGGAGCCGGTGCATCTCCTCCGCCCAGCTCCCCGTTGGCTCCTCGTCGGTCATCACGATGCGCCAGTCCGCCTTCTGCGCGTCGATCCGCGCAAGCGCCGTCAGCAGGACCTCCTTCGACATGACGCGCGGGGCATGCGTCGGCCAGCCAATCTCCGTGAACCAGACGGCCTTCCGGCCATCCCCGTGCCGCCCCATCACCGCCCGCAGCTGCTCCATGCGCGCCTCCAGGCGGCCCTCGGGCGCGCCCGGGTAGACGTAGGGATGGACGTTCATGATGTCGAAGTACGCGCCGCCCCCATTCCGGTAGACCTCCTCGATGTAGGCGCAGGGCACGCCGGCGAACCCGCCGATCGCCACGCGCGCCGCCGGATCCGCCGCCTTGACCTCCTCGTAAGCCGCGCGCAGCACCGACACGTAGTTCGTGGGATCCGGCGGTGCGAACCAGAACGGCGCGATGTTCTGCTCGTTCCAGACCTCCCAGGCCCGGATCCTGTCCGCGCCCCTGGTAGGGCGCGACGTCCCCGGCGCGCCGCGCACTCGGGGACGACATCGGGGACGACATCGTGTACGCGGGCCGCCGGGGACGTCGGCCCCTACCATGCCCCGCATCCTGCCCGCGCCCCTGGTAGGGCGCGACGTCCCCGGCGCGCC
>CAKUCX010000122.1 GCA_934643865.1 uncultured Kiritimatiellota bacterium
CCCCCCCCCCCCCCCCCCCCCGAAAAAATCGGAGTAAGAATGTCATCTCGCTCGACGTCCATGTTAGCATATTATAGATTCGCCAAAAATCGGGAGAAGGGTGCATCTTCGGCGGGGACGGCCGGTTTTGTGCTATACTCTCGTGAAGCGGGTGCGGGATTGGGTCCCCGCCGCGGCGAAAGCGAAAAGAGGTGACGGCATGGGAGCAGGAACATGGCAGGGCTGAAGGCGGCGCGGACGGCCTTCGCGTGGCTGGCGGCGTGCGCGGCCGCGCAGGGGGCCGAGGTCACGGTCGGGACGCGCGCGTTCACGACGTATCCGTTCGGCGACCCGGACCCCGTGCCCTGCACGGCCGAGCGGCGCTACCCCTACTTCCGCTACGACGGCTCGACGGCGCGGCCCTGCACGCAGGCCTGGCAGGTCGTCGCGCTTGAGAACGCGCGCCTGCGCGTCGAGCTTCTGCCGCAGGTCGGCGGCAAGGTCTACCGGGCGTTCGACAAGGTCGCCGGGCGCGACTTCCTCTACTGCAACCGCGTGCTGAAGTTCCGCGACATCGCCATGCGCGGGCCCTGGCTCTCGGGCGGCATCGAGTTCAACTTCGGCATCATCGGCCACGCGCCGTCGAGCGCGACGCCCGTCGACTGGTGTGTGCGCACGAACGCGGACGCGAGCGTCAGCTGCTTCGTCGCCGCCAACGAGTACATCACGCGCACGGCCTGGCAGGTGGAGGTGCGCCTCGCGCCGGACGCGGACGCCTTCGAGACGCGCACGACGTGGATGAACACGTCGAATCTGCCGCAGCCGTACTACCACTGGATGAACGCCGCCTACGGCGTGCGCGGCAACCCGAAGCTGGTGTTCCCCGGCACGGCCGCGATCGGCCACGAGGGCGAGGTCGAGGTGCGCCGCTGGCCCCACGACGCGCGCGGCCGCGACCTCTCCGTCTACGCGAACAACGCCTACGGCGGCAACAAGTCCTACCACGTCCTGCCCGGCGCCAACGGCTTCTACGCCGTCTGGTGGCCCGACGCGGGGTACGGCAGCTTCCACCGCAACCTCCCCTACGAGAAGTTCGGGCGCAAGATCTGGCTGTGGGCGCTCTCGCGGCAGGGCGCCATCTGGGAAGACCTGCTGACGGACGCCGACGGGCAGTACATGGAGCTGCAGAGCGGCCGCTGCTTCAACCAGCCGCGCGGCGGGAACTGGCGCACGCCCTTCAAGCATCCCACGTTCGCGCCGGGCGCGACGGAGCGCTTCGCCGAGTCGTGGGGCCCGGTGCGCGACCTGAAGGAGATCGAGGCCGAGGCGAAGGCGGCGCAGCCGGCGGCGCGTCCGGTCGACGCGCCGGCCGGCTTCGACTGGGGGAGCGCCTGGGGCCTCTACGTGCGCGGCGAGCAGGCGCTGCGCGAGCGCGACGACCGCCTCGGCGCGGCGAGCCTGCGCGCCGCGCTGGCAAAGGACGCCTGCCTGTCGCCCGCGCTCACGTGCCTCGCGGGCTACGAGTTCCGGCGCGGCGGCTACGACGCCGCGCGTGCGCTCGCGCGGCGCGCGCTGGCCGTCAACGCCTACGACGCCGAGGCGAACTACCTCGACGGCTTCGCCGCGTTCGTCGCGCGCGACTTCGCGACGGCGCGCGAGCGCCTCGGCGTCGCCGCGCTCGCGCCCGCCTTCCGCGCGCCCGCCCTCGCGC